>NZ_SMNT01000086.1 GCF_004348265.1 Methylobacterium segetis
TTCGGCGCCGGGCGCGGCGGCACGTTCTCGACGATCGGCCCCCCGGCGGGCGCGCCGGCCTCGGGGCCGGACCCCGTCGGCGAGGCGGCGGCCTCCCACTCCGCCTCGAGCTCGGCGCTGCGCCCGGCGAGCACGTCGGCGGGGCTGACGAACCACGCCTCGCGGCAGGCCGCGCAGCGCACCGAGCGGCCCTCCATCCCGACGCGGTCCGCCTCGATCCGGTACTCGCTCGCGCAGGCGGGGCAGACGATCAGCAGGGGTGTGGGGCCTCCGGCCCCGAATCGGCGGTTGCCGCCCGTTCAGAATCCACGCACATGGTTCTCGCGGCACAGGGTTAATCCCCGGTGAAGCCGCGGCCCGAGGGTGCGGTCGGCACGGGGGCTTGAAAATCCGCGCCCCGCGGGGTCAATCCACGGGACGCGCAGGCAGGCACCAGGGGGCGGGCGAACGGGTGAAGACAGGCAGCCTCCTCTCCGGCGCCGAGGAGCCGGTGGTTCAGTTCGAGAATGTCGGGATGCGCTACGGCCTTGGGCCGGAGGTGCTCTCGGACGTGAGCTTCCGCATCGCGCCGCGCTCCTTCCAGTTCCTCACCGGCCCCTCGGGCGCGGGCAAGACCACGCTCCTGCGCCTGATCCTGCTCTCGGTGCGCCCGACGCGGGGCCTCGTCTCGGTCTTCGGCGAGGAGGTGAGCGGCATCTCCAGCGAGGCGCTGACGGGCCTGCGCCGCCGCATGGGCGTCGTGTTCCAGGATTTCCGGCTCCTCGACCACCTGACCACCTACGAGAACGTGGCGCTGCCGCTGCGCGTCCAGGGCCGCGCCGAGACGAGCTACCGGGCGGAGGTGGTCGAGCTGCTGCGCTGGGTGGGCCTCGGCGAGCGCATGCACGTGCTGCCCCCGCTCCTGTCGGGCGGGGAGAAGCAGCGCGCCGCCATCGCCCGCGCCCTCATCGCCCGGCCCGAACTCCTGCTCGCCGACGAGCCGACCGGCAACGTCGATCCCGGACTCGGCCGCCGGCTCCTGCGGCTCTTCGTGGAGCTGAACAAGCTCGGCACCTCCGTCATCATCGCCACGCACGATTTCGGGCTGATGGAGCTCTTCCCGACCCGCCGGATGGTGCTGGGGCAGGGACGCCTGCGGATCGAGGATTGATGGCCGCCTCCCCGAACCCGGCCGCTCCGGCCATCGAGCCCGCCCTGCCCCCGACCCTGCGCCGGAACGCGCCGCTGGTCCCGACGGATTCGGCCGCGAGCCGCTCGCTCGCCGCCGTCATCGCCATCCTCACCTTCCTCGCCGCCCTCTGCGCGGGGGCGGCCGAGATCGTCGCCTCGAGCGCCGAGCAGTGGCAGGGCGCGGTCGCCCAGGAGGTGACGATCCAGGTCCGCCCCGGCCCCGGCCGCGACATCGACGCCGACATCGCCAGGGCGGAGGCGCTCGCCAAGGCCGAGCCCGGCATCCGGGCGACCCGCGTCTTCTCGAAGGCCGAGGCCGAGCGCCTGCTCGAACCCTGGCTCGGCAGCGGCCTCGACCTGTCGGACCTGCCGGTGCCGCGCCTCATCACGCTGAAGCTCGGCGACACCCCGGCGCCCGACCTCAAGCACCTGCGCGCGGCGCTCGGCGAGGCCCTGCCGGGCGTCGCCAGCCTCGACGACCACGCCCTCTGGCAGCAGCGGCTCTCGACCATGGCGACGACCTTCGTCGGGGCCGGAATCGGCATCGTCACCCTCGTCCTGATCGCGACGGGCCTCGCGGTCGCCTTCGCGACGCGGGGCGCGATGGCGGGCAACCGCGAGGTGGTCGAGGTGCTCCACTTCGTGGGCGCGGACGACGATTACATCGCCCGGGCCTTCCAGCGCCGCTTCTTCGGGCTGGGCCTGCGCGGGGGCGCCATCGGGGCGGGCCTCGCGCTCGCGGTCTTCGCGCTCGCCGGCCTCGTCGCCCGCGCCTGGCGCTCGGGGCCGGCGGGCGACGAGATCGAGGCCCTGTTCGGCGCCTTCCACATCGGCTGGCGGGGCTATGCCAGCGTGCTCCTCATCGGGGTCATCGCCTCCATCGTCACGGGCATCGTCTCCCGGCTCACGGTGCGGCGCTTCCTGGCCTGAGGGGAGCCCGGGGATCCGTTCCCGCACGTGGTTCGGTCCCGCACGTGGTTCGTTCCCGCAGATGGCCCGCACGCGCGAGCCGCCCGCGGGCGCGATTCCTCCGCGGGCCTACGGGCTTGCGGGGATCGTTAACCCTTTGTGAACCTTTGGAGGAGCGGAATACTTGCCTCTCCGGCGCCGCAATCGGCGCTATGGTCTGGGAGTATGAGCCCGCGGATGCCACGCGTTCCCGACATGAGGCCGGCCGAGGCCTTCGGCTGGGCCTGGCAGGAAGCGGGCCGGGCCACGGCAGGCCGGTCGGCCCGCCGCCCGGCCGCCGCGGCGCCCGCGCCGCGCCGGGGCCTCGTCGCGACGGTTCTCCTCGGGTTCGGCGGCCTCGGCTGCGTCTCGCTGCTCACGGGCTTCCTCGCCTTCGTCGCCTGCCTCGAGCGCACCGAGCGGGTGCCGCCGGGCCGCGCCGACGGGATCGTCGCGCTGACGGGCGGCGCCGAGCGCATCGGCGAGGCGATCGACCTCCTCGCGGGCGGCTACGGCCGGCGGCTCCTCATCACGGGGGTCAACGAGCGCACCAGCCGCGACGAGATCGCCCGCCTCAACCCGAGCCAGCGCTACTGGATCGAGTGCTGCGTCGACCTCGACTACCGGGCGCGCAACACGATCGGCAACGCCATCGAGACCCGCCGCTGGATGCAGCGGAACCGCTTCAACACCGTGGCCGTGGTGACCTCGAACTACCACATGCCGCGCACCCTGATCGAGCTCGACCACGCCCTGACCGGCAGCGACCGGGTGGTGCCCCACCCCGTCGTGGCGGAGGGCTTCGACGCCGGCCGCTGGTGGCAGCACCCGCCGGCCGCCCGGCTGCTCGCGGCAGAATACGTGAAGTTCCTCGTGGCCTGGCTGCGGACGCGCTTCGAGGCCGATCCGGAATATTCCCACGCGGCGGTGATCATCGGCCGCGGCAAGCCCGTGAAGATGGTCGCCGAGCCCATCCCGCGCGGGTTGGACTGACCACCGGCCCGCCGGGTCCGCTCACATCCCCCGGCAGCGGGTCTTGATCAGGCCCCCGAACTCCTTCTCCGAACCCTGGACCTGGGCGAGCCGCTCCGTGCGCTCGCCGCCCGACAGGCAGCGCCCGTAGACGCTCGCGACCCGCCGCATCGTCTCGACGTGGCGGCGCCAGATCCGGCAGCGGGAGGCGTCGTCGCCCTCGGCCTGCTCGAGCTGGTCGATCGCCTGCCGCTGCATGGACTGGGCGACGAGGAGGTCGCGCGGGCAGGCCGTGTCCCCGCCCTGGGCGCGGGCGGCCGGGGCGGCGAGGACGAGCAGGGCGGCGAGCGCGCCCGCGCGGCGGAGGAGCGGTCGGGTCAAGGGAGAGCTCTCACGCGGCCTGCGAGGCGGAGGTGTGGGTCAGGAGCGCGTAGAGGGCGCTCGCGTCGCGGGCGGCGCGGATCCGCTCCAGCATGCCGGGCTCGCGCAGGATGCGGGCGACCTGGGCCAGCGCCTTCAGATGGTCGGCGCCCGCGCCCTCGGGGGCGAGCAGCAGGAAGGCGATGTCCACGGGCTGCCCGTCGAGCGCCTCGAAATCGACCGGCCGCTCCAGGCGGGCGACGAGGCCGAACAACCGGTCGAGGCCCGGCAGCTTGCCGTGCGGGATCGCGACGCCGTCGCCGATGCCCGTCGAGCCGAGGCGCTCGCGCTGCAGCAGGGTCTCGAACACCTCCCGCTCGTCGAGGGCGGGCAGGCGGCGCACGGCCTGGGCGCTCAGGTCCTGCAGGACCTGCTTCTTGGCGCGGGCGCGTAGCGACGGCATCACGGAATTCGGATCCAGGAATTCCAGCACTGACATGGAGGACCGCTGCCCCGTCGGCCGGGTCCGCTCCGGACCCCGCGCAGTGAGTTTGGTACCGCGGGCCCGGCCCCTTGCCCGGACTCGTCCGGCCCTTTGGTCAATGAGCGGTGTCCGAGGCCGGTTCCGGCCTCGCTCCCGCGCGTCGGTTTCAGGACGCGGCGTCGGGCGGATCGACCCAGCCGATCGCTCCGTCGCTGCGCCGATATACGACGTTGATGCGCCCGGTGCCAGCGTGAACGAAGACGAGGACCGGCGCGCCCGTCATGTCGAGGGCGGTGACCGCCTCGCTGACCGAGTGGCGCTTGAGGGTCTTGGTGCTCTCGGCCACGACCGGCGGGTGGGCCGCGCCCTCCCCCTCCTCGTGAACGTCCTCGTGGACCTCCTCCTCCGGGTCCTCCACGGGCGCGGCGAAGACGGCGTAGGCCGCCTCGACCGTGGCGCCGTTATGCTCGGCGGCGCCGTGGTCCTTGAGCTTGTGCTTGTAGCGGCGCAGGCGCTTCTCCAGCCGGTCGGCCGTCTGCTCGAAGCTCGCGCGGGCATCGTGGGCGGCGGAGGAGGCCTCGATCGTGAGCCCCGAGACGAGGTGCAGCACGCAATCGGTCCGGTAGGCGGTGCCGTCGCGGCGCAGCGTGACGTGCCCGGAGCACGTCCCGTTCATGTGGCTGTCGAGGTATTTCGAGAGGGTGGCGGCCATCCGCTCTTCGACACGCCCGCGCAGGGCCTCGCCGAGGTCCAGGCCATGGCCTGTGACGCGCAATGACCCCATGATTCCTCCGGTCTCTCGATGTGGTTGCCCGCGACTTAAGGATTGCCGCCTTCAGAAGTCAACGCGCGCCGAAGCCGTCCGGGCCCGCCGGGTCCAAGGGCCGAGCGAAGGGCCAAGCCAAGGACGGGGCGCAGGACCGAGTCAGGGACCTAGCGCAGGGCCGGGGCGAAGTTTCCGCGCCGCCGCTCGATCGAGGAGGGAATCCGCAGGGATTCGCGGTATTTCGCCACCGTGCGGCGGGCGATGTCCACGCCCTCGTCGCGCAGCTTCTGCACGAGCGCGTCGTCCGAGAGCACGTCGCTCGGCGTCTCCCCGTCGACGAGCTGCTTGATCCGGTGGCGCACCGCCTCGGAGGAATGGGCGGCCGCGCCCGCCGCGCCCGGAATCGCCGCGGTGAAGAAGTACTTCATCTCCAGCGTGCCGCGGCTCGTGCCGATCGACTTGTTCGAGGTGACCCGCGAGACCGTGCTCTCGTGCATGCCGATCGCCTCGGCCACGGTCTTCAGGTTGAGGGGGCGCAGATGCGTGACCCCGTGCACGAAGAAGCCGTCCTGCTGGCGCACGATCTCGGTGGCGACCTTCAGGATGGTGCGCGCCCGCTGCTCCAGGCTGCGCGTCAGCCAGTTCGCGGTCTGCAGGCATTCGGAGAGGAACGCCTTGTCGCCCTCGGCCACCGAGCCCTTCGAGACGCGGGCATAGTAGCTCTGGTTGACGAGGATCCGGGGCAGCGCCTCGCCGTTGAGCTCGACGAGCCAGGAGCCGTCCGGGGCCGCGCGCACGAACACGTCCGGGATCAGCACCTCGACGGCGCTGCCGCCGAAGGCGCGCCCGGGCTTGGGATCGAGGCGGCGGATCTCGGCCAGCATCTCGACGAGGTCCTCGTCGTCGACGCCGCAGAGCCGGCGCAGCGCCGGGAAGTCGCGCTTGGCGACGAGGTCGAGGCGGGCGACGAGCGCCTGCATCGCGGGATCGAACCGGTCCTTCTCGCGGAGCTGGATCGCGAGGCACTCGGCGAGGTCGCGCGCCGCGACGCCGGCCGGATCGAAGCCCTGGACGAGCTTGAGGATCCGGGCCACCGTGTCGAGGCTCGTGCCCAGCCGCTCGGCGACCGCGTCGATCGAGTCCCGCAGGTAGCCCGCCTCGTCGACCGCGTCGATCAGGAACCCGCCGATCAGGCGCTCGACGGGATCGCGGGTGGCGAGATCGAGCTGCGCGGCGAGATGCTCGCGCAGCGACGTCTCGGCCGTGAGCGTCGCCTCGAAATCGGGCGCCTCCCCGTCGAAGCTGCCGCCGGTATTGCCGTAGGGGGCGGGCGTCAGCGAGAGCATGTCGCCGGAGGCCGCCTCGCGGGCCGGGCTCGGGTTCTCGTCGGGGAAGACGTTGTCGAGGCGCGTGTCGAAATCGCCCTCGATCTCGCTGCGGCTCGGGTTCAGGTCCTGGCTGAGCCAGGATTCGGGCTCGCCGCCCTCCCCGTCCGCGGCCTCTCCGCCCTCTCGGCCCTCGAAGGCCGTATCGGAGGTCGCCTCGGGGGTCTCGTGCCCCTCGCCGTCGACGCGCTCCAGGAGGGGGTTGCGCTCCAGCTCGGCATCGACATAGGCCGCGAGGTCGAGCTGGGAGAGTTGGAGCAGCTTGATGGCCTGCAGGAGCTGCGGCGTCATCACCAGGGCCTGACCCTGGCGCATCTCCAGCCGTTGCAGCAAACTCATCGCGAAGCCCCGATTCTCCGATGCGACGTGCAGATCCCTGCCGCGAGGGGCGGCACGTTTCTTGCTTCTTTCCCGAGATCCAGATCTAGACCCAGTGCCCGGGCGCGTCAAAGCGTGATCGCGCATGACGCGTCGCGGCATTCCGCCGTGGCCGCGACGGCACAGTCGGAGTGTCCGGCAGATTGCTTTCCGCGTGGTGTGCGGGCGTAGCCGCGGGATGATCGCGATCAACGCGCCCCCGTCGCGAAACGGGATCGCGATCCTAGAGGCGGAAATCCTCGCCGAGATAGAGCCGGCGCGCCTCGGGATTGGCCACGATCTCCTCGGGCGTGCCCTCGGTGAGGATCCGGCCCGAATGGGCGATGTAGGCGCGGTCGATCAGCCCCAGCGTCTCGCGGACGTTGTGGTCGGTGATGAGGACGCCGATGCCCCGCTGCTTCAGGTGCTTCACGAGGTCTTGAATGTCGCCGACCGCGATCGGGTCGATGCCGGCGAAGGGCTCGTCGAGGAGCATGAAGCTCGGCGAGGAGGCGAGCGCCCGGGCGATCTCGCAGCGCCGCCGCTCGCCGCCCGACAGGGCGATGGAGGGCGACTTGCGCAGGCGCGTGATGTCGAATTCCTCGAGCAGCGCGTCGAGCTTGCGGGCCCGCTCCTTCCGGTCGGGCTCCGCCACTTCGAGGACCGCCCGGATGTTGTCCTCGACGGTGAGCCCGCGGAAGATCGAGGCCTCCTGCGGCAGGTAGCCGATGCCGAGCCGCGCCCGCTGGTACATGGGCAGGTGGGTGATCGGCATCCCGTCGAGGGTGATGTGGCCCTGGTCGGCCGAGACGAGACCGGTGATCATGTAGAAGATCGTGGTCTTGCCCGCCCCGTTCGGCCCGAGCAGCCCCACCGCCTCGCCGTTGTGCACGGTGAGCCCCGCCTCGTGCACCACGGTGCGGCTGCCGTAGCTCTTGCGCAGGCCCCGCACGCAGAGGATGCCGGGGCCGCCCTCGGCGGCGGGCGCGCCGTCGGCGCCCGTCTCCGGCGCGGTCCGCCCGCGGCCGAGGAGGCGGCCGAGGAGCGAGGGGCCCCGCACCCGCGCGGCAGCGCCCGCAGCGCGCCGGTCGGCGGGCGGCCGCAGGACCTGGGCCGGCTCGAGGGGAAGGGTCGAGGCGCTCAAGGGGGGATCACGGAGCCTGGGCCCGCGCCTTCCCGGCGGGCTGGTCGGCGCCCTCGGCGGGCTTGGCGGCCGGCTTGGCGAGGTTCGGCGGCGGGGGGCAGCCCTTGGCACCGCCCTTGGCGTCGGCCTTCTCGCCCGGGACGAACAGGGCCGAGACGCGCCCGCCCGCGACGGGGTCCATGTTGGCGCGGCCCGTGCCCATGTCGTAGACGAGGCGCGAGCCGCGCGTGACGTTCTGGCACTGGCTGAGCACGACGTTGCCGGTCAGCACGATGCGGCGGGCGGTCTGGTCGAACACGGCGTTGTCGCCGGTGGCGACCTGATCCTTCTGCACCACCGTGACGGGGCCGGCGCACTCCACCTTCTGGATGCCGTTCTCGGCCATCGAGGGCTTCTCGGCCGCCTCCTCGCCGGGCGCATCGTCCGCCTTCTTCGCCTCCTTGCCGCGCTTGTAGTGCACGGTCAGGCTGGAGCAGCGGATGGTGCTGTCGCCCTGGACCGCCACGACGTTGCCGGCGAACACCGCCTTGTTCTCGCGGTCGAACACGTCGAGCCGGTCGGCGTCGATCTTGATCGGGTCCTTGCCGCCGCCGCCGAGGGCGCCGAGCGGCGCGGCGCTCTCCTTGCGGGGCGCGGCCGGGGCCGTGGGGGCGGCGGGCTTCTGGGCGAGGGCCGGCCCGGCAGCCAGCCCGGCGGCGAGGAGGGCCGCGAGCGCGAGGGGAAGGTGCCGCCTCATCGGCGCCCGTCCGCGGGCTCGGCCGCCGAGGTGCGGATACGGGCGCCGCCCGTCTCGCCCGTGTCCTTCTCGGGGGCCTGGAACAGCGTGCGCACGTTGCCGACGAAGGAGATCACTTTGCCGTTATCGACGACGTCGAGGCTGTCGGCGGTCACCGAGCCGCTCGGCACCGTCACGGTGACGGGCTCGCGCGACTTCACCGTTCCGGCCTTGAAATCGACCGCGGCCGAGCGCAGCCGGATCTCCTCGCCCTTGTCGGTCCAGAGCCGGATGTCCTTCTCCAGCGTCAGCGCCTCGCGGCCGGTGTCGAACAGGCCGGTCGCGGCCTCAAGCCGGGCGATGCCGCCCTTGTCGTCGGTGGCGATGTGGCCGCGCATGGCCTCCAGCTCGATCAGGCTCGGCCGACGCATGTCCTGGAGGGCCGCGGCCGCCGTGACCTCGTAGCCCCGGTCGCCCTTGCGGAAGCCCGAGAGGCGCGGGTTCTCCATCTTGACCTTGCTGCCCGTCAGGCTCACCGGGCCGACCGAGACGGCCGGCACGGCGCCGCCGAAGGGATTGAGGAGAGCCGCGGCGAGGAAGAGCCCGGCCCCGCCCGTCGCCACCGGGATGACGAGCCGCAGCCAGCGCACCCGGGCGCTGTGGTTGCGCGCGCGGGCATGCGCCCGCCTCCGGCGCGCGCTCTCGCCGCTCGCGGTCTCCCTCGTCTCGACGGCCTCGACCACTGGCATGACTTTCCCGAAGGGATGCGCCCGGCTGATCACGGTCCGGGCTGCCTCACGCGCGTTTCCCGCCGCGCAGCAGACTCACCCTGCATCGGCGGGAGCCGGATGCGCCCGGCCGGTGGCGAAGTTATGGCCTGAGCGTTTCCGAATGTTCAACCATGACGCGCGGTTGCGGGAGGAAGCATCCCGTTCTCCCGTGGCGATGTGCGTCGCCGCACGCCCCGGCCGCCCTCCTCAGGAATGGGCGAAGACGTCGATCTCGGCCCAGCCCGCGAGGTCGAGCCGGGCGCGGGTCGGGAGGAAGTCGAAGCAATCCTGGGCGAGGTCTGTGCGGCCCTCGCGGGCGAGCATCGCGTCGAGACGGGCGCGGGCGGCGTGCAGGTGGAGCACGTCGGAGGCCGCGTACTCGACCTGAGCCTGGCTCAGGGCCTCCGCCCCCCAGTCGGAGGATTGCTGCTGCTTCGAGAGATCGACGCCGACGAGTTCGCGCACGACGTCCTTGAGCCCGTGCCGGTCCGTGTAGGTGCGGGCGAGCTTCGAAGCGATCTTGGTGCAGTAGACCGGCACCGGCATCACGCCGAGATACTGGAACAGCACCGCGAGGTCGAAGCGGGCGAAGTGGAAGATCTTGAGGACGCCCGGGTCGGCGAGGACCCGCTGCAGCACCTCGGGCGCCGGCCCCTCGGGCAGGATCTGGACGACGTCGGCGCTGCCGTCGCCGCGGGAGATCTGCACGACGCAGAGCCGGTCGCGATGGGGGTTGAGGCCCAGCGTCTCGGTGTCGATGGCGATGGCGGGGCCCGCCTCGTAGTCGGCCGGCAGGTCGCCGCGATGGACGCGGATGGTCGGTGAGGCGGGCATCAGGTCAGGTCTTTGGGGGACAAGCGGTTTTCGCCGCCTATCATCCGCGCCTCCCGCCCGCAAGCCCGGCCCGCGGGAGGCGGGCCGGGCGGGGCGGCCACCGCCTATTTCTGCTTGGCGATGACCTTGTCCTTGATGCCCTCGTAGACGGTCTGCGGGATGATCTTCTTGGACACGAGCTCGTCCTTGCCCTTGTAGGGGCGGCCCTTGATGATCGCGGCCGAGCGCGCCGCGCCGATGCCGGGCAGGGCGTCGAGTTCCTCGGCGCTGGCGCTGTTGAGGTCGACCAAGGCGGTCTTGGCGGCGTTCGGCGCGCCGGCCACGGGAGCGCTGGGCTTCGCCGGCGCCGTGGGAGTGGCGGGCGCGGCCGGCGCCGTCGGGCTCGGCTTCGTGGGCGTCGCGGGCGCCGGCGACTGGGCGAGCGCCGGGGCCGCGGCGAGGCAGAATGCGAGGGCGAGGCCGCGCACCAGGGACGCGGTGGTAAGGGACGTGGTCATGGCGGGATCTCCCGGCGCCGTGACGGCCCGTTCGGCCGCATCGGCAGTCCAGAGAGCTAGAGCGGCCGGCTTGAACCCGCGCTTAATGAGGCGTTCACCGCTCCGATCCCCGTGATCCGTCCGAGCGTCGCGGACCGGACATCCCGACGCGCCCCTCCGGCATCCTCTCCTTGCCGCGCCCGCGAGACGGCTCTAGCCAGACGGGGTGCGGGCGGCTATAAGCGCGCCCTCGAATCTCCGTTTGACGACGGTGCGCGAGGCGATCCGCCGACAAGACGGGGGAGCCGCCCGGGCGCCGCTTTGGCATAAGCAGGATCCCGCCATGGCCGTTCCGAAGCGAAAGACCTCCCCCTCGCGGCGCGGCATGCGCCGCTCCGCCGACGCCCTCAAGGCCCCGACCTATGTCGAGGACAAGGATTCGGGCGAGCTCCGCCGTCCCCACCACATCGACCTGAAGACCGGCATGTACCGCGGCCGTCAGGTCCTCAAGGTGAAGTCGGCCGAGGCCTGAGACGCCTCGGCTCCGCCAGGCGCGGCCTCAGGCCCGCCTGCGCGCGGCCTCCGCGTAGAGCGCCGCGGCCTTCCGGGTCCGCTCCGCCCGCGACGGGTGCAGGCGCGGATCCTCGCTCACGATCAGCTGTGCCACGAAGCCCGCGAGCGGCCGGCGCGCGGGCCTTCCCGCATGGGCCGTGCCCTGCGGGGCCCCGATCGTCAGGGCGTGCGAGCCGTTCGGCTCGGCGCGTTCCCTTTCGGGACACTCATCCGTCTCACCCTGCGCCATCGGCCCTGCCCTCCGCGTGGTCCAACGCGGATGTTGCAAGGGTGGAGCCGGCGTTAACGGTTCGTCAACCGTTCCGGGGCCGCCCGCGCCCTACTTCTTGGCGAGCGCTTCCAGCCGCTGCTGCATCTCCGCCATCTGGCGCTTGAGGTCGTCGAGGTCGCTGCCGGGCGGCACGGCCGCGGGCGGCTGCGCGGTCGTCGGGACCCCCGCCGCCCCCTGGGCTCCGGCGCCGAAATTCGTGAACATCTTCATCGCGTCGCCGAAGAAGTTCATGTTGGCCCGCACCTGCTCCTCGAGGGCGTGCTGGAACGCCGAGGGGCCGAAGCTCTGCGACAGCTTCTCGCGCAGGCCGTCCTGGTCCCGGGCGAAGTTCGCCATCGAGAATTCGAGGAAGCTCGGCACCATCGTGCGCATGCTGTCGCCGTAGAAGCGGATCAGCTGGCGCAGGAAGGCGACGGGCAGGAGGTTGTCCTCGCCGGCCTTGTTCTCCTGCTCGAAGATGATCTGCGTGAGCACCGAGCGGGTGATGTCGTCGCCCGAGCGCGCGTCGTAGACGACGAAATCCTCGCCGCTCTGCACCATGGTGGCGAGGTCTTCCAGGGTGACGTAGGTCGAGGTGCCGGTGTGATAGAGGCGCCGGTTGGCGTATTTCTTGATGACGGTCTGATGCGCCTTACCGTTTTCCGCCATCTGTGCGGCCTCTCCCGACCCGTACCTGCCGGCGCCGCCCTCGTTCAAGGCGCGCGCATCGAGACAGGGCGCTCCGGACGCGCCCGCACCGACCTTAAGACTTTCGCCCGCCGACGAAAACAGCAATTTCCTGCTCATCCCCGCAGAATAATGCCGGCGGCGTTCCATTCCAAGCGTGTTCAATCCTGCGGGTCCGTCACCGCCCTCCGCATCGCCTGCTTGACTTCATCTGGCCCAAGGCTTTCATCCGGAGAACGGCATCAGAGCGCGCGAAACCCAGAGAGCTCCAAGCAGCGCCGGCCGCGAGAGGAGAACGTCAGATGGCAGGCAGCGAAGAGATCGTGATCGTCGGTGCGGCGCGCACCCCGGTCGGCTCCTTCGGCGGTGCGTTCGGCAGCGTGCCGGCGCACGAACTCGGCAAGGTCGCGATCAAGGCGGCGCTCGAGCGCGCCGGCGTCTCGCCGGACGAGGTGGACGAGGTGATCTTCGGCCAGGTGCTCACCGCCGGCGCCGGCCAGAACCCGGCCCGGCAAGCCGCCATCGCCGCCGGCATCCCCGAGAAGGCCACCGCCTGGGGCCTCAACCAGGTCTGCGGCTCGGGGCTTCGCACCGTCGCCATCGGCATGCAGCAGATCGCCAGCGGCGACGCCAAGGTCATCGTCGCGGGCGGCCAGGAATCCATGTCGCTCTCGCCCCACGCCCAGTACCTGCGCGGCGGCCAGAAGATGGGCGACGTCAAGCTCGTCGACACGATGATCAAGGACGGCCTCTGGGACGCCTTCAACGGCTACCACATGGGCACCACCGCCGAGAACGTGGCCCAGGCCTTCCAGCTCACCCGCGAGCAGCAGGACGCGTTCGCGGCCCGCTCGCAGAACAAGGCCGAGGCCGCCCGCAAGGAGGGCCGCTTCAAGGAGGAGATCGTCCCCGTCACGGTGCCGGGCCGCAAGGGCGACACCATCGTCGATACCGACGAGTACATCCGCGACGGCGCCACCCCCGAGGCGATGGCCAAGCTCAAGCCCGCCTTCTCGAAGGACGGCACGGTGACGGCGGGCAACGCCTCCGGCCTCAACGACGGCGCCGCCGCGATCGTGCTGATGTCGGCCTCCGAGGCCGAGCGCCGGGGCCTCAAGCCGCTCGCCAAGATCGTCTCCTGGGCGACCGCCGGCGTCGACCCGAAGATCATGGGCACCGGCCCGATCCCGGCCTCCCGCAAGGCCCTCGACAAGGCGGGCTGGAAGCCCTCCGACCTCGACCTGATCGAGGCGAACGAGGCCTTCGCGGCGCAGGCGCTCGCGGTCAACAAGGACATGGGCTGGGACGACGAGAAGGTGAACGTCAACGGCGGCGCCATCGCCATCGGCCACCCGATCGGTGCGTCCGGCGCCCGCGTCCTCGTCACGCTCCTGCACGAGCTGAAGCGGCGCGACGCCAAGCGCGGCCTCGCCACCCTCTGCATCGGCGGCGGCATGGGCGTCGCTATGTGCGTCGAGCGCCCCTGAGCCGGCACGCTCCCCGCGCGGGCCTCAAAACCTCTTGAGGCCCGCCGCAATTTTATTGGCGTGCGGCCGGCCCGTCCGGGCGGCAGAATGCGCCATCCGAAGTCTTCATAAGAACATCAGGAGGAAACCATGGCTCAGGAACGCGTCGCCCTCGTCACGGGCGGGACGCGCGGCATCGGCGCCGCCATCTCGAAGGGCCTCCAGGCCAAGGGCTACAAGGTGGCCGCGAATTACGGCGGCAACGACGAGGCGGCCAACGCCTTCAAGGCCGAGACCGGCATCCCCGTCTTCAAGTTCGACGTCGGCGACCTCGCCTCCTGCGAGGAAGGCATCAGGAAGATCGAGGCCGAGGTCGGCCCGATCGACATCCTGGTGAACAACGCCGGCATCACCCGCGACGGCGCCTTCCACAAGATGAGCTTCGAGAAGTGGCAGGCGGTGATCCGCACCAACCTCGACTCGATGTTCACCTGCACCCGCCCCCTCATCGAGGGCATGCGGGAGCGCGGCTTCGGGCGCATCATCCTGATCTCGTCGATCAACGGCCAGAAGGGCCAGGCCGGCCAGACCAACTACTCGGCGGCCAAGGCGGGCGTGATCGGCTTCGCCAAGGCGCTGGCGCAGGAGAGCGCCTCCAAGGGCATCACCGTCAACGTGATCGCGCCGGGCTACATCGCCACCGAGATGGTGATGGCCGTGCCGGAGGACATCCGCAACAAGATCATCTCGACGATTCCCGCGGGCCGCCTCGGCGAGGCCGAGGAGATCGCCCGCGCCGTCGAGTACCTCGCGGCCGAGGATTCCGGCTTCATCACCGGCTCGACCCTGACGATCAACGGCGGCCAGTACTTCACCTGATCCGGCGGCCGGGGGGCCGGGCGCCCGGCCCCCTCCCCGTCATTTCGCGCGCTCGGGCTCGAGCGCGCTGATCTCCAGGACGAATTTCTGTCGCAGGGCGCGGGCGAAATCGCCGTAGCCCCTGGCGGCGAGCAGGAAGGCGCCGGGACCGGTGAGCACGTGGTCCCGGTACCAGCGGTCGAGGGTTGTCTCACCGCCCTGCGGCCCGATCGGCAGGGCGCGCAGGCCGTAGCCCGGCGAGCGGAAGGCGCCCGCCCCCACCACGTCGTTCTCGCCGGGCACCAGGATCGGCAGGCCGTTGATGGTGGCGCCTCCCCTGGCGAGGGCGTCGCGCTCGGCGTGGATCGCCTCGACATCGGTGCAATTGTCGATGCCGTCGCCCGAGACGTCGATCACCACCCGGTCGGCCGCGACCGGCAGGGCGGGCAGCACGTTCGCGCCGACCGTGCGCAGCATCTGCCCGAGACAGGTGAAATCCCCGGCCTGACGCGGCACGGCCCGGACGAGGGCGGCCGCGGCGGCCGCCTCCCGGCGGCTCGCGATCCGGCGCCAGCCGACGGCGAGACTGGCCTTGTCGGCCCAGGTCACCATCGCGAACATGATGCCCCCGGAATTGCCCGTGATGGCGGCGAGCACCGACGGGTCCTCCAGCGCCTCGGCGATCCCCTCCATCTGCAGCCGGAAGCGGTCCTCGTCGACGGATTGCGAGACGTCGACCGACACGACGAGGGCGGTGGCGACGCTCTCCTCGACCGCTGCCGCCGGCGCGAGCCCGGCGAGCCCGGCGGCGAGGACGAGGGCGGCGCGCCGGCTGGCCCATCGGGCCGCGCCCTCGCGCTGTCGGATCCCACTCCCCATGCCGCCCCTCGCCCTTCCCACGGGCCGCTCTCGGGCGGCCTCGCGCCATTGTCGAGACTCGGCCGATCCCCCGCAAGCCCGGGCCGCCTCAGCCCCGCGGGGTCGGGCGCCAATCCGGCGGGGCCATCTCGAACCCCTCGAACCGGAAGGCGGGCGAGACCGTGCAGCCCACGAGCGTCCAGGCGCCGAGGCTCGTCGCGGTCTGCCAGTGACCCGCCGGCACCACGATCTGCGGTCGTTGCCCCCGGGCGATGTCCGGCCCGAGGTGCCGCGCGGTCGCGTCGTGCCCGTTCGGGCTGACCGTGAGGACGAGGGGAGCGCCCGCGTACCAGTGCCAGATCTCGGCGGCATCGACCCGGTGCCAGGCCGAGGTCTCGCCGACATCCAGGAGATAGTAGATCGCGCTGCCGGCCGAGCGGCCCTCGATCGTGCGCGGGTCCCGGAACGTCTCGCGGTAATGGCCGCCCTCGGGATGGGGCTGAAGGGAACGCGCCGCGATCATCTGCGCCGCCGTCATCGATCCGGACATTCTCGCACCTCCTGCAATCCTGATTTTTGGCGCAACGGCGGCCGAAAGCTTAAGGACCTGTAAAATTTCGGACCTTCCGATCGCTGCGCAAAGCACTCGAACTATCCTTAACCACGCTTACTGACGCATCATCAGCAAATTTGTGTTCACTTCGAAGGAGAACCACTGCGCTTTCGACCGAGGATCTACCATGCCGCTGTGGCACGCCCGTCTCCGAACGGACCAGCGCGGAAACGTCGCGATCATGTTCGGCCTCTCCCTGCTGCCGGTGCTGGCGATGACCGGAGCGGCGATCGACTACAGCCAAGCGAGCCTCGTGCGCGCCCGCCTTCAGGCCGCGACCGATGCCACGGCTTTGCGCCTGTGCCAGCTGCCGAAGGCGACCGCGGATGCCGACATCAGGAGCAAGGCGCTCACCTGGATGAAGAGCTACATGGCGAGCGACGCCGTCACCCTGCCCGACAAGGATTTCAAGATCGCCTCCGATCCCCGCCAGATCGAGATGCGGTCGCTGGTGCCGTCGACGACCTATTTCGGCAGGATCTACAAGTATTTTGGCGCAACGCCCTTCGAGAGCGCGATGCCCGTCTCCGCCTCGGCGCGCTGCGCCGCGCCCGTGCCGCAGGATTTCGAGATCGCCCTCGTGCTCGATACGACGGGCTCGATGGACCGCGCGGACAAGGGCGGCGTCTCGAAGATGGAAGCCCTTCGGAAGGCGGCCAAGGACTTCCTCGACTTCGTGGCGAGCAATCCGTCCTTCTCGACCAACACCCGCATCGCCATCGTCCCCTTCGCCTCGGCGGTGGCCCTCGACGCGACGACGACCGACGGGGCGGCGTGGGTGGACCGGGACGCCAAGTCTTCGCTCCACTGGACCAACTTCGACGTCGACAAGACCATCTTCAAGAGCCGGCTCGAGATCTTCGACTCGCTGAAGAAGAAGTATTCGAGCTGGAGATGGGGCGGCTGCTTCGAGTCGCTGCCCTACCCCCTCAACGTCAGCGACGGCGGCTTCGACGCCAGCAAGGGCGACAGCTACTACGTCCCGATGCTCGCCCCCGATGAGCCGGGCACCGCCCAGGACGCGGTCGCGACCGGCTACGCCTCGGGCAAGAAATCGACCTACAGCTCGTATTACCGCGCCTACGTGCAATACAGCTACAACAGCTATCTCGGCGACAAGACGAACGCCAACAATTGCCAGGGCGACCCAGGCGACGCGGTCACGGCCGAGAAGCGCCTGTGCAAGTACGTGAGCCCGTCGGACACCTATTTCCGCGCCGCCGCGGGCACGACCGTGGCGAACGGCCCGAATTACGGCTGCACCAGCCAGCCGATGCTGCGGCTGACCACCGACATGACGGCACTGCGCAACAAGATCGACAGCCTGACGGCGAACGGGGCCACCAACATCCAGGAGGGCCTGATCTGGGGCTGGCGGGCCCTGTCGCCCAACAGCGTGCTGGCCGACGGCGTCAGCTATACCAAGCCCAATTCCCGGAAGATCCTCATCCTGATGACGGACGGGTTCAATTCCTGGAACGACAACCCGTACAATCCCTACAGCATCAACCAGTCGTTCTACAGCAGCTTCGGCTTCTTCGTGAACGCGAACGACACCAAGGCCTCCGACGGCACCGCCACCTCGCGCTTCCCCGCCACGATCGCCAATCCGACCGACAGCGACAGCGCCCGCGCGGCGATGGACACGCTGACCAAGACGACCTGCGACAACATCGCCAAGCTGCCCGCGCCGATCGAGACCTTCACGATCGGGTTCAGCATCGACAGCGACAAGATCGACCAGAAGGGCATCGACCTGCTCGCCGGCTGCGCCAGCAAGCCGACCAACACCCACGCCTTCGTCGCCAACGACTCGACGGCCCTGGTCAGCGCCTTCCGGCAGATCGCGACCTCGATCGGCGCGCTCCGCCTGACCCAGTGAGCGCCGGCAGGCCGCGGGACGACCGCGATCTGCGCCCCTACTCGGCGATCGCCGGCCCCTACTCGGCGATCGCTCCCTGCGGCAGGCCGAAGCCCGGAGGCGCCTGCGGGGGCGTCCGGGCGGGCTTGGCCACGGCCTTCTCGCGGGGTCGTGCCTTGGGCGGGGCGGCCTCCTCGGTCTTGGCCCCGTCCGCGCCGGCCGCCTCCTCGGCCTTGGCCGCGGCGCGCGGCACAGGCTGGCCCTTGCCCTTGCCCGGATTCTTCGCCTTCGCCTCCTGAGGCACCGTCACGGCGGGTGCGTCCGCGCAACCGCGGAAGCCGAGGCTCGCGAGCGTCTCGCCGGCCTCGGAGACGATCGTGATCGGGTCCGGCAGGAGGGGCAGGGAGGGCTCCCAGCGGATCGGGCCGCCGAGCTGCGCCTCGAGCACGCCGGGCGAACTGCCGCGCCGCAGGGCGGCGAGGTCCGGCCCGTAGGCCGTCGCGAGCTTGTTGCCGATCACCACCTGCAGCACCTGCGTGACCTCGGGCGTCAGGGGGCGCAGGGGGTTCTCCACCTCCGCCCGTCCCTTGCGCGTGACGTAGAGCGCGAAGCTCTTCGGGCCCTCGTAGCGGGCCGCCCGCGCCCCGCAGGGCTCGGGTGCCTGCGCGGCCGGCAGCGCGGTCTGTGCGAGCGCCGGGCCGGCGGAGATCAGGGCGAGCAGCGCCCAGGCCGACGAGCCGGCGCGCCTCTCGGCGCGCAGCTTGGCGCGCAGCTTGGCGCGCAGCTTGGCGCGCAGCTTGGCGCGCAGCTTGGCGCGGATGAATCCTGTCACGACGTCCCGCTCCGCTCCCCGTGTCCGCGTCATCGTCCCTCGCCCGGGCCCCGGCGGGGCCGGTGTGCGTCCGCCTCTCGGCCCGGCTCGATCGGCTCCAGATCGAGGACGGGCGCCGAGCGGTCGATCGGGCTCTCGCGCCTGCCCACCCCGCCGAGCACGAACGGCTCGTCGTCGTCGTCGGGATCGTTCGGCAGGCGGAGCGGCGGACGCCGGCCGCGCGCCATCATCGCGGCGGCCATCGTGCCGGCGATCGCCAGGGCCGCCACGGCGGCCAGGATCAGGATGGTTTCCATAGGCTTTCCTGCGCCGCCCAGCGTTACCCCAAGGCGAGCACGGTTGCATCACCGCGCGTGGGAACCCCGTCTCTGGTATGCCAGCCCTGCTCCGAGCGCGGCTTGGCCGTGACGGAACGGTCCTTGCGTCGGCCCCCGCACGCGACGAGAAGACGGGCGAGCCGACTTTGACCCGCGTGAGCGACCCGATGCCCGAAGGCCGATCCATGCGCACGGACGAGACCACCCGCACGCCCGAGGACCTCGAGGCCCATCTCCTCGGCCTGATCGAGACCTCCCGCGAGCAGGCGAAGGAGGATCCGTTCCGCAATCCCGTCCTCGCCGTGACGCTCGCGATCACGCGCCGGTTCGACCGGGGGGAGATCGGCGCGGGCGATCTCGACGCCCTGTTCGTGCGCCTGCGGGAGCAGTCGCTCGGGGAGCGGGCGGCGCGCCTGCGCGCCTATGTCGGGCTGGAGGGCGATGCGGGCTTCGGCGCGGACACGGCGATGCCGGCCCGCCTCGTTGCCGCGATCCCGAAGGGTCCCGGCGATTTCGAGACGCTGCGCGATCTCGTGGGGCGCACCGCCTTCGCCGTCGTGTTCACGGCCCACCCGACCTTCGGCATGCCCAAAGCGGTGGCGGCCCTGATCGCTGCGGCCGCGAGCGAGGGCAGCGCGCCGGCGCGGGAACCGGTCATCGCCGAGGCGGCGGCGCTCTCGACGCGCCCCGATCCCGTCATCACCCTCGACGGCGAGTTCGAGCAGGCCTGCATCGCGGCCAATCACGGCCGCGCCGCGCTGGACGCCTTCAACGGCGCCCTCCTCGACGCCGCCCGGGAGCGCTGGCCGGATCGCTGGACCGAGCTCGTGCCGCGCCCCTTCGCCATCGCGAGCTGGGTCGGCTGCGACACGGACGGGCGCACCGACATCGGCTGGTGGGACACCCTGCGCTACCGGCTCGAATCCAAGCGGATGCAATTGGAGCGCGTCGCGCGCGAGTTGCCCGACATCCCCGCCACCCGGGTGGTGCGCGAGTTGACCGGGAATGCCCTCTCGGCGGTCAGCCGCCAGCTCGCCGTGGCGCCGCGCCTCGGCACGCAGCCCTCGCTCGAGGCCGTGCACCGCTTCGCGCTGGCGCTCATCATCGAGCGCGAGCGGGCCCAGACCGATGCGGGGGCGCTGCTCGCCGGCCTCGCCGCGGCGATCACGGCGACGGACGACGACGCCGACCGGCGCAGCATCGCGATCCTGCGCTCGGGCATCGCGACGCACGGGCTCTCGAACGCCCTGCCCCACTTCCGGCTCAACGCCTCGCAGATCCACAACGCGGTGCGCCGGGTGATCGACCTCGACGGCGAGCCGACGGATGCCGCGCAGCGGCGCTCGCACCTCGCCACGATCCACACGCTGCTCAACGACGTGCAGCCCGTCGCCGTCGATTTCGGGGCGCTCGCGGCCGAGCGCGCCTCGGCGGCGCGCCTGATGATGACGATCGCGCAGATCCTCAAGCACGTCGACGGCACGCATCCCGTGCGCTTCCTGATCGCGGAGACCGAGACGGGCTACACGCTGCTCGCCGCCCTCTGGCTCGCGCGCCATTACGGGATCAGCGACAAGGTCGAGATCACGCCGCTCTTCGAGACAGCCTCGGCGCTGGAGCAGGGCATCCGCGTCCTCGACGACGCGCTGCGCAACCCGCATTGGCGCCAGTACCTGAAGCGGATCGGCCGCCTCGCCGTGCAGTTCGGCTACTCGGATTCCGGCCGCTACGTCGGCCAGCTCGCCGCGACCTTCTGGATCGAGCGGCTGCGCCTGCGCCTCACCGAGCTTCTCGTGCAGAACGATCTCGGGGGCGTCGAACTCGTCATCTTCGACACGCACGGCGAGTCGATCGGCCGGGGCGCCCACCCCTCCTCCCTGCGCGACCGCCTCGCCTATCTCGCGCCGGAGGATGCGCGCCGCCGCAACCGCGCGGCCGGCATCGGGGTGCGCCTCGAATCGAGCTTCCAGGGCTCGGACGGCTACCTGATGTTCGGGACCGCTCCCCTCGCCCGGGCCAGCGTCGCCCGGATCGCCGAGCACGTCTTCGCCCTCGACGTCGCGGACGACGACACATTCGCCGATTACGTGCTCTCCGACCCGCGGAGCGGGGCCGACGAGGCGGACGATCCCGTCTACGCCGAGGCCGACTTCGCCACCGAGTTCTTCACGGTGGTGCGCCAGGACATGGAGGCGCTCGTCGACGACCCGGGCTACGCGGCGCTGCTCGGCACCTTCGGCCCGAGCCTGATCGACCGCACGGGCTCGCGCCCCGTCGTCCGGCAGTCGGATTCGGGCGGCCCCGCCATGATCACGCATCCGCGCCAGATGCGGGCGATCCCGAACAACGCGATCCTGCACCAGCTCGGCTATCTCGCGAACTCGCTGCACGGGATGGGCCGCGCGGCGGGCCGGGCGCCGGACCTGTTCCGGGATATGCGGCGGGATTCCGTGCGCTTCTCCCGAGCCTTCCGCCTCGTCCAGCACGCGGCGAGCGTCGGCGACCTCGACGTGCTGCGCGCCTATATCGACACCCTCGATCCGGCGGTCTGGCTGGAGCGGGCGCGGCGCACGCAGCGCGACACGCGGCGCGAAGAGCTCGTGATCATCGCGGGCGCCCTCGACCGGCTCAATCTCGCCCCGAATCTGCGGCGCTTGTTCGGGCGCCTCACCACGGATTGGCTGAGCCTGCAGCAAGCCGCCCCCGATCTCGGCAAGATGTCGGTGCGCCTCACCCTGCTCCACGCGATCCGCCTCGCCCTGATCCACCGGATCTGGTTCCTGGCGGTCCACATCCCGGGCTTCCGCCCCCAGGCCGGCGTGACCCGAGAGCAGCTGCTCGAGCGCTTCCTGCGCCTCGACATCGACGGCTGCCTCACGCTGCTCGCCGAGATCTTCCCGATCACCCCGGATCCGACGCTCGGGCTGAATTTCGGCGAGCCGGCAGGCCCCCGCGACGTCGGCACCTACGAGGCCGAGCATACCGGCCTGTTCGAGCCGATCGGCCGCATGTTCGCGCAGGTGCGCGAGATCTCGGGCATGATCCAGCACGAGGTCGGGGCGTTCGGGTAAGGCACGCGCAGGATCCGCGACGCGCCCCCGCTCCCGCGGGGGCACGGCGCGGCCGGCAGCCCTCACACCGCCGCCACCGTCAGCATCGTCCCGGTCATCCCCGTGACCCGGACCCAGGTGCCGGCCGGAAGATCGGGGCCGGTGATGCGCCAGAGGGTGTCGTCGAAACAGATCGTGCCCGTGCCGCCGACGATCGCCGTCGTGAGCATGCCCTCGCGCCCGATCAGGCCGCGATCCGCCCGGTTGAGGCCGGAGATCGGCCGCTTGGCGAGGCGGCTCGCCAGGGCCACGCTCGCCACCGCGAGCCCGGCGAAGACGAGGAGCTGCGCCTGCCAGGGCAGGGTCACGAGGGCTGCCAGCAGCCCGGTCAGCAGCGCGGCGAGCCCGAGCCAGACCAGGAACACGCCCGGCAGCGCGAGTTCCGTGCCCATCAAGAGGAGGCCGGCGAGGATCCAGGCCCAGGCGGGTCCGATCTCGGCCGTGAGCTGGCTCAGCATCGGGGTGCTCACGTCTTCGGGACGGTGCCGGCGCTCGGCGGCAGCCCGGAGCGGGAGCGCGGCGGCGCCCCCTCCCCTCCGAACACGGCCCGCGTGATCTCGCCGATGCCGCCGAGGGTGCCCGCGAGCGCGGCCGCCTCGATCGGCACCACCACGACGCGCTGGTTCGGCGCGGTGGCGATGGCCCGCACCGCCTCCACGTACTTCTCGGCGACGAGGAAATTCGCCGCCGCGAGGTCGCCCTGGGCGATCGCCTCGCTCACCATCGCGGTCGCCTTCGCCTCGGCCTCGGCGCCGCGCTCGCGCGCCTCGGCATCGCGGAAGGCCGCTTCGCGCCGCCCCTCCGCCTCCAGGATCGTCGCCTCCTTGCGCCCCTGCGCCCGCAGGATCTCGGCCTGCTTCTGGCCTTCCGCCTCCAGGACCGAGGCGCGTTTCTCGCGCTCGGCCTTCATCTGGCGGGCCATGGCGCCCGCGAGATCGGCGGGCGGCACGATGTCCTTGATCTCGATGCGGGTCATCTTCACGCCCCAGGGCGAGGCGGCGGCATCCATCACCCGCAGCAGCCGCTCGTTGATCTCGTCCCGGTGCGAGAGGAGCTGGTCGAGGTCCATCGAGCCGACCACGGTGCGGATGTTCGTCATGGTCAACGTCATCATCGCGACCTCGAGATTCGAGACCTCGTAGGAGGCGCGGGCCGCGTCGAGCACCTGGTAGAACACCACCGCGTCGATGGTGACGCCGGCATTGTCCCGCGTGAAGGCCTCCTGGCTCGGCACCTCGATGACCTGCTCCATGATGTTCACGCGCCGGCCGATCCGCTCGACATACGGCACGATGAGCCCGAGCCCGGCCTCGAGGTTGCGCGCGTAGCGCCCGAACCGCTCCACCGTGTAGACGTAGCCCTGCGGCACGATGTTGATGCCGATGGCGAGCGTCACGATGACGAGCACGGCGAGCGCCACCGCCACGGCGCTCAGGCCGATCGAGAGATCCATGCTCCGCCCCCCGGACATCCGCTCCTGTCGCGGGCCATTGAGGCGGAGGCGGCGCCGTTCCGCAAGGGGCGGTGCGAGGGGGAGGCGGGATGGCGCCTCAGCGCTTCCAGACGCCGAGACGCTCGCTGCGCGCGTGATCCTCGGCCGCGACGAGATCCGGCGTCGCCTCGGGCGAGGCCCGGCCGCCGCCGTTGAACAGGACGACTTCCGAGAGGTCCCGCCCCTCGACCTGGCAGAGCACGTTCTGGCTGCCCGTCACGGGCAGGCAGGTGACGGCGCGCCCGGCGAGATAGCGGGTGAGGTCGTCGGCCTGGCCGCCGCGCACCCACTCGACGCCGAACAGGCGCACCAGCGTGCCGCCGACGCGCAGGGTGGCGGTGTCGATCACCTCGGCGGGGCCGCTGATCTCGTTCGGGTTGGCGGGGGCCGGGTTTGCGGGCGCCTCGCCCGCGGCCGCCCGGCTCTCGGGCTCGGCGGAAGCCCCGGGCGCGGGCGCCGCCCCGCCCCCCGGATCGGTCGCGGATTCGGTGCGCGCGCCCGTGACGTTCGGGCCGGGACGATCCGGGCGGCTCGTCACGAGGACGGCCGCGCCGACCGCGAGGATCACGGCCGCGAGGCCGGCGGCGAGGTAGCGGCGGCGGCCCGTGCCGTCATCCGAGGCGAGGGCGTCGCCGAGCCGCTCGCGGGCGCGCTGCAGGCGCTCGCGCCACGCGCTGCCGGCCGGCTCCGGCGGTAGGGTCTCGGGCACGGCCTCACCGGTGGCCGAGAGCGGTTCGGCCTCGGTGCGCGCCGGCCGCTGGCTGTCGAGGCGCCCGCGAAGGGCGCCGAGCGAGGTCCCGAGGCGCGTGGCCAGGGCTCGCCCGCGCGCCGAGGAACTCGCGACGAGCGACTTCGCGAGGGCGGATTGCGTCTCGACGAAGCGGGCCGTCGCCGCCCGGACGTCGGAGCCCTCGGGATCGGCGGGCGCGCCCGGCTCGGCGGCCCCCTCCCCCGCATTCCGGGCGGCGGAGAGGTCGGGCACGGGCTCCGGCAGGAACAGCGCGGGGTGGCGCCGCTTCAGGTCCGCCACGAGATCGTCGAGGCTCAAGGGTGCGTCGGCGGCGGAGCCGGCCTTGCCCTCCTCCGCGGGCTCGCGCAGCCGCGTCGCGCCGGTCCTCGGGTCGACGACCCGGTAGCCCGCCGCCGAGGGGTCCGGCTCCACGGCGGCCTGGGCCAGAAGCTCCAGGGTGCGCAGGGCCACCGGCTGCGGGCGCGCGGCCTCGATCGCGGCCCGGATGCGCCCGCGCAACCGCTCCCGCTCGTCGGCGGTGGGCAGGCTCGACGCGGATTCTGGCACCGGGCGCTCGTTCAAAACCTCTGCGGCCTCCGACACCGTCAACGCGGATCCTCGCTCATGGGTACCGGCCGCCTCATCCGCGGCCCGTCGCGGCGGGTCCCGCGCTGAGTGTGGCGCCGCGGCGCAGGACGCGGCTCGACTCCGAGACGATGACCGGCCGCCCGCCCGCGAAGCTGACTTCGAGCGTCAGGTCGGACACGCCCTGCGACAGCGCCCCCGTCCCCGGGTTCCGCGCCTGGAAGCTGAAGACCGCGCTCACGACGCAGGTGGCGGCGGAAGCGTTGCAGGCCGTGCGCGTCGTGCCGGGCTGCAACTCGTAGCGCCGGTCGGGCCAGCGGCGCGCGAAGCGGCGCTTCTCCGCCACGAGGGCCGGCAGCGACATCAGGCGGCCGTGGAAGCGCACCTGCTCGGCGTAGAAGCGCGGCGCCGTCGCGGCAAGACCCGCGCCCGTGCCCGAGACGCTGTCGACGTAGTCGTCGGCGAGCCGGCGGGCCGACTCGGCCCAATCGCCGAACCGCGCATCCGTCGCGGGGGCCGGTGCGCCGGTCGGGGCGGGCGCCGGCGTCTCGGCCAGCCGCCGCGGCGGCGCGTGGCGGATGTGGGCGTGGTGGGTTTGCGGGCGGCGGCGCTCCGCGCGCTCG
>NZ_SMNT01000087.1 GCF_004348265.1 Methylobacterium segetis
TTGAGATCATGCGGGCTGACGTCGGCACCGCGTTTGATCCCGTCTGCTTTGCCGCTCTGGAGCGGGTGCTTGCAGCCGTGGAAGGTGATCTCAGTCGGGCAGCCTGAGTGTTCAGAAGCTGCGGTCCGGCTGGCGTGAGGCACGCCAGCCGGATCCCTCAAGGTCAGACAGCCCCGAGTGCGACCCTGTCGAGGCTGCGGCTGATGCTGGCCACGCCCCCGGCTGCCGTTTGCATGTTTGCCGAGATCTCGCGGGTCACCGCGCTCTGCTCCTCGATCGCGCTTGCCACGCCCGTCACGTAGCTCTGCACCGTCGCCACCGTCGAGCTGATCGCCGCCAGAAGCCCGACCACATCACCCGACACGCGCTGCATCTCCACGATCTGGTCCGAGATCCGCGCCGTCGCACCCGTCGTTTGACTGGCGAGCGCCTTCACCTCACCGGCCACGACCGCGAAGCCCTTGCCCGCCTCGCCGGCCCGGGCCGACTCGATCGTGGCGTTGAGCGCCAGAAGGTTGATCTGCTCGGCGACCTTGGTGATCGTCTGCACCACCCCATCCATCGCCCGCGCCGCATCCTGCAACTGTGTGGTCGCCCGGTCGGCGGCGAGCGTGCGGGTGTGGATGTCGTCCACGGCGGCCTTCGATTGCGCCATGTTCCCGCTGATCTCGGTGACGGAGGCGCTCATCTCCTCAGCGGCCGACGCTACCGCCTGCACGTTGTCGAGGGTCTGCTTCGTCGCCTCAGTGGCCTCGAGCCGCGCCTGAACGCTCGCCGTGATGTCGGAGGCGTACTTCACGACCTTGAACGGCGTGCCGTTCATGTCGAAGATCGGGTTGTAGGTGGCCTGCAGCCAGATCTCGCGACCCTGGCGCCCACGCCGCCTGTAGACGCCCGCCTTGAACTCGCCCCGGCTCAGATCGGTCCAGAAGGCCTGATACTCGCGGCTGTCCGCGTGCTCAGGCTCGACGAACATCCGGTGGTGCTGGCCCTGGATCTCAGCGAGGCTGTAGCCGACCGTCTCGAGGAAGTTCTCGTTGGCGTCGAGGATGGTACCGTCCACCGCGAAGGCGATCACCGCCTGCGAGCGGCCGATCGCCTGGATCTGCCCGTTGACGTCGGCGGCGTGCAGCTTCTGGGTGGTGACGTCGGTGGCGCACTTGATCACCTTGAAGGGGCGCCCAGAGGCATCGAAGACCGGATTGTAGCTCGCCTGCAGCCAGATCTCGCGGCCGCCCTTGGACAGGCGCCGGTACTCGCCGGACTGGAACTCGCCCCGGCCGAGCCGCTGCCAGAAGTCGGCGTATTCCCAGCTCGCCGCGTGGGCTGGATCGACGAACATGCGGTGGTGCTGGCCGCGCACCGCCTCAAGGGGGTAGCCCACAGCCGTGAGAAAGTTCTCGTTCGCGTCGAGGATCGTGCCGTCGAGCGCGAAGTGGATGACGGCCTGCGCCTTGTTGATCGCCGCGATCTGCCCTTCGAACTCGGCATTGCGCTGCTTCTGGGCGGTGATGTCGGTGGCGAACTTCACCACCTTCACGAGCTTCCCGCCGCCGCCGAAGACGGGGGTGTAGGTGGCCTGGATCCAGACCTCGCGGCCGCCCTTGGCGAGGCGGCGGTACTCGGCTGCCTGGAACTGACCGGACCGCAGCGCCTCCCAGAACGCCACGTAGGTAGGGCTAGTGGCCTCCGCCGGATCCACGAAGATGCGGTGGTGCTGACCGGCCACCTCGTCCAGTGTGTAGCCCATCGTGGCGAGGAAATTCTCGTTCGCGCTGAGGATCGTGCCGTCCGGCGCGAACTCGATGGTCGCCAGCGAGCGGCTCAGTGCGTCGAGCTTGGCCTTGAGATCAGCATGGTCCTTGAACTTGCCGAACATGCCAGGCCTCCGTGGGTACGCTCTGCCTTGCGTCAGCAGCAGCGGTTTTGATGGGGAGAGTGGGGTCAGCGCGGCTGGTGCGCGGTCATCGCGCCGATGAGGCGGTTGATGCTGGCTTCCAGCGCCTCGACCTGCTGCACGAAGTCACGCGGCCGGCTAGCCGGGGTCTTGCCGCCCGCACGGGTTGCTGCCTCGAAGTGCTCGGTGGCCATCATGAGCTCTCGGCGCAGCGCCTGCAGGTAGCCGGACAGTTCCGTGAGAGAGTGCCGGTCCTTCTCCAGGCCGCGACGGCGAGCCTCGATCAGGCTCGTTTGCTCGGGGGCTGGCAGGAACAGGCTGACGACGTTCGAGTGGCTGGCGTGCATGCGAACGGTCCGCTGCTGCGGGCGCACGACCGCTCACAGCTAGAGCAAGGCTCGGCTGTAGGGGTGGAGCGCACGGCTGCCTGAAAGGCAGCATTGTATGGAGGCAGAGTGGATGAGGGGCGGCGTTCGCCAGCCCCTAGTCATCTGCAACCATAAAGTGACTGAGATTCCATAATTAAAGGTTAACTTGGACGCCGCTCGAAAATAGATCGGCACTAACATATGTGTGTTCAGCTGAGGATTGCCGATGCAACCAGAATTTTTGTCATACTGAGACACAATCCCCTCGCTCGAACGCACCGAGCAACTTGAGGTCAGGCGTTAACGAATCACTACTTACTGTCGCAGCTTCAAATCGGCTCGCCATCCCACCCCATGGACGTCCACGGCGGCGAACAACCTCGCGCTCGAAGGCCAGGAAGTACTCAACACGGCCCTCAACATTCTTGAGCGGCCGGCAATCGATCTCCGCCACGTACTTGGCGCCGTCGGCTCGGTAGTTCGTCAGGTAGCCATGGAACCGCTCGCCTGCCGCGAGGGCTTGCGCGAACTGATCCAGAGCCGGACGTCTGGTCTCACGGCCCTGCATGAAGCGCGGGCTGATGCCAACTACCTCCGCAATTGGCCGGCCAACAAGCTGGCTGAAGGCCGCGTTGGCATAGAGGATGGTGGGACCCGGCCTCTCGGACTTCGCATCCGTGACCACGACACCGACGGCCGAGCTGTGAGCGAAGGCGCGGATCACCTCAAGAACGGTCATCACCAAGCCGATTGGTAGAGCTGAAGCTCCAGGAAGGCAGGCGATAGAGCATCGTCGCCTTCGCTACTACCGGCACAGAGGCATGCCCCACCCTCGTTCCTTGCTGCCTTGGCGCGTGATGCTCGTCCGGTTGCAATGCCTGCGCGAGATTATAACCGATCCTCCTCAGCCGGCGACAAGGTGAAGGTGTGTCTCCCGCGCGTGACTGACCTTGATCTGGTTACGGCCCGCCCGCTTAGCGTCATAAAGAGCCTCGTCTGCTGCCGCGCACATCGCACCCGGCGTTTTCGCCAGCGCGTCGTGCGCTACACCGCAGCTGACGGTTACGACGCTGTGGGGATTGGCCACGTGCGGCATGGCTCGGGCAGCCACGGTCTCACAGATGCGGTGAGCGACGATCTCGGCGCCCCGCGCGTCTGTCTCGGGAAGGATGACGGCAAACTCCTCGCCACCAATTCGGCAAGCCGTGTCGCTCGCGCGGCCCAACGCAGCCTCGATAGAGCGGGCAATCAGTTTGAGCGCCTCATCCCCTTGCTGATGGCCATAGCGATCGTTGAAGCCCTTGAAGCAATCCGCATCCAGCAAAAGTAGTGACAGAGATAGGCTTTGCCGCTGGCAGCGCCGCCATTCGCGTGCAAGCACCTCATCGTACCGGCGTCGGTTCGCCAGCCCAGTCAGCGGATCGGTGAGGGCCAGCTGCTCCAGCTCAGCGTTCAGGGCCGCGGTCGCGCGCTCCGCCGCTTTTCGCTGAATCAGCTCGCACCGAAACAGCCACGTCAGCACCATCGTGATGGCGCACAGGCTGAGAACCACGGCCCCGATCACGAGCGCCTTGCGCCACCACTCGACATAGATGTCCTCCGGTTTGACCGCGATGCTGAGATGCAGAGGAAGGTCGCCGACCTGCGTGAACACGAAGCTGCGCGTGCCTTCGCCCATCATGGCAGCTCCCTCGAAGCTGCCGTCCTTCGCTTGTACGAGCTTCTGGTAGCTGTCGGTCGCTGAGACGCTGCGACCGATCTCCAGCTCATCGTAGGGCTCACGCATCACGATCGAGCCGCCGGGCCCAGATAGGGTGATGTTGCCGAGGTGGTCCCCGACGGCCGCGAACAACTGACGAAAGTAGTCGAGGTAGACCGAGCCGATCGCGACACCCGCAAACGAACCGTCCGGGCCGGAGAGGCGCCGGCTGAGGATCAACACACGCCGGCCGGTGAGGCGTGAGATGATCGGCTGGCTGATGTGCAGACCGGGATCATCGTGGGTGGCATGGTACTGGAAGTACTCACGGTCGGCGTAGTTCAGGGGCGGAACGTCGAGCGACTTCGAGCTGATGACCAGGTTGCCGAGCTTGTCGAACACGAGCGTGTGGCCGAAGTTCTCGGCGGTAGCAGCGCGGTCGAACAGGATGAGCTGGCGGGTTGCCGGATCGGCATTGACCACGGCGGGCAGCTTCATGCCATCCACGATGGCGCGCAACGAGAGGTCGTACAGCTCGATGTTGCGGGCGATGTCGCGCCCTAGCACCTGAACGAGGCTATGAGAGGCGATGCGGGTGCGCCGAGCCGCGTCCAGGCGCATGTCCCAGAGCATGATCGCTGAGACGGCACACAGCCCCACGACCGTGAGTAGATTGAGAATTGTAAGCCAGCGCGCTGAATGCATCCAGTTCAGCGAATAGGTTGATCTAAGGTTGCCTAACACTGCTAGCCCCTGCTCTGACCGTAGATCGTAGGGCAGTGACGTTGCTGAAACTTTTATAGTGCGGCTGTCTCGGCAGTTGCGGGCGTGGCGCTGCGCAGCCCGATCAGGGCTCGCTCCGCAGGCGGGTAGATGCGCATGCTTCTGCTGTGCCCTACGCAGAAACGACCTTTTCCGAGACCAAGCGGAAGGAGAGCTCGACAGCTTCAAATCGGGCGCGTTCTCCGTTTGAAATTGGTCTTGAAAGCTGGGTCTCGTTACCTCACGCCTGCGGCGAGAAACGAGACCGCCTCATGCCCTGGCTGCGAGGTAGGGCAGAAGGCACCGACGCGGGCGTTTCTCAGACAGCGTGCTTGGTGGGCGCCTCCGTCTTCAGGGCGGGATGTCCCGGTTCTCACGAATCCGCTTACGGGAGGCGGCGGTATACAGAAGGGTCAGCCGTCGAATGGCCGCTGTGGAGGCGCTGCTCACATTCGCTGGATGGCAGGAATGGGCGCATAGTTGCCGGCCGGGTTTGGCCGAAGGCGGAACGGCGGCTTTCGGCATCTGAACCGCAGCAGCGGACGTTCACCGCAGTTCGCGCGATGCTGGTGAAGGCACACCGACATTCCAAGCGCCGAGACCGCATGCGAGGCGATCAAGCCGACAGTGACCGCTCAAGGAAGGCGGCGTTCGCCACATGAGCGATCGCCGGCATCATGTCTGCGGCTGCGGCGGGTCGGCCAAGGTAGAAGCCTTGAAGGAGGTCTACCTGGAGCCCGAGAAGGATGTCCCGCTGCTCCTGCGTCTCGACACCCTCCATGAGAACCTGAGAGCCTGTGCCTCGGACAAGATCGACGATCCCCCGCAGCATTTCCGCGCCCTTCGGTGTCGAACTCGCTTGTAAGAAGGAACGGTCAATTTTCACCGCGTCGAACTCAACCTCCCGAACGCACGAGAGTCCCGCAAACCCAGTGCCAAAATCGTCGAGCCAGATTCTCACGCCCAGCAACCTGAGCTCCTGAATGCTCTGCACGATCTCCGGCTGTCCCTCGATCTGAAGCCCCTCGGTCACCTCGATGATAAGGCGCTGGGGCGCCACCCCGAACTCGGTCAAAATCGCGGCGACCGACAGCGGAAACCCTGGCGATCTCAGCTGCAGGGCCGAGACATTCACGCTGACTGCAGGCACGAGCTGTCCGACCAGCAATTCACGGCACGCTGTCCGGATCGCCCACCGTCCGAGCTGCACGATCAGGCCCATCTGCTCAGCCAAGGGAATGAAGACGGCCGGGGAAATGCTCTTCCCGCTCGGCGTTCTCAGTCGCATCAGGGCTTCGACGGCCACAACTCGTCCCGACCGATCCCGAATCGGCTGGTAGACCAGCGAGACAAGGTTCCGACTTTCCGCCGTGCGCAGTAGATCAGCTATGTTTTCGTTGACGTCTAATTGGTTCGGATCGTTGCGGTCGAAGATTCGGACACAATTCCGATTCCCGTTCTTCGCATTATACAATGCACGGTCAGCCTCGGTTACGAGCCGTTCAAATTTCGATCCCGGAATATCGTCACTCAGTGCGGCACCGATGCTGACCGTCACAACATGTGACTGGTCGGGACGCTGCTCGTGGGGGATCTGAAGATCTTCAACGGAGTGCCGGACACTCTCCGCAATGGCGGCGATATTTTTGCGGGACGTGGCCGGCACGAGCAGAATGAACTCCTCGCCGCCAAACCTCCCGAGGACGCAATGTTCGCCCTCGACCGCCTTCACCATGGCCTTCGCCACGGCCACGAGGCAGGTGTCACCCTTCTGATGGCCGTAACAGTCGTTGTAGCGCTTGAAAAAGTCGACATCGATGAGGACGACAGCGAAGCTCCTCTGCGAGGTTTGCCACGCTTGCCAGAAGACACGAAGTTGGTCGTCGATGGCACGACGGTTGGCGAGGCTGGTGAGCGCGTCCGTGGATGACAGGCGCAGCAGCGCCTCACCACGCTCGATCGCCTCTTCCTGCCGGATCTCTGCCCGAACCGAATTCAGAATGACCAAGTACCGCTCGTCGTTCAGTTTCCAGTTTACGAAAAGCGTCAAGGCATAAGTCGAAAAATATAGCGTAGACACCACAAATAAATACTGCACGCTGAGATAAAACTCATGCAGCAGCGTGATTTGCGAGAAAAGCAGAATCGAGGTCGATGAGACGGCAGCAACAAAGAAGCGGAAGTTGAAGAACACGTTCTGTCCAAGCATGAATATGACACCGTACGTCACATAGTACGGCAGGACATCACGATTTTGGCTGCAGCTCGCGATCAACAACCAAGTCGCGAACGCGACCACAGTCGCCGCTGCACACTCCGTCTCGATAATTAGGGAACGAGCGCCGCGCCGAAACAGAACTTCAGTACAGGATAGAAACGCCGCCCCAATAACAAATCTCGCAATGATACTGGCAAGCGCTACGTCATGGATGAGGATAATGTCGGCGACAAAGAATATGACATACACGAAATTTCCGAGATGCGCTGAGATCCGCGTGTTTCGCCGCTGCCACTCCTCACGACGGGCCTCATAAAGAGCATTCAGGGCAGGCGACCGCTTCGCGTACCAAGCTCTACTGAGCTCGACGTCAATTTGTTCTGCGAGGGTCGGCGTCATTCACAGCATCCAACTGCCCGTCGATCGAAGCTAGCCCGTCTCGAAATGAATTATACGCTTTCAAGCAAGCGGCCTGTCCCCAGCGCAGGGACGCTCAGTTCTAGCGCAACCGAAGTTCACAGATGCTTAGCGGTGGCCCAATCCCTGTCGCGCCTGCATGGCACCCAGGCGAGAAACCCGGTTGAAGTGAAATTTCACCTGATCGGATGAGCTCAATTCTATCCGGCCTCACACGGCGGCATCAGCGTTGGAAGGCGGCGTGTATCCGGTGACCTGCCAGCGCCTCATCGTCGAACAAGACCGGCCGTCGGGAGGAGTTTGAGGCTCCGTCCTCGTACGGCTCGGGCAATGCTCCTTGCACTCAGCGGCAAGGTCGCTGGCGCGAGCACCTGTGGACAGCGGCGAGCGATCTGTGGACGTCACCCCCGAGGCATCTGTGCAAAATTACCCCTAAAGAGGTAAGGAACTGTTAAGGTTACAGCCTCGGGGATTGCGTGTGGATCACCTAAACGTCCTTCTCTCTGAGGCTCAGGCCCGCCTCGCTGCGAGCCCTGGTTCCGACACCATCGATTGGCTCGCGCGGGAGTTGGCTACGTCTTTCGATGCAGCCTCGTCGGCAGGAGAGCTGGCGGCGTTTCAGGCGTTCTGTCAGGCACATCCGCTCTCAGAGGTCTTCCTGTCGGATCCTTACTCTCGCCGTGCGTTCGAGAAGCCGCGAGGCTACGCCGGCGACGCGGTGATGCTCGATTTTATCTACCGTCCCACGGCGTCACGGGCTAACGGTCTGGCGGGCGTTGTTCATCAGGCAACAACCACGCTCCCGAACGCCAAGAGCATCTTGTGGCGCCGAGACTACTTGGCGACCATCATTTACAAATACATGCGGCAGCGGGAGATGGCGGAGGTTCTGTCTGTCGCGTCCGGGCATATGCGTGAACTGGACGCACTCCGATTACTGACATCTGACAACAACGTACAGTTCACGGCACTTGATCAGGACGGTTCGTCGATCGTCGAAGCCAAGGGCACTTACCCCGAGTACCGCATAGCCGGTCTGCGACGCACCTTCGCAACTCTGATAAGAGGAAATAAAGTTACGAAAAAATATGATCTGATTTACTCGGCAGGGCTTTTTGATTACCTTCATGACGCGACAGCAACTGCGTTGATTGGAGCCATGTTTCCTCGGCTGAAGCCAGGAGGCATGCTATCGATCGGAAATTTCACACCTGACAGCCACGGCCGTGGCTTTATGGCTGGCTTCATGGATTGGTGCCTCATCTATCGCAATGAAGACGACCTACGCTCTCTGGCGCAGAAAGCATGCCCAACAGCGTCCTACCGGATTTTCCGCGATCAACCACGAAACGTTGTCTATTTAGAAATCTTTGCGGAGCAAGGTGGGTCGGCGAGCTCCACGTAGTGTCCGCCGCCGCCTACCCTGACCTTGTGCGGGCACGGTCGGCTCTGAGTGGAGACGTTGGTTTGGCTAGCCTAACTGGCGGCGAGGAAGCAGCAGAGGAAGCGTCTTTTGTTGATCAACAGCTGTCGCTCCGAGACGGTATAGCTTCTACGCCTTCAGGCACTCTCCATGATCCATCTTCGCCACCGCCTGTTCACTCTCGGGATCATCGTCACGGGGGCAGGTGCGGGTCGGATGTTAGCAGTGAACGATATCGACTCCGCATATGAGAAATGCGCGATCGCCGGCTTGGTGGCGATTATCGTTGTTCAACTCCGTCATCTATGCGGCCTGATGCGAAACTCCTGAAGCTCGTCCACAGCCGCTCTGTCCTACAGACGGACTGCGAGGTACTTCTGGAGCTCTCCGATTGCCTATGCGCGTGACCCGAGATGCGCTGGACAGACTCAGCTGTGATGTCCGCCAACGCTGTCCTTCTCTTCGTCGCGATTTTGATTCTTGTTGCTGTCGGTCATCTCTATCCAAAACTGCAACAGGCACATCGGCGTGTGGTACTGGCTATTGCGCTTGGCCTGATGGCAGCTCTGATTTTGCTTCTATCTAACGGACGCCTGTGAGGAAAATCGTTCCTTTCTGGTCTGCACCGGAGCAAGGACGCGGATAGCACCTGCTTAGCGGCCGTAGCGCATGAGGCTGAACAGGCTTGATGATGCAATGACGCAGCCCAGCCCGAGCAGGCAGAAGAATCTAAGGAAGCTCGCTGAACGGCCACGCGCGATCAACGCTGCAAGACCACGAAGCCGAGCAACAGACCAGCGGAAACGCTCTTGAGGTGCCCTCCTCAGGCTCGTGAGAAGGAGGCTAGTGCGCCTCACAGCCAAGACAACTGCAAAGGTTAATACACCCTGAGGGGGGCTAGTTCGAAACTGGGGTGATGTCTTGCAAGCCCCTCAGGATGTCATGGAGCGCATCCTGGGGAGTTGATGCCGACTGTCGAGCTGGGCACAGCCACAGGATGCTACCAGCCGCTGCACATGTTCCTGAAGCGACAGTACCTTTCGCTATCCACGTACCCGGCCGGACAGCGGCGAACACAAGCCCCAGTTGCGAACTTGAAGGGTAGCGGACACAGACGTCCGAGCCGCTATTGGTAGACGTTAGGCTGGGTTGGGCTCTGCGCCGCTCCTGGATCAGCCGTGCCTGCAAAAAGCCCAACGGCGAGCCAGAGAGGAGTTGCGCAAGGCAGGCGAGAGGACTCAGCGGCTCCGATGTATGGACCTCGCGTCAACTCGCATGGTCTTCAGGCATTCAACCAGCACTGCCTTCGATGATCTGAACGAGGCACAGGAGTAGGCCAAGGACTGTCTGACCCGCCATAGGGACGTCCCATCTGGCGCCGTCACCCGCCAATGAAAATCCTGGATCGATTAGGCGAGATTCAGAGGTGGCGTGTCAGTGAAACAACGGCAAGCTTCCACCTAAAACTGCGAGACCGGCAATGAGAAGAGTCCCGGAAATACTCTCCAGTAGCGACTCATGCTGGTAATGTTGCAGCGAGAGATATGCCGCACTTATGGCGAATGTAAGCAGCACGGCGACGATCATTGGCACGAAATTCATAACGCCCCCCATCAGAACAGTTTTACAACATTTCAGAGACAGATTCAGGGATGCAGCAGGGTTATCCCGAGTTAACTGCACATTGATCTAAGTTAAGCAGGCTGCTTGATACCAGGTGAGACAACCTATGATAGCGGCTTCGGGCGCCGCGCCTGCAGCCCGCGGGCGATCAGCGGACCGAAGCTGAGCCCCCAGCGGCGGATGCTCTTGTAGGCGACGGTTCAGCGTCAAATTGGTGTAACCAAAGGACCTCAGCATCTGAAAGCGATGCGCAATGACGCTCACGATGATCTTGCTGATCCTGATTGTCCTTGGCGTCGGCAATTTCGGCTGGGGTGGCGCTTACCGGCAGGAAAGTTACAGCATCGTCACACTTTTGGTGGTGACTCTAATCATGCTGCGCCTGCTAGGCTGGGTCTAGGTAGCTTGATTGCTCTCGGCCTTAGCGCCTTCGAGCAGAAGGCTCGCGACATCCAAGCCGCGCAGGATCAGGTGCCCTTCGCTCTGAACTGCGCGCTTAACCGCGCTGTGCGCAATACCGAGAACCGCCTAGCTAGAGCTGTTCCCAGTCACATAGCGACTGTCAAGTCGTCTTCGTATCCGGCTGCGGCGAGATAGTTGCCGCACTCCTGCCGGGTGAAGCGGGTGAAAGCTGCCGGATTGCCGCCCAGAGATCTGGGATGGTGCGAGCTGCCGCGCTGTGCAGCAGCGCCTTGAGCTTGGCGAAGGCATGCTCTATCGGGTTGAAATCAGGGATGTAGGACGGCAGGTACATGAGCCTGCGCGCGGACAACGGCGGGCAGATCTCCTGCAGCCGCCGGACGAACGCCTTTAATAGTGGCCAGTGAGACGTGGATCTGAAAACCGATCGCGGCATCATTACCCGCGGAAGTGACATAGGCGGCGACCTCAGAAAGTGCTCCGCCGTCCGTGGAACAACACAATCGGCGAAAGGCCACTTTCGAGAAGCCGTTCGGAGCGGCTGGATGGCGGCTTTGGGCGCAAAGCCGGATGTCCGGTTTCGAGCGACGAGCCAGGGTCAGCTCTTGGCGCATGGCTGTCGAGGGCTGCGGCTTCGGCCCCGTTTCGTCGAACTGTTGATTGGCGTCGGACCTGATCTGTAGCTTGCTCGCGCAAGCATGCTTTCCGCGGAAGTTTTGACAATTTGTCCGCGCGCCACCCGGTGGAGCGAGCATCCCATGTGCTGGGGGATAGGTCCCAATCCGCCACAAGCGGGGACACAGGAATGAGTTTTTGGAGTGATTTTTCGCGAATCGACGCTATCGCAAACAAACTCGTTGCCATGGCGGCCTAGTTAAGAAAACTAGAGCTGGAGGAGATTGGAGGTCCGCCACGATGAACGATCCCCAGTTAACAGCTTCTATCGAATTTTCTTCGAACGACGGATCTACGAAACGGGCCGCGCGACTGAATGCCGTTGCGATTTACATTCTCGCTTGCGAAAGGGGTGGGCAAGCGGGCCTGAAACTTATAACGCCCATAATCGCTATGAACGATCATAAGGGACATCTGGCAATCACTTGGATAAATCAAGCGGCAGAAGTGCAGTTGTCGGCTGTTGCGCATGAAGCATGGGAATTGGTGGGAAATGAACCTGGTAGCAATGTCTCTCATGAGGTTCGCACGGTAGGAGTTCGAGCCCCGTTTATGTCCAAGTGACGCGGCGACCGCTGCCACTTCACAAGGGAAGCTATGTCTGAGTGCCGCGCGGCCAGACATGAACATGCTAGCTCAAGGGGCCCCCAGGGCACTTAGGTATATCCACAGAGTAGAAAATACCTACCAGCAGAAGTCCTGTTGCAAAATCCAAAAAACCGTACAAACATGCATACGATTCAGATGCGGCTGGGTGGGGTTGCATTCAGGCTTGTTCTAACCTGATTTATGTAACTTGGTCTACGGTTAGATAGAGGGACGTAGGCCCGTCATCGGAGAGCCGGCGGACTTGAACTCCGCCATACGCGGTCGACATCGGCTGCGACATCAAATCGCTCATCATTCTTGATTCAATCCAAGGGTGAAATGCGTCTTGATGTGCATCTGCATGCGACGCATCGCCCTTCCCGCAGAGGGCGAGTACATGGCGATTCCAGGCGCATCAAACATTGAAGCTTTTCTGACAGCAAAACAGGCCGCTGCTCAACTTGGCGTGCACTACTGGTTGCTTCTGAAGCTCATTAAAGAGGGATCGATTCCGACATATACGTTTGGGAATTCCCGCAAGCGAGTGCGCACCTCTGAGATTGTTTCGTTTATTGAGGCGAGCCGGCAGGGAGGCGCACAATGAGCGACTCCGCGCGGCCAGTGGTGGAACGATCCGATAGTACGGAAGCTGTGGCTTTCCTCCAGAAGCTTCATTCGCAATGCGCCGTCCAGATTGTGACGATGCTTCCCGATGGGCGGCCTTCCGCCCGAACTTTCGAGGCTGACCAAAAACTCGAAATGGAGAAATTTATCGAGTCCAAACAGGGCACGCACAACATATACTTCTCTGTCAATCAGCTGAGAGTATCAGCGGCAAATAAGAAGGCCGCGAAGGCGGATGTCGTGAGCTCGCACTGCCTTCACGTGGATATCGACGATGTATCGGCACTACCGCGCGTCCTCAATGCAAAAAAGCCGCCGACTGCAGTGATCTTTTCCGGCGGCGGATACCAGGTCTTTTACCGGCTTAAGTCCGAGGTGTTTGATCTCGAATTGATCGAGCGATGCAATGCTGCTCTCGCTAAGGAGCTCGGAGGCGACAATTGTTCAAACGCTGACCGGATCATGCGAGTGCCGTGCACGGTCAATGTGCCCAATAAGAAGAAGCGGGCAAATGGTCGGAAGCCTGTCGTCGCGTACGTAGTCGAGGAGGGGACCGATTGGTCTCGTGAGTATAGCATAGAGGATTTCGACCAAACCACGTTCGATATCGGCCGTCGGGCGGACTCTGCCGTCATGCAGGGGCCAATCAATCCGATTTCGCTTCATGATTTGCCATCAGAAGTCACCGCAGCAACCCGACAACTCATCGAATTTGGTGATGATCCTCAGCGGCCGATCGGAAGCGGTGCCAGCCGTTATCATTCGCGTAGTGAGGTCGTGTTTCGGGTTGCGTGTGATCTCGCGCGCGCCGGCATCGCGGACGAGGTGATCGCGGGCGTACTGCTCAATCCCGCACTCGGCATTTCAGCTTCGATCCTCACGAAGCGGGCACCTCAGAATTATGCCCTAAGACAGGCCGTTCAGGGGCGGCTCGCGGTCGGCAAGGCTTGGCCAGATGTTGCCAAGAACGGTGTGCCACGATCTACGCTGCGGAACACGCTCGTCGCGATTAGTCGTCTTGGGCTCCACTGCGAGTACGACGAGTTTCATCAGCGGAAAATTATCGGTGGGCACACGCTACAGGCGTTTCAAGGCGAGCTCAGCGACGACGGTTGTGCGGTGCTGCGCAATGAAATCCTTCGACAATTCGGTTTCGACCCAGGCAAGGACCATACCCGAGAGGCTGCGAACACGTGCTGCCTGGAGAACATGTACCACCCAATTCGCGATTATCTCGCCGGGCTGGAATGGGATCGACAGCCGCGTCTAGCGCGATGGCTCGTCGATTACCTGGGTGCCGACGACACGCCACTCAACCAAGCTTTCGGTGAGCTCATTCTCGTAGCCGCCGTACGGCGCGTGAGGCAGCCAGGTTGTAAGTTCGACACGGTGTTGGTTCTCGAAGGACCGCAGGGCAGCGGAAAATCGACGGCCATCCAGATCCTGGCGGGCCCGGACAACTTCTCTGACCAGGAGATCCTCACGCTCGATGCGAAGGCGCAAATGGAAGCCGTCGAGGGAGTATGGATATACGAACTCGCTGAGCTTGCAGGCCTACGCAGGGCAGACACGACGCGGGTCAAGGCATTTGCATCGCGGTCGGTCGATCAGGCGCGACTCGCCTACGGCCGCTTTCGCGAAAAGAGGCCGCGCCAGAACGTGTTCATCGGGACTACGAACGATGATCAGTACCTCCACGACGCCACGGGCAATCGCCGGTTCTGGCCGGTGAAAACTCGCGAAATTCGCCTCGAGGCGCTCAGTCGAGACCGGGATCAGCTGTGGGCGGAGGCGGCACTCGTCGAAGCAACTGGGGCGAGCCTGACGCTGGAGGAAGGTCTGTGGGAGGTAGCCCGGGAGGCGCAGGAAGCTCGCATGGAAGACGAGCCTTGGATGGATGTCCTGCAGAATCTGTCCACCGAGCGAACTGATGGCGCAGGTAACGCGGCGTCAGGCGATCTTAAGTTGGTTGACGGCATGTACAGAATATCCACAAGCAGCTTGCTGCTAGTCCTGGGTCTCGAGACTCAGAACGTCGCCGCTTGGCAGCTGAAGCGGCTTGCTAACTGCATGCGCAAGCTGGGATTTGAGGGGCCCAGTAATTTTAAATTTGATGGCAAAGTCATGAAGGGGTATCAGATCACCGCAGACAAGATCGCCCAGATTAGCAACCCCACCCCAGATTATTAGTAGCGGTAGCGGGTGGTAGCGGGTTTTAGGTTGGGCTGGACAGTGCGTCTGTCGAGCATACAGAGATACCGGACCAGATCTTATCCCCGCTACTGCCGCTACTGCCGCTACCGACCCACCGCTTGGCGGGCATTGGACCGAGTTCCTCAACCTTCAACCCACTGTATTTCGTTCCGCGTTAAAATACAGCCGGTTGTATTCCTACGAATTTCGCCGCGATTCGCGGCATTCGTGGTTGCGAGTGTGGTTACAGGTAGATCTCGCCTGAAATCTCGAGCCTCTGCTTGGTTCTGCGTTAACCGCGCTCTCGGGCGAGTAATTGTTCGCTGTGCAACCGCGTGTTTTCCTTTTCAAGTATCTCGTGGAGTACGCGTCGTGTCGCAAAACACCTTCAACGTCAGTTTGACTAAGCGCGACCGCAAGCGGAAGCTGCGATCGGGTGACATCGTCGTGAACTCGCGCTGGGTTCTCAACTACAAGGACCCAAAGACTGGGCAGCGTGTGCAGCTTTTCTTCGAACGCCAGAAAGAGGCGATCGCCAAGCGCAACGAGATCCAGGCCGCCGTTGAGGCGCGGGCGTACGTGCCGCGACGCGAGGTCATCACCGTCGGTGAGGCCGTTGCGTGCTGGTTGGAGAGCCGGCGCGGCGACGTGAAGGGGCGGACCCTCCACGGCTACGAGCAGGGCGCGCGCTACATCACCGGCCCCCTACTGGTCTCAGCAACAGCTACTCAGCGACGTGCCTTCACCGAGACGGGTCTCGTGCCGCAGGGCGCCAGCCTCAAGCCGATGCTGGGCGAGATCCGCATCGATCGTCTCGGGACCGGTGAGATCCGGGCCTGGCACAAGCTGCTGGTGCAGGAGGTCGGCCCCTCGACGGCGAGCCGCGCTCGCAAATACCTCGGCAGCGCCTTGGCACTCGCCGCCGAAGATCTGGGCATCCGGCCCCCGATGATGCCGACGCGGCTCAAGGCTGCTCCGCGCGTCCGCAAGACGATTCTCACGCCAGAGCAGATCGCCAAGTTGCTCACTGTGGCTGAGGCTGACCCAGAGAAGGGCATCTATGTCGCCTTCCCCTTTCTCGCCGGCACGCGCCCGAGCGAGCAACTTGGCCTGATGTGGGAGGACGTCGACTTTGAGGCCAATGTCATCCGCGTCCGGCGCATGCAGGAGATGGATGGGCGAATGTGCGAGGTTACGAAGACAGACGCGGGCCGCCGCGCGATCCCGATCCCGGCCCGCCTGCGGGCGATGCTCGTGGCGTGGAAAGCCCGGTGCCCACGCCGCGATGGCGAGCCGCATCGCGTCTTTCCGGGTCTCGGGACGCGTCAGGCGTGGCCGTTGCCGAGGATCGGCGGTGGAGGCACCCTCCTCTACTCGAACTACCGGTCTCGGATCTGGGCGCCGCTTCTGGAACGGGCTGGTGTCCCGTACGTCACGCCCCATTCTGCTCGCCACTCGTTCATCTCGACGCTGCAGGCTGAAGGCGTCGAGGTTGGTCTCGTGGCAAAGATTGCCGGACATGCGAGCCCAGCCGTGACGCTCAGCCACTATACGCAGGCTGTGCGCGGGGGTGAGGTTGCTCTCGCTGCACTCGACAGAGCTTACGCTGGGTAGTTGCCGAGACCTTCCGCGCGTTTAGTAGAAACTGTCATCCCTTTTAGCCGCTCCGGATAGCGTTCCCCGGCGGAATAAAGAAATGTACTTATGATAGTAGGCTATTAACTGCGCTTTATGGCGAGTAATTGTTCGAGCCGTCGCTGCATGTTTTTCTACTTGTTAGGAAAACAGAATGAATGGAGCGACAACAGTGGCCAACTCTTCGTCGGTTACCTGCCCCCGCAGCTGCAAGCAGGATCAGCGCGACGAGCGTCATATTGCTGCTCTCCATGTTGAAGCCGCTCGCCAGCACGCCGCCGCTGCTGATGCCCATGCCCTGGCCGTCGAAATGCACTCCGAGGTCGTCGCGCCGAGTGAGGAGGCGCCTGATACCATCGTGTTCGAGGCGAACAACGCGAGCGCCGATGCGGCGACGCAGGGCGACACGGCCGCGGAGGCGAGCTCCATCGCTGGTGTGTCGTTCAGCGAGATCAGCGAAGCGCTGCGCGAGGCAGCCGACGCTCTCCGTCAGGCTGAAGATGGAGAGGACCCGCGCGATGCTCACGCCGTCGCGGCAAAGTTTCATGCAGCAGCCGCGCGCCTGCACGCCGGAGTGGCTGAAGTGCTGGCTCCAGGCCGCGAGGAGGCCGAGGATGCTCGCGCTGAGGCTGAGAGCGCCGCAATGCGATGCGACGATGCTGTGGCCTGCACTCTGGATTGCTCTTCCTGACCCTTTGCAGACCTCCGGAACGTCCGCTTTAGGGTCGGTGACGCAGAACACCCGGCTGTCGCCCTTCCGCCTCGAAAACCTGTTGTCCAACAAACCGGATTTTGAGCGGCCCGAAGACCGGCGGGTGGTCTGGCCCGACAGCAAGACCGGCGGCATGTCGAAGCCGCTCAGCGCCGAAGCACTCCGGCGGCTCGACGCCGCGCCCCGCTACCTGGAGTCCGACTTGGTCATCCCGTCGCTGTTCGACGGCTCAAAGCCCATGTTCAAGCACACCTACTCGGCGGGGTGGCGGCGCATGCTCGAGCGGGCCGGCGTTCCCCATTGCGGCACCCACGCCGTCCGCCACGGCGCGGCTACCGACATCGCCAACTCGGGCGTCCCGGCGAAGGTCGGCATGGCGCTCACCGCTCATAAGACCGTCACCATGTTCATGCACTACGTCCACACCGAAGAAGCAGGGGGCCAAGAGGCTTACCATGTCAATTGCCTCGGGCTGAGCGGCGAATCCGATCGGGACCTCATGCCGCGCATCAACGAAGGCGACTACACGTTCGCCACGAACAATGTGGCCGACTTCCGCAAACTCTACGGCAAACAGGAGCTTCACGCCGAGCTGGTCATCATCATCCCGCAAGTCGTCCCGGCTCGCCAGCGCCCCCAGCTCGACAGCCTTTTCGACGCCGTCGAAGGCGAACCTGAGTTGGTCAACCAGATCGTTGAGATCACCCTGGAGGGCGAGGAGGTCCTGTTCACGAGCTACGACCTGCGCGGAGTGGATGATGCCGACTAAAACTGTCGCGGCGCCCGCCCTGGCCAGCTTTGCAGCTTGGCTGGAACGGCGACCAAGGCAGTCGAACGCGTCGATTAGGTCTGCCGTTGAACATACCTACAAGCTGGTCGCCTCCGAGAAACACGCCGGCGTTGCCGGTGCGGACGTTCACCAATGACCGACATCATGAGCCCCGCCGAGCGGAGCGCCCGCATGGCGCTGATCCGAAGCAAGGACACGAAGCCCGAGTTGATCGTCCGTCGCTTGGCCCACCGGCTTGGCTTCCGGTACAGGTTGCACCGGAAGGACTTGCCGGGCAGACCCGACCTAACCTTCCCGGCTCGTCGCAAGGTCATCTACGTCCATGGCTGCTTTTGGCACCACCATTCCGGCTGCAAGGTGGCGCACCTGCCGGCAAGCCGCCGTGACTACTGGTCAGGAAAGTTCACGCGGAACGTGGAGAGGGATGCGCGAAACCTCGCCGACGTCATGGCCTTAGGCTGGCAACCCCTCATAGTCTGGGAGTGCGAAACTCGCGACCCGGCTAGGCTCGAGAGGGTCCTGACCGAGTTCTTGGGCCCTCGACATGGGCAAAAAAATAAACCTGGCGCCTCCAATATCCCTGATTCATAAGCCGTCGGGGAATTACAACGCGCGATGCAGAGCGGGCACCTCTAGATGACGAATAAGAGCGTGGTGCCGAGTGCCAACGGACGCCCAACCTATGTCGACGTGTTCGCGGGCTGCGGCGGGCTCAGCCTGGGCCTAGAGCGGTCAGGTTGGCAAGGCTTGTTCGCGGTCGAAAAGGATCGCTTCGCCTTCGAGACGCTGAGTGCCAATTTCCTTCAAGCCGGGTCCAAGTTCACGTACGAATGGCCGGCGTGGCTCGAGCGATGCGCTTGGACGGTAGAGAGGCTGCTTTCTGAACATAGGCGCGAGCTGTTCAAGCTTCGCGGCAATGTCGATCTCCTCGCAGGAGGTCCGCCTTGCCAAGGCTTCTCAAGTGCTGGCCGCAGGCGTCCGGATGATCCCCGCAACACGATGATCGAGCGCTACCTCGAGTTGGTCGATTTACTCGAGCCTCGCTTGCTCCTGCTTGAGAACGTCCGCGGGTTCATGCAGGACTTCAAGGCGGGAGCCAAGGCTGCCAAGCTAGTACGTGAAAACTTCGCCGCGCAGCTCACACGCCGCTTGTCCTACCGCTACGAGGTGCAGTCGACCTTGCTACGGGCGTCGGATTTTGGAGTCCCCCAGACGAGACCGCGCTTCATCCTGATCGGCGTCCGCCGAGGGTCGGGACTGCCTGCCGCGCCGCTCGACGACCTTGCCTCCGCCCGCGACGCCGTGCTCGCCCGTTGGGGGCTAAGAGCGGGCACCTCGGCGAGGGAAGCTCTTTCAGACCTCGAGATCGGGCGCAACGAATTGGTTAGGTGCGCCGATAGTCCTGGGTTTGAGGCTATCGGGTACCGCGAGCCCCTCACGCCGTTCCAGCGTGCGATGCGCGACGGGGATGATAAACCGCCTACCGACACACGCTTGGCCAAGCACACCGCTCAGGTGAGGGAAAGGTTCGCCAACATTATCGAGATGTGCCGCGAGCAGGAACGGTCCACCCGGTCACTCTCGCCAGCGATGCGCGATACCCTTGGCCTGCGGAAGATGGCGACCCGAGTGCTGGACCCGTCAGAGCCCGCACCGACCGTCACGAGCATGCCGGACGACCTCCTACACTACGGCGAGCCGCGGACCTTGACGGTCCGCGAGAACGCCCGCCTCCAGACGTTCCCCGACTGGTTCGTCTTCAAGGGCAAGTACACGACCGGCGGGCACTTGCGGCGGGTTGAAGTTCCGCGCTTCACGCAGGTTGCGAACGCAGTCCCGCCGCTCCTCGCGGAGATCTTGGGTGAGCGATTGCGGACCTACTGCCTAGGCAGTGAGCCGTCGGAAGCCACGCCGGCCATCTGCGTCTCGCCGGCCTTGCTCGCCTCCTGAACCAGCTCCTCTACGCCAGCAATCTGTGCAGCGAGCGCGGGCTCGCCGGCTGCGTCCGCCATCTCCTTGAGCAGGCTCAGCAACGCTCGGAGGTTGTCGGAGTGGTTCAGCAGCTTGAGCCGCAAAGCGATCATCCCGTCCTGGTCGAACGGCTCCTGGCGGCCTTCAAGCACAAGCTTGCCGCCCTGGATGACCGCCCGCCTGTGCGCGAAGTCGTTGCGGGGGGTGATGACCTCGCTCTGATACCGGTTCAGGCCCTCGATCAAGTGGATCTCGTTGATCCGGTCCGCGATCTTCTTGATCTCCGTCTGGAGCACGGTCAGGCGCAGAGCTGCACCGAAGGCTGGCTCGTGCAAGAGCTTGTCCAGCCGCCCTTTCCGGGCAAGCTTGTCGATGTCCTCGGCCTTGCTGCGCAAGCTATGCGCTACCTGGGCGCCGATATCTGCCGCGAACACCTCGGCTCCGGTCGGGTAAACGATCGCCTGGACGATTTCGAGGCATTGGATCATAGCCTGATCGAGGTCGCTCGTCGCGGCCATCACGATCCCGCGCATGTGGTTAAGGTCGAGGACCTTTCGCATTTGCGACCTGATGAGGCCCATCGTGCGCTCGCTCAGGCTGGTCCGATGGAAGCAGTAGACGCCATCGATGTCCTGGTCGAAGATCAGCTTGCGGAGGGCCTGCGGCGCCTCGGAGCTGTAGAACACGATGTCGGTGTCGCGGAACGAGCGGCGCACCCCGCGCGCAACAGTCGCGCCATCGTGCCCCCCGCCGAGCTTCCAATCCATGAGCACAAGGTCGACATCGTGCTGGGCCGGCAGATTGGCGAGTGGATCGCCACTGCCCGCCACCACCACCCGCATGTCGACGTTCGGTTCGAAGCCGAGGCGGGCGAGCCCGTTCCGGATCCGGTCCTCATGGTACTTGGTGTTGTCAGGCTGGTCCTCGAACCAGAGGATGCGGTACTCGAGCCTCATACCCGGAAATTAGCCCCTAATGCGGATCACGAATCTGGCCCCTTCCCGGTCGCGTTCCGCCGTGATCGAGCCGCCGAGGTCATCGAGGATTTGGGCGACGTGGTAAAGGCCCAAGCCCGACCCCTCTGAGGTGGTAAACCCCTTCTCGAACAATCGCGACAAGTCGGGCAGGGCCTCCCCGAAACCGTTGCCGTCATCCTGGACGGTGATCCTCAGCTCCTTGGCGGACGGTTGCTCGATCATGAAGCTGATCTCGCCCGCGTCCGCGCGGCCGGCGTTGCTTACCAAGTTGTCGATCAGGATGGCTACCTCGATCGGTTTGAAGGTCCGGACCAAACCCTTCGCGCTTGAAGTGATACTCATTCGAACACCGGTGTCGGAAAATACCGGTGCCACCCGCTCGATGTACTCGACGATGTAGGCGGCCAGATCCTCCTGAATATTCTCCGAGTCCAAGCGGAAGTTGGCCTTCGTAGCGAATCGGGCTGTAGACAGAACCTTCTTGTTCTGGAACGCGATGTTCTCGAACGTACTGAGCAACGCCTCCCTGTCGGGCAGCTCGCCGCGGCGAAGCATCTCAAATTGCCCGTTAATGATCTCTCCGATCGCCGATGCGTGGATAATGATCTGGTGGTGGAGGACCTCGACCGTCTCCTTGTCGAGGCTCGTGATGGACGTGAGGAAAAGGTTTCGCTTGCGCTCTTCCTCGAAGCTCTTCGTCGCGACGTCAGCGCGGTGCGAGGCTTCGAAGGCCTGCCGCTCGGCATCGCGTCGGGCCGTGCGCTCGCGCTCGGCTACCTCGCGAGCGGCTGCCTCTGCGCGCTGAAGCTCTTGGAAGCGAGTCGCCGCAGCCTCGATGTCGAAGAGCATCGCTGCATTCCCGGACTTCTCGGCAAGGACGCGAAGGCCGGCTAAAGACTCCGTGAAGCCATCTGACCGCTCGTTCAAGAGCCGGACAAGCTCGCGGTTGTAGTCGAGCAACTCCACGCCCTCGGTGCCGGCGAGTTGGGTCACGATGGCTGTGATCCGCGCGCTCGCATGGTCGCCACGTAGCCGGGAGATGTCCTCCGCATCGAGGTCGAGCGCGTCTTTCCAGTTGACGCCGACTACGTACCGTTCGAGGCGCCGCAAGCACTTTTCATCAAAACAATCGCTCAGCTGCTGGTACGCTGGCGTGTCGATCAAACCCTGGTTCCGGCTCGTCGATTCCCGGAAGTTCTCGTCGCTGCCCGCGACGTCGAGGCGGCCGATGATGTCGCGGGTGCCAAGGAAGCGGGCGTAGCCTTGCTGCTTGCGCCGATCGATGCCGAACGTATCGACGCCCTCTTCACCGATCGGGAAGATTCGAAATCCATTCTTGAAGAGGAATACCGAGCCGAACTGAACGGATGGGACGCCCATCCGACTCGCGAACGTCTTCTTCGCCGAGCGATTCAGGAAGAACAGGTTGCAGCTAAAGCCCGACCCGGCGAGCAAGGGATATGGATTCGGTTCGCGAATGCTGTAGATTAGCGCGCCGCGGTCGTCCAACGTCGAGAGGAGGTGCTCCCCATCGTCCGAGATCTTGACTTCCAAGTGGGCCGTCTTGCCCTTCAGTGTTTCGAAGATGAAGTTGCGGATGGGACCGTTGACCACCTTAAGCAGGCGGGCGTCGTCAGGTGACGCGGCCCTCGACAAGACATCGGCGTCGGCGGGCTCCTCGGCGGGAACCTTCAAGTAGACCTCAAAGGCTTCGCTCAGTCCCCCGAACGGGTTGATCAGCTTGGCCAGGGCAGCGCGCAGCTTGAGAAGCTTGTCGCGGTCCCACGCTTCGCGCAGGCCGCCAATCTCCAACACCGTGCCCGCCTCGTGGGCCGGCAAGCCTTCGGGCAGGTCGAATTCACGGGCACGGGCGTGGTCGACCGGAACGGAGGCGAACTCCTCGCGTGCGTTCCCTTCAAATAGCTCCCAATCGACATTGATGACCTCGACACCTCCGGCGTCCTTGCGCCGGGTCTGCATGCGGAGTGTTTGCCCGAGCCGGTCGCAGGAAAAGCGGCCTACTCCCTTGCTGCCGGCGTACGCCGCGCGGGCGCCGATGCGGTCCCGGTAGTCGCCGGCGTCCTCGGTGCCGTCCTTCTTCGCGGAGTAGGCCACGAAGAGCCATTTGTCGTTGATGTCGTGCAGCGACATCCCCTTGCCGTTATCGATGATGAACAGGCGATCGTCGATAAAGGCCACGTCAACCACGTCCGCCCGCGCGTCGAAGGCGTTCTTGACGAGCTCGAAGATCGCGACGAACTCATCGGTGATCAGATCGCGCCCGATCACCCGCTTCAGCGCGGAGCTGATCCTGAAGTGCAAGGGCGGTTTCGATGGGCTTGGCTTGGCCGCGCTAGCGGCTGACCGGCTGCGCACGAGGCTTGTGGAATTGCTCATCTAGATGTGCGCCGCCTCACCGGATCGCTTGAACGTCCGGTACAATGTTGATCTGGAAACACCCAAGGTAGCAGCGACCTCGCCGACGGTCGTGGCTGGATCCGCAAGTAGCCGTTTCGCGTGCGCCACCTGCTTCCCGGTCAGCTTGGAAGGCCGCCCTCCATTCCGGCCCCGCGCCCTGGCCGCGGCCAAGCCGGCTCGGGTGCGTTCACGAAGAAGGTCGCGCTCCATCTCGGCGAGTGCCGCCATCACGTGGAAAAAAAAGCGACCACTCGGGGTCGAAGTATCAATGCCATCTGTCAGGCTCCGCAGGCCGATCTGGGCTTTCGACAAGTCCTCGACGAAATCCAAGAGCTGCCGGACTGTTCGCCCGAGACGGTCCAGCTTCCAAACCACGAGCGTGTCGCCGGGCCGTAGGTGCGAGAGCGCCTCCCGCAACCCGTCCCGGTTCGCCCTAACGCCGTTGACGATATCCGAGAACATCTTCTCGCAACCGGAGCGGCGGAGGGCGTCGACCTGGAGGTCGAGCTTTTGGTCGATCGTTGAAACCCGGGCGTATCCGATCAGCATAGCGTTTGCGATCGTTGCAAAACTCGCCTCGGATAAGACAGCAGCGACATAGATTTCGCAATGCTGTTTTGCGACGATGCCGTCGTCTGTGCGATCCGGCTCGTGCGGTGCTGATCGCAGCGGATCAAAACCGCTCACTGGCGCGAAGGCTACCGTCCGCTTTCGGGATAGTGGCGGATGTCCGCTGCTGGCGCGCAACAGACGCAGTGTGCCGTTCCACGGGATACGAAGCGCCAACAACGCTTCGGAAAGCGGGCTGCCTGCAACCACGCGGTAACCACGGGTGTCGGCAGACCCTTCCGAAGCGGCTCTGTCGCGCCGGCTTACCATGGTTCCGAAGGAAGAGAACCTGGCGACCCCGGTAGGGCTCGAACCTACGACCTGCCGCTTAGAAGGCGGCTGCTCTATCCAGCTGAGCTACGGGGCCACGGCCGGCGCCTCTCTAACAGAGGGCATGGGACGAGTCATCCGATGCCGCCACCGTCGAGAGTGCGCCCGAGCGCGGGCTGCCTGCGGCCCTCAGGCCTCCTTCTTCCGGCGCCCGGGCCGGCGCTTCTTCTCGCCCTCGTCCGCTGACGCTTCGGCAGTCTCGGCGGGAGCCGACTCGACGGTCTCGTCCGCGGCGCCCTTTGCCGGGGACTTGCGGCGCTGCTGCCCGAGGCCGAGGGCGCGAGCGAGCTCCGAGCGCTGCTCCGAATAGCTCTGCGAGGTCATCGGGTAGTCGGGCGCGAGACCCCACTTCGCACGATACTGTTCCGGCGTCAGCCCACGCAGGGTGAGGTGCCGCCTCAGGGTCTTGTACTGCTTGCCGTCCTCGAAGCTGATCAGATAGTCGGCCGTGACCGACCGGCGAATCTCCTGACTCGTCGCTTTCGGAGGACCCGCTTCAGCACTCGCCCGGCCGTTCCCGGACACGGTGCGGATCGCCTCGTGTACGTCGCTGAGGAGCTTCGGAAGCTCCGCGCTTTGTACATGATTGTTGCTGACGTAAGCCGAAACGATGTCTGCCGCGAGGGTGATGAGGTGCCCCTTGTCGGTCTCTGTCTCGCTCATGCTCATTGGCCATATTATCGTGCGTTGATGATATTCTCGACCGTAAGCTCAGCACCGGCGACCGGCAAGATGTTTTGGGGACGAGAACGTCCGAAAAACGACGATAAATGTGGATGGTTACCACCGATTTTGCAGGCTGCCGGCCCGAAAGACCGTCCGGACTCGAACTTCGTGCGCGCTTTTCCAACGCATCACCGAAATCGCCGGGTGCGAGTTCTGCGCGGGCTGATGCCGGGCAAGGTCTTATCAGGATTGCGCAAAAGCTCTTCATGGCCCGCACGCTCATGCGCATCGATCTTCAGGCTTGAACCCTGAGTTCCGAAGCTCAGCGCGAGGTTCGGGGACGGGCGAGGCGCCGCTCAACAGCGCAGGGCCATCGACATTTCTCGAAACGCCGGCGGCGTGCCGGCGCGCCCTCGACCGGACGGTGCCCCTCGGCTCGACCGCGCGGTATGATTCGTCGGCGCGCACGGCATCGTCCGGCAGAGCCCTGCCGGTGCCGCCTCTCGTGTGTCTGCAGCGTTGGCGTGCGCGGATCAGTCGAGGCCGAGCATCAGACCGATGTTCTGCACGGCCGCGCCGGACGCGCCCTTGCCGAGATTGTCGAGGCGGGCGACCAGGACGGCCTGCGCGTGCTCGTCCGATCCGAAGACCCGCAATTCGAGAAGATCGGAATCGTTGAGGTCTTCCGGCTCCAGGCGCTCCCGATGCGCGCCGGTGGCCGCGCCGGGAACGACCCGGACGAGGTTCTGCCCGGCATACCAGTCGCGCAGAGCGGATTCGAGGTCGCTCGCATCGGGGGTGCCGGGCACGCTTCCGAGATGCAGCGGGATGCTGACCAGCATCCCCTGCCGGAAATTGCCGACGGAGGGCACGAAGATCGGCCGCCTGCTCAGTCCGCTATAGGTCTGCGTCTCGGGCAGGTGCTTGTGCGCGAAACCGAGGCCGTAGAGCTGGAACGGGGGAGCGGCGC
>NZ_SMNT01000088.1 GCF_004348265.1 Methylobacterium segetis
TCTCGGCCGGATCCAAGTCCGCCCTCATCCCCGAGCAGGTCGTCTCCCGCGACGGCGCCATCTCCGTGCCCTATGCCGGCCGCATCCAGGTCGCCGGACGCCGCACCCAGGACGTCCAGGCCCTGATCGAGACCGAACTCGCCGGCAAGGCCATCCAGCCCCAGGTGCTCGTCTCCGTCACCCGCCCCGTCTCCCAGGCCGTCACCGTCACCGGCGAAGTCGCCGGCGGCGCCCGCCTGCCGCTCTCGGCCAAGGGCGACCGCCTGCTCGACGTGGTCGCCTCCGCCGGCGGCGTGCGCGCCCCCGTCGCCGAGACCTTCGTGCGGCTCTCGCGCGGGCCCACCACCGCCACCGTGCCGCTCACCACCGTGGTCTCCAACCCGCGCGAGAACATCTACCTGCGCCCGGGCGACGTGCTCACCCTGGTGCGCGATCCCCAGACCTTCCTGGCGGTCGGCGCGCTCGGCAACTCCACCGAGATCCCGTTCCAGGCCGAGGGCATCACGCTCGCCCAGGGCCTGGCCAAGGCCCGCGGCCTGTCCGACTTCCAGGCCGACCCCTCCGGCACCTTCATCTTCCGCTTCGAGCCCGCCAGCGTGGTGCGCAAGCTCAAGCCGGGCTCGGCGCTGCTCGGCACGCCGCTGGTGCCGGTGGTCTACCGCATCGACATGCGCGATCCCCAGAGCCTGTTCCTGACCCAGGCCTTCCGCATGCGCAACCGCGACCTGATCTACGTCTCCAACGCCCCCTTCACCGAGGTCCAGAAGGTCCTCTCCGCCTTCTCCGCTGCCTCCGGCCCCATCAGCGCCGCCGCCGCCACATACGCCTACACACGGTAAAGCCAGGGCGGCGCGTCAGTTCAGGGCGCGCCGCCGCTGAGCCTTCTCGAGGCGGGCGAGTTCGCGGCCGATCTCGTAGAGGGCCACGTCGATCAGGGTCTGCAGGACGGAGTTGCTGCCCGCAAGCGCTTGGCGGGCGGCCATGCAATGGTCGGCCGCGCGCTCGAGCGGATGGGCGTTCGGATCCTCCATCGTCGCCACGTAACCCTGGCCGTCCGCCCGGCTTTCCGTGATGTCGATCAGGATGCCGTGGCCGAGGACCGGCTGGCCGTCCTCGTTGCGCTCGATCCGGCCCCGGCTGAGCAGCCAGCGGTCCTCTCTGCCGGGCGGCCTGACCCGGTACTCGCAGAGGAACAGACCACCCGCGCTCCCGGCGTTGCGGATGTAATCCGCCACCCAGGCTTGATCGTCCGGATGGATGCAGGTCGTAACCTCGTCGATGGTCAGCGGCCTGCCCGCAAGGCGGGAATCGCCGGCAATCAGCCCGGCTGCGCCGTCATCGAGGATCACGCGATGGCGAAGCAGGTCCCATTCCCAGACGCCGACAACGCCCGATGCGTGCAGGGCGGCCCGCAGATCGGTGTCGGAAGTGCGCGCCCGATCCGTCGCTCCTGAACTCCCCATGTCCGCTCCCATCCGCAACCCTGACCCATCGCGGACCAAGATTGCTCATCATAACAGGATCGGGAAGAACAGAGAGCAAAATTTGTGTATCTCGCGGCACCCTGGCGCTCGCTTTTGGTAGAGCCGGCCCAGGAAACAGCATCAGATGCATCATTTCGGCGCCCTCGGACGTCCGATGGCAAAAAGTGATCACATGCGATTGCTGGTTGCAATATTGCTGGCGCCGGCGGAGGGCGGCGGCGAAGCCAAAGCTTCGGCGAAGCTCCGCGCCCCCTTCCGAATACACGCATAGGTAGAAGATTCGTGGCCGCACCGGTCATGCGGGGGCCAGGGGCATCCCGAGGCCGGACCCGGTTCGGGTGCCGGCCGATTCGGCTCCGGCACCCGAATCAGCGGAGCCTTCGGGCTCGATCCGCCCGGCGCTCAGCCGCGCTTGGCGAGAAGCTGCTCGATCAGCGAGCCGCCCTTCTCCATCTCCGCGAGTTCCTCGGCGATCGCGTCGACGGTCGAGCGGATCTGTTCCTCCGTATGCTCGGAGGTGAGGAAGAAGCGCAGGCGCGAGGCCCGCTCCGGCACCGCCGGGTGGATGATCGGCTGCACGTTGATGCCGCGCTTGAACAATCGGTCGGACAGCGTCACCGACTTCAGCGAGTCGCCGATGATCACGGGGATCACGGCGAGCCCGAGGCTGGTGCCGACATCGACCCCGCGGGCCTTCGCGCAGGAGAGGAACAGGTTGCCGTTGCGGCGCAGCCGCTCCACCCGCTTCGGCTCGGCATGCATCACGGCGAGGGCAGCCTCGGCGGCCGCGGCGAGGGGCGGCGACATGCCGACGCTGTAGACGAAGCCACCCGCCGTGCACTTCAGGTACTCGACGAGGGCGCCCGGGCCGCAGATGTATCCGCCGCAGGTGGAGAGCGTCTTCGAGAACGTGCCCATCCAGATGTCGACGGCGCTCGGGTCGACGCCGCAATGCTCGAACAGGCCGGCGCCCGTCGCGCCGAGCACGCCGAGGCCGTGCGCGTCGTCGACCATCAGCCACGCGTTGTAGCGCTCCTTCAGCGCCACGAACCCGGCAAGGTCCGGCGCGTCGCCGTCCATGCTGTAGAGGCCCTCGATCACGATGAGGGCGCGGCGGTGCTCGTGGCGGGTCGCGGCGAGCAGGCTCTCCAGCGCGTCGAGGTCGTTATGGGCGAAGGAGCGGCGCTGGGCGCCCGAGAGCTGCGCGCCGGTGACGATGCTGTTGTGGATGAGCGCGTCGTGGAAGATGACGTCGGCCGGCTCCAGGATCGCGCCGATCGTGGTGACGTTGGTGGCGTGCCCACTCACCATCACGACGCAGCCGTCGGTCCGGTAATGCTGCGCGAGCGCCTTCTCGAGGGCGATGTGGCCCGGCCGCTCCCCGGCGACCACCCGACTCGCCGAGGCCGAGGTGCCGTAGGCGTCGATGGCCTCGCGAGCCGCGGCATTGATCGCCGGGTGCCCGTTCAGGCCGAGATAGTCGTAGGACGAGAAGTTGACGAACTCGCGCCCGTCGATCCGCGTCGTGGCCCCGGCCTTGGCGTCGTGGACGCGGAAGAACGGATTGCCGAGGCCGATCAGGTCGGCGGCCGAGCGCTGAAGCTTCAGCTCCCGGTAGCCGGGCAGTGTCTCGAAATCCTGGACACCCGCATCCCCCGATTTCGGGCGCGGTTGCCCCTGCGCCGGCCGCGCGGGAGCGCGCCCCATCCGGTTGGTGACGAAGCCTGCGAGCGCGGCGCGCCCGTCGTCCGGTCGAACCGGCTGGGTCATGGCAGGATCTCTTTGATCTCCAGGCTGTTCTGCTCGACGAGCGTCTTGAACGGCTCCAGCTTCTCCGCGTCGATGTCGCCGACGTGCTTCTGCGCGAGGCTGAGGGCGACGCCCGCCGCCTCGTCAACCGGCGCCGAGATCGACTGGATCAGCGTCTCCGAGAGCTCGTTGACGGTCAGTCCCGACGAGATGCCGGCCGGCGGCGCGTCGAGGGCGAAGCGCTCCTGCAGGCTCGCGCCGAGCTCGACGCCCATCAGCGAGTCGAGGCCGATCTCGGAGAGCTGGCGCACGCGGCTGATGTCGTCCTTCGGCAAGCGCAGGATACGGGCGATGTCCTCGACGATGGCGTCGGCCACCGTCTTGCGCACCGTGTCGATATCCTGCGTCTTGAGGAGGCTCGCGATGTCGATCGTCGCGACGCCGCCGGCCTCCGCCTGCTGGTCGGAGCCGAGATCGGCGTAGCTCGGCGAGCGCATCGTGGCGAGGCGCTCGCGTGCCTTGCCCCAGTGCATCGCCGCGATGGCGACGACGGCCTCGTCCGGGCTCGAACCCTGGCCTTCCAGCGCCTCCTGCATCAGGTCGAGGCAGCGGCGGGCCTCCATCGGCGTGACGCCGACCCGGCCGGCGAGCGTCTCCATCACCGCCTTGTTGCGGGCGAGGACGCCGACATCGCCGATGGCGCCCCAGGCGACCGCCATGGCGGGCAGGCCGAGGCGGCGGCGCTGGCGGGCAAGGCCCTCCATGAAGCCGTTGGCGGCTACGTACGCGCCCTGGCCGGGATTGCCGATGAAGGTCGTGGCCGAGGAGAACAGCACGAAATAGTCGAGGCTGCGGTTGCGGGTCGCCGCGTCGAGGTGCTGGGCGCCGACCACCTTCGGCTGGATCACCGCGTCGAGCGCCGCGGCGTCGAGGTTGGCGATCAGCCCGTCCTGCAGGACCATCGCCCCGTGGATGATGCCGGCGAGCTTGCGGCCGCCCCGCTCCACCTCAGCGAGCAGGGCGTCGACCGCACCGCGGCTCGTGATGTCGCAGGCCTTCGCCTCGACAGTCACGCCCCGCGCCGTCAGCTCGGCCACGAGGGCCTTCGCCTCCTCGCTCGTCGCGCCCTTTCGGCCGACGAGGACGAGGTTGCGGGCGCCCTTGTCGGCGAGCCAGCGCGCCGCCTCGATGCCGAAGCCGCCGAGGCCGCCGGTGATGAGGTGCACGCCGTCCTGAGAGATCGCGAAGTCGCGCTTGGCGTGGGCGAGCACCCGGCCCGGGGCCGGCGGCGCGATCACGATCTTACCGACATGCCCCGATTGCTGCATGAGCCGGAACGCGTCCGAGGTCTCCTCGGCCGTGAAGGGCTGGTAGGGCAGGGGCTTAAGCCCGCCGTCGTCGAACAGCGACATCACCTCGCGGAAGAGGCGGGCCCCGTCCTCGCCCTGGTGCTGCAGCACTTGGTCGAGATCGACACCGAAATAGGTCAGGTTCCGGCGGAACGGCCGCAGGCCGATATGGGTGTTGGCGACGTAGTCGCGCTTGCCGAGCTCGACGAAGCGGCCGAACGGCTTGAGCGCGTTGAGCGAGCGCTCCATCGCCTCGCCGAACAGGCTGTTGAGCACCACGTCGACGCCCTCGCCGGTGATCCGGCGAACGTCGTCCACGAAGGCGAGCGAGCGCGAATCGAGCACGTGCTCGGCGCCGAGCGCCTTGACGAGCGCCCGCTTCTCCCGGGAGCCGGCGGTGGCGATGACCCGCGCACCCTTGAGCTTGGCGATCTGGAGCGCCGCGAGGCCGACGCCGCCCGCGCCGCCATGGACCAGCACCCACTCGCCCTTCTTGAGGCGCGCGAGGGAGACGAGGCCGTAATAGGCGGTGAGGAAGGCGACCGGCACGGTCGCCGCCGCGCGCGGGTCGAGCCCGGGCGGGCTCGGCGCCACGACGAGTTCGGGCACCACGATGTGGGTCGCGAAACCGGATTGCGCGAAGGCAACGACGGGATCGCCGACCTTGAAGGCGCGGACACCCGGCCCCACCGCGACGACGCGACCGGCACATTCGAGGCCGAGGCGAGGACCGGCGAAGCCGTCCTCCAAGATCTCCTCGGGCAGCATCGAGAGCGCCCAGAGAACGTCGCGGAAGTTGAGGCCCGTCGCCTCGACCGCGATCTCGACCTCGCCCTGGCCGGGCTTGCGGCGCTCGGCCGGCCCCCAGACCATCTCGTTGAGGCCGCCCGTGTTGCTGCGCTCCAGCCGCGCGGCCGGGGCCGCCACGGCATCGGCGGAGGCGCGGCGCGGCGCGATGCCCGGCGCGAAGCGGATCACGCGGGTCCGATCCTCGTCGAGGACGATCTCCGTCTCGGGCGTGCCGGACAGGATCAGGTCGCAGAGCCGCTCGGCCGCCCGCTTCGAGAGCATGGCGGGCGAGAGATCGATCCGGCGGACGTCGAGATTGGCGATCTCGTTGGCGAGCGTGCGGGTGAAGGCCCAGACGCCGGCCTCGACGGAGGCCGTCGAGCCGCCGCGCTCGCGGGTCGCCCCCGGCGCCACGACCCAGAGGCGGGTCTGGCGGCTGCCGAGATGCTCGACGCAGCGCTTGAGGCTGAGGCAGCGGTCGCGCAGCCGCTCGGCCGCGTCCCCGCCGCGGGTGAAGGCGCCCGCGAGGAACACCACCGTGTCCGGCGTCTCGCGCTCCAGCTCCAGCAGGGAAGCCTCGGAATCGAGGATGATGGAGACGTGGACGCCGTTCGCCACGAGGAGCGTCGCCAGAGAGGAGGCGGTCTCCGCGGCGAATTCGTCGTCGGAGCCGATCACGAAGGCGAAGCTCTGGGCCGAGGCCGGCTCCGGACGCTTCGGCGCCTCGGCCGTCAGCAGCAGGTCGTTGCCGTTGCCGGTCTTCGCCTTGTCGGCGGATACGCTCACGAGACCGCTCGCGCTGAGCGAGCGCTGCCAGCCGGTGACGTCATTGAGGCGGCCGACCGGCATGTCGTCGGCGGCCGTCTCGAACCAGCCGGCGGTGAGGCCGAAAACGAGGTCGCGGAACAGCGAGGCACCGGGCTCCACGGCCACGAGCACGCCGCCCGTGGCGAGCGCCTCGGCGAGCCGGCCCATCGCCTCGCGCGGCTCGCGGTGCAGCACGCCGCTGGCGACCACCACATCGAAGGAGGCCGCGCCCAGGGCCTCGGCCTCCTCGACCACCGCGACTCCGCGGGGCAGGGCGAGGCGGGCGCGCTCGGCAAGGCGCCGGTCGGTCTCGAACACGGTGAGGCGCGCTTCGGCGCCTTCCGCGAAGGCGGCGGCCTGGGCCGAGAGAGGCCCGAAGCCGACCTGGAGCAGTCGGATCGCCCGGTCCTTCGGCAGTTGCTCGACGCTCTCGGAGAGGATCGCGGCGGCGACATCCGCGGAGGCGCGGGCGGTGGCACTGCGCAGGGTGAAGGCGTCGAGCGCATTCTGCGGCAGGGAGGGGGCCTCGGTCAGTTCGCCCGCGAGCAGCCGGTCGACCAGCGCGCCGACATCGGCGATGAGCACGAGCTCGGCCGACAGATCCGGATGATCCGCCGCGATCCAGCGCATGATCTCGTCCGGCGCGGGCAGGGTCACGTCCTGGCGCAGGGTCCATGTCCGGCCCTTCAGCTCGGCGAGCCCGCTGCTCTCCAGCCCGTACAGGGCGTTGATGAGCCATGCGCTCATCTCTCGGGGCACGCGTTCGTTGATCGCGATCATGCCGCCTCGTTCCAGCCCCTTGGCGAGCCGGTAGGCGAGGGAGGTCGCCCAGCCCTCCAGAAGCAGGTGGCCGGGCGAGAGCGGCGCATCGGCCGGGGCACGGGCGGCACGCGCGCGCGCGATCGCGGCGGCGATGCCGGGACCGCGCTCGGTCGGGATCGCGGTCGGCTCGGTCGCGAGTTCGGGCCGCTGTGTGATCGCGTAGGCGGCGAGCTCGTTGCCGCTCTTGGCGCGAAGCGCCTGGAAGCGGCCCTCGCGGATCGTCGCGATGACCTCGCCCTCGGCGTCGAGCACCGAGAAGTCGGCCAGGATGCTGCGCTCGTTGCAGCGGCGGGTGCGGATGACGGCCTTGGCGATCACGGCGCCGGGGCGCAGGAGGCGCACCTCGCCGAAGCGGACCGGGATGTAGGCCTTGGTCGAGTTCTCGCCGAGAAGGTCGGTGAACAGCAGGATCAGGCCGTGGAAGCAGGCATCGAGCCTCGCCGGCACGAGGCCGTAGCGCGGGTCGGCATCGGCGGGAACCAGCTCCGAGACGATGGTGGTGTCGTCGAGCCTCGCGCTCAGCGCCACCTGCCGGAAGCTCGGGCCGAAGCCGAGGCCGGCGGCGACGGCGCGGGCGTAGAGCTCCTCGCCCGTCACCGCGTGCTCGGCCGGGATCTCGACATCCTCGCGGGCCGGCAGGGCGTAGGTGCCCTCGACGATCTTGGCGGAGGCGTGCAGTTGCCAGGGCGCCTGGGTGAGGCGCGGGCGGCTCAGGATCTGGAGTTGGTTGCCGCTGCCGGAGAGGCGGATTGTGGCCTCGCGCAGGGCCTCCTCGCCGAACACCATCGGCCCGTGGATCTCGAAATCGGCGAGCACCACGCTGTCGCTGCGCTGCGATTCGCGGGCGACCGCGAGCGCCATCTCGACGAAGCCCGCGCCCGGCATGATGGGCTGGCCCTCGATGCGGTGATCGTCGAGTTCCGGCACCGTGACGACGTCGACGTAGCCGTGCCAGTCGAGGCCGTCCGCCGCCATGCGTGAGCCGGCAAGCGGGTGGTAGGGTCGGGGGGCGGTGCCGCCGACACCCTCGTTGGTCTCGGCGAGGCGGAAGCTGCGGCGCTGCCAAGGGTAGGACGGCAGGCTGACCGCGCCCTTCGGCGCGTCGCCGAAGACCCGGGTCTCGTCGACCGCCGCGCCCTGGACGAGGGCGGCAGCGAGCGCCTTGCGGATCGGATCACCGCCCGCGGCCTTGCGGTGCATGACGCCGACCACGGCGTTCTCGATGCCGAGCGGCTCGATCGCGTCGCCGACATGCGACATCAGGGTGGCGCGGGGGCCGACCTCGACGAAGACGCGGGCGCCGAGGCGGGTCGCCTCCTGTACGGCGGCGCAGAAGCGCACCGGCTCACGGATGTTGCGCCACCAGTAGCCGGCACCGAAGGCGTCGCCTGCCAGAACCTTGCCGGTCACGGTCGAGACCATGGCGGTGTGGCCTGCGCCGGGCTTCAGCCCGGAGAGATCGCGCAGCAGCGGCTTCTCGGTCGGATCCATGATCCGGCCGTGGAAGGGGTAGGCGAGATCGAGCTTGCGGCCGCGGCGGCGCTTGCGCGAGGCGGCCTTGAGCGCCGCGTCGATCACGGCCTGGGGTCCGGCGATCGTGATCGCCTTCGGGCTGTTATAGGCCGCGATGTCGAGGGTCGGGTAATCCTTGAGGAAAGCCTCGCTCTCCTCGACGGGGGCGAGCATCACGGCCATCGTGCCCTGGCCGCGCGTCGTCTCCTGATGGTGGCTGCGGTAGAAGATGACCTTCACCGCCTGTTCCAGGCTCAGGATGCCGGCGGCTTCGGCCGCCGCGATCTCGCCGACGCTGTGGCCGAGGACGTAGGACGGCTTCAGACCTTGGGCGCGCAACGCCGTGGTGGAGGCGCTCTGGATCGCGAAGATCAGGGGCTGCGACACGCTCGTCAGGATCAGGCGCTCGTCGAGATCCTCGGCGAACATCGCGTCCTTGAGCGACCATTGAGAGAGCGGCTGGAAGAGCGCGTCGATCCGGTCGAAGGCCTCGCGGAAGGTCGCGTTCTCGGCATAGGCCTCCTGGCCCATCCCGGCCCACTGGCTACCGTTGCCGGAATAGACGAAGGCGACCTCGGCCGAGCGGTCGACGGCGGTGCCGACGAGGGCCGCATCGGTGTCCTCGGCCTCGCCGATGGCGCGGAGAGCCGCAATCACGTCGGTCTTTCCGTCGAGGGCGACCGCCGCGCGGGCCGGCAGGCGCTCGCGCCGATGCGCCGCGGCGGCCGCGATGCGGGCGGATTCCTCGCAGGAGGCCGCCTCGAACCGGTCGGCATAGTCGAGGGCGAGCTCGTTCAGAGCCGCGCGGCTCTGGGCGGAGAGAAGCAGCATCTCCGGCGCGCCGTCCGGCGCGGCGTCGGCCGCCACGGGCCGCCCGTCCGTCAGCACGACGTGAGCGTTCGTGCCGCCGAACCCGAAGGAGTTCACGCCGGCGAAGCGCTCGCGGGAGCCGCGCTCGATCGGCAGCGGCTTCTGCAGGACCGAGAGGTTCAGATCACCGAACGGGATCTCGGGATTTAGTTCGGCCGCGTGCAGCGAGGCCGGCACGAGGTCGTGCTCGAGGGCGAGGCTCGCCTTGAGGAGGCCCGCGAGACCCGAGACGGGCTCGGTATGGCCGATATTGGTCTTGATCGAGCCGATCGGCAGCGGCGCCTGGCGCAGGCGCCCGAGCCGACCGCCGATGGCGCTGGCCTCGATCGGATCGCCGACCGGCGTGCCCGTGCCGTGCGCCTCCACGAAGGCGACGTCGTCGAGCGGGATCTCCGCCTCGCGGTAGACCTTCTCGAGGAGCGCACCCTGGGCGTAGCCGGAGGGCAGGGAGATGCCGGTGGTGCGGCCGTCCGAATTGACGCCGCTCGCCGCGATCACGCCGCGGACCGTGCTGCCCTGGCGCTGGGCGGCCTCGGCCGATTGCAGCACGAGGACGACGCCGCCCTCGGAGCGGACATAGCCGTCCGCGCTCGACGAGAAGGCCTGGCAGAGGCCGGTCCGGGAGAGCATCTGCGCGTTCGAGAAGCAGATGAAGTTGAAGGGGCTGGCGAGGAGGTTCACACCGGCCACGACCGCCGTGTCGACCCGCCCCGCCCGGATCGCCGCCACGGCGGCGTCGAGGGCGACGAGGGAGGAGGAGCAGGCGGTGTCGACCGTGAAGCTCGGACCCTTCAGGTCGAAGATGTAGGAGATGCGGTTGGAGAGGATCGAGAGCGTGTTACCGGTGGCCGCGTAGGCATCGCCCGACGAGGCGTCGAGGATGCGCAGGTTCCCGTAATCGAGGGAGGAGGCCCCGACGAACACGCCGATGTTCTCGCCCGCGACCGCGGACGGGCGCAGGCCCGCATCCTCGAGCGCTTCCCAGGTCAATTCCAGCAGGAGCCGCTGCTGCGGATCCATCTGCTCGGCCTCGCGGGGCGAGATGCCGAACACCGCCGGATCGAAGGACCAAATGTCGTCGAGAACACCCGCCGCCCAGGTGTAGCTCTTGCCCCGCTCCTGCGCCCGCGGATGCCCGAACCGGTCGAGCGACCAGCGGTTGTCGGGAATACGACTGACGGCGCAGCGCGCCTCGGTCAGGAGTTGCCAGAGCCCGTCGACGCTGGGAGCGCCCGGGAGCCGGCACGAGCGACCGACGATCGCGATGTTGGCACGTTGTGTCACGTTCGATTCGCACACGCTCGTTGACGGGGGACGATTCGGATTGCCGACGACGGAACAATCAGGTCCACCCTTAGTATGGCACTATCGTGGTGTCCAACCTGCCACCGGTACATCCGCATGAAGCGGCCGAGATGGCGGCAGGCTGTGGCACGTATTCATCACACCCGGCTGATCACGACCCTGCGGCATCGGAATGTTTGCCGCATGTGATCTCCACCCAATCCACAGTTCAGCACCCAGAAAACGCCACAATTCGCATCCGGCTCATGGAACTGGATTTGTCCGCGGCTGCGTGCGCTGCACGTCACCTTGCCAGAGCCTGGAAATTCGGTCCGTCCACCGGCTCATCATCGATGGAGCTGTGTACTGGATCGTACAGCCTCTTTCGGGATGCCCGCTTTATCCATCGCTTTCGGGCAGCAACGCGGCGTCATCCGGGCGGATCGGCACAATCAATCTGTCCGATCCTGGGCGCGCCCCACGCTCACGTAGCGCAGGCCGCGCCTGGCCATATCCTCCGGCCGGTAGACATTGCGCAGATCCACAACCACGGGTGCGGCCATGATCGCCTTCAGCCGGTCGAAGTCGAGCGCCCGGAACGCATCCCACTCGGTGATCAGCACGAGCGCGTCCGCGCCCTCCGCGCAATCGTAGGGGTCCGACGCGTAGGCGATGTCGGGCAGGAGCGCTCGCGCCTGCTCCATCCCTTCCGGATCGTAGGCGCGCACCCGGGCGCCCGCATCCTGCAAACCCGCCACGATCGAGAGGGAGGGGGCGTCGCGCATGTCGTCGGTGTTCGGCTTGAAGGTCAGGCCGAGCAGCGCGATCGTCCGGCCCCGCACCTGACCGCCGCAGGCGGCGATCACCTTGCGCGCCATGGCGCGCTTCCGCTGGTCGTTGACCGACACCACGGTCTCGACGAGCCGCACCGGGGTGCCGGCATCCTGCGCCGTCTTGACCAGCGCCAGGGTGTCCTTCGGGAAGCACGAGCCGCCGTAGCCCGGCCCCGCATGCAGGAACTTGCCACCGATCCGGTTGTCGAGCCCGATGCCGCGGGCGACCTCCTGCACGTTGGCGCCAACCTGCTCGCAGAGATCCGCGATCTCGTTGATGAAGGTGATCTTGGTGGCCAGGAACGCGTTGGCCGCGTATTTCGTCAGCTCGGCCGTGCGCCGGCCCGTGACCAGGATCGGGGCGGCGTTGAGGTACAGGGGGCGGTAGACCTCCCGCATCACCTCGGCCGCGCGCTCGTCCTCGGCACCGATGACGATGCGGTCGGGCCGCTTGAAGTCGGAGATCGCCGCCCCTTCGCGCAGGAACTCGGGGTTCGAGACCACCGCCACCTCGGCGCGCGGTGCCACCTCGCGGATGATGCGCTCGACCTCGTCGCCCGTGCCGACCGGCACGGTGGATTTGGTGACCACCACCGTGTAGCCGGACAGGCTCTCGGCGATCTCGCGCGCCGCGGCGAACACGTAGGAGAGGTCCGCGAAGCCGTCGCCGCGCCGGGACGGCGTGCCGACGGCGATGAAGACGGCGTCGGCGCGGGCCACCGCGTCCTTCAGCTCGGTCGCGAAGGTGAGGCGCCCCTGCCGGACGTTCTCGGCGACGAGCGCCTCGAGCCCCGGCTCGTAGATCGGGATGCGGCCGTCCTTCAGCGCGGCGATCTTGGCGGGGTCCTTGTCGACGCAGACCACGCTGTGGCCGAAATCGGCAAAGCACGTGCCGGACACCAGCCCGACATACCCAGATCCGATCATCGCGATGCGCACGGATGTCATCCCCTGCCGGCCCCGACCTGACCGGAGCGCGTCTTCGCTGCATTGCACCCTTAGCGGGGATTCACGTGGGGGGAAACCGAGGCGCGCTATCCTTGACAGGTGATCTCAACCGCTGAGGTTGCCGTCGTCGCCCGTCTGCGTGCCCTCCCGGCCGGCCGGACGCGTCGCGCAGAGGGAGATGGCCGGACCATTCCCGTGGGTCCGCCAATCATAGTGGATCGTGATCTCGAAGGACGAGCCCAGTCCCCGGCGGCATCATCGTGAGACACTCGCCGGCGAACAGGTCGAGGACATTCTCATGGGAGGGGCGGACATCGACGAAACGACGCCACGACATCGCCGGCGACACGATGCCTGTCGACCGACACAGCGCCGCGCCCGATCGTCATCGCAGCAGCGGGCGTGATCCAGAACCGGATGATGTCGCCACGGTCGAAATCGACGAGGAATCGCATTCCCTCTCACTGCTGTTTCGGCTGATCTGACCCGCCCCATCGTGGCCGGGCGGGTCAGCGCCTTAGCGCATTTCGCGAGCCGTTGCAGCGGTCACGCGACGGGCGGACGAGACGCGATGCGAAATCACCGATCTTCGGCTTGCGCACCCACTCGGCAGAAGCTATAGCCGCGGCCTCACCGGAGCGGAACGGCTTCGGACGGGCGCGTAGCTCAGCGGGAGAGCACTACCTTGACATGGTAGGGGTCACAGGTTCGATCCCTGTCGCGCCCACCATCCAAGTTTCCGATGTCACAGATTTCGATCTGCGGAGACTTGAACAGACTTTCGATACATCCCGGCTCAGAGAACGACACCGCGAGCCGAACGGACGCTCGGCCGGGATGCCAATCCGGCTCGGCCACTCTCGGTATCGTGACGCCCGCTACCGGCGCAGGACCGCCTCCCGCTCGGCGAGGCCGGTAGCGCCCCCCGCACAGATGAGGTCGGGGGTAGGGCCGCTTTGTACGATGCGAAGGCGCAGGCCCGATCATTCGAGCGTCAGCCTCCTCGCCGCATCCAGAACGCCCCGGCATGCCGCGACACACCCTCGAATTCCGGCGCGTCGAACAGATCCGCGAGTTCGCCCGCCCGCTGCACGGAGGCATGCAGGCCGGGAAACACCACCGCGTCGCCGTCGGCCCCTCCCAGCAGATAGGCGATGAGCAGGTATTGCTCGTTGTAATACCGATCGAGCCATTGTTCCGGGTAATCGGCCGGAAGGAAGATGTCGTGGATACCGTAATAGGCGCCGGCCGGCAAAGCCGGCAGCAGCTCCGTGAAGAAGACGGTGACATCGGAGTTTTGAAACGCACGATGTGAGTTGTCGATATAGACGACGTCGCCCTCCTTCAGCGTCGGGAGGTAGCGATCGATCGGAACATCCTCGAAGGGTTGGCGAACGACATCGTCGCAGAGAGCATCGACGACGGCCCGGGGATAGGGATCGATCGAGATGATCCTCGTGCTGAGGCCGGCGTCGCGGATCGCCTTCGCGACGAACTTCGTCGAGTTCCCGGATCCGACCTCGAGATAGGTCGCGGGTTTCAGCCGCCGGATCATCGCGTAGAGCAACATCCCGTCGAGGCCGGGAATCATGCCGTTGTTCCAGTAGGGTTCGGGGGCCTCCGGATCTCCGGAGAAGGAGATCGCGCGCAGGGCGGGAAGATGGTCGCGCACGGTCGTGAGCCAGCCGGATACGGACTCGTCCGCGCCATCGCAGAGGGCGCGAATTCGGCGCCCCCCCGCACTCTCGGAAAAAGCCCGCACCCGCGGCCGGATCGGGTAGTCCGTGACGATCACCCGTCCCTCGGCAGCGGCCAGAGCAATCACACCGGCCTCCTCCTCGCTGCGGGCAACCTGAGGCGCAGAGGATGCATCGAGCATATCGAGGCTCCCAGATGCTTGATCCAAGGCCGAGAACTCGCCACGAATGGCACAGCTGCCGGTTTGCGCCATCCCTGGACGATCTGCAAGCCGAGCGGACATTGCGCGGCCGGGGACGAAGCCCCGCAGCGATTGCAACACTGACCTCATCATCCCTCTACAAGTCCGGCTTATCCAAGCAGGTTAGCACCGAATGATCTCCGTTGAAGAAATCCGGATCGCGCTCCAGCGGCGAGATGCGTCGCTCGCCGATCGGCTTCGCCAGCGCAGAGATTCTAGAAACCTCCATGAATTCGACGTCGGCATCATCGATGCGCAACTGATCGCCTTCGATCTGAGAATCGAGGAAGCCCGAGATTATCTGACCGAGTTCGCCGATCGATTTGACCTGGCCAAGCTCTCATGGGCGCACAAGCGGGTTTTTGCGGCGGCCTGCATGGTGTGCGGATGCCCGGAACTCGGCATGGACGCGCTGAAAGCCGATCTCGGCATCGATTTCGATGTCACGTGGACCCTCGATTATGTCAGCCCCTTCAAGCACCGGGAGGCTGTCCACGTCACGCTCGGCGCCGGGCCGGCCTGCGTCATCGCCGTCAACCAGCATCTCTACAGCTTCGTTCATGCCGATGAGATCTTTGGTCGATTGATCGACTGGCTTCCGATCATCCAATCCACGATCTCCAAGGTCGAGGCGGCATCGACGGCCGTATTCGCCCTCGGAGACGCCAGCATGCCCGGCGCGATCTCGGGGTGTTCGAACGACAGGAAGACGTTCTTAATCCCCGATCCGATCTTCATGTACAATCGCGCCTACCAGAACTTCCGAACCATCGTGCACACCAAGGCTCTGGATTGGGCCGAACGCCGGGACGTGGTATTCTGGCGCGGGTCCGATACCGGCCTTGGCCATATCTGGCAGGAACTTCCCCGCGTCGTCCTGTGCCAACGCGTCGACGAGGCGAATCGGCCCGACATCTTCGACGTCGGGATCTCGCAATTCGTTCAGGTACCGAATGCTTCGCGCGATGCCATCATCGCCAAAGGCTACCACAAGCCTTACGTGCGCAACGAGGAGCTGATCAACTATAGATACCATATCGACATCGACGGCAATACGAACTCCTGGCCGGGTCTCTTCCTGAAGCTGCTCTCCGGCAGCCCGGTGTTCAAGGTCGCCTCCCCGCACGGATTCAGGCAGTGGTATTACGATCGGCTCGAGCCCTGGATCCACTACGTCCCGGTCGAACCCGAGATGAGGGACTTGGTCGAGAAGGTTCTCTGGCTGCGACAGAGGGAGGATCGGGCGCGCTCGATCGGCCAGCGCGCTCAGCAACTCGCCTTCGGGATGACATTCGAGACGGAAGTGCAACGGGGCAGCGAAGTGGCCGTGGCGGCCTACCGCGCCCATGCCGGGCTCGCGCTCGCCGATCTACGGTTCGGCGCGGAGGGCAATGCGCGCGCATCCCTTCGCCAAGGGTGGGCAGGGGACGCCGCGACCACCTATGAATGGACGCTCGACGATCACGCCGTCATCGAACTCGCGAAACCGCCCTTCCGATCGGACCTGATCCTCCATCTTCAGGCTTTCGGGAATGTCGGTCCCGACCTTCCCGCACAGCGAGTAGCCGTCATCGTGAACGGACATCATCTGAAGGAGATCAGTGTCGCGCACGAGGCGAGTTTCACGATCCCGATTCCGAGCGGCGTCGTCGAGGCTCGACCCAGGCTCACCCTACTTCTCGTGATTCCCGATGCCGCGAGTGCGAACCGGACGGGGCGTTGGGACGATCTCCGCATCCTCGGCATCGCCGTTCAGCGATTGCGTCTCACCGTCGCGTAGCCGGATCGAGCGGACGAGGCGTGGCCGGGGCGCGGCGCTCGCGTTCTGCCCGCCGACGGACGCTCACTCCCCGCCGCGGCTGTCGATCGTCAGCTTCTGCACGCCGCGAGAGGACAGGACGGGCTTTCTGGCGCTGATGATGCGCGAGTTCACCCCCGTCCAGCCGATCTCGCCCGACAGGCGTCCGTACTCGATCTTCGGACAGCGATTCATCACGACGGTGAGGCCCCGCGCCTCGGCACGGGCCGCGGCGGCGTCGTTGCGCACGCCGAGTTGCATCCAGATCACCCCCGGCGGATCGGGCAGCGACAACGCTGCGTCGACGAGGGGACCGGCGGCCTGCGCGTTGCGGAAGATCTCGACCATGTCGACACGGCGTCCGAGATCCGCGAGCGAGGCGACGACCCGCCGCCCGAGGAGCTCCTGGCCGGCCAGTCCGGGGTTGACGGGTACGACGTCGTAGCCGCGGTCGAGGAGGTATTTCAGCACGATCCAACTGGGTCGCGCGGGGTTCGCCGAGGCGCCGACGAGCGCGATCGAGCGCGCCTCGCGCAGGATTTTCCGGATCAACGCATCCGGGTAGCTGTCGTGGCGGGTCGGGAGGCCCTCGGGCCGCGCATCGGGAGTCGGGATCATGGCGGGACTTGTCGGCCATCCCCGCCCATGCTGCAAGGCGGCCCTGGACAGCGACGGCGCTCCGCGCGAGCGGCGCAGGGCAGGGGTGAGGCGGGGATGTCGGGATTGCGCGAAGTGGAGGGCGGCGAGCCGCGCATGTCCCTGGCCGAGGTCACCGCCTTCCTAGAGCGCGAGTTTCCGCAGGTCCATCACGGCGGACGCACGTATCACCTGGAGGCGGTGGGCCGCCTCTCGGCGCGCATGCGGATGGACCACCACGAGCGTCACCTGCGCCCCGGCGGCACGGTGTCCGGGCCGTCCATGATGGCGCTGGCGGATCTTGCCCTCTACGCGGCGATCCTCTCGCAGATCGGCCCCGTCGGCCTCGCGGTCACCACCAATCTCAGCTTCAACTTCCTTCGGAGACCGGGGCCGGCCGGGCTCGTGGCGGAGGCACGGCTGATGAAGCTCGGCCGGCGTCTTGCCGTCGGCGAGGTGCTCATCACGGCGCGGGACTCGGACGACCTCGTCTGTCACGCGACCGGAACCTACTCGATCCCGCCCGGATCTGCGGTATCATGATACCGCAATGACGAAGCATCTCTGAAATCTCGCGTTTTCGGCTCTTGCCTGCCCGCGATTGCCTTGACGCGGGGCGAAGAGACCCGTATGGGAGCCGCCGTACGCCGCTGCGTTCCCCCGAACGTGGCGGCACTCGTTTTCGAGACACCCCACGTCACACCCCCAAGTCACGGGTTCGGCCATGAAAACAACTTCGCTGAAGCCCGCCGACGTCGACAAGAAGTGGGTCGTGATCGATGCGGAGGGCTTGGTCGTCGGCCGGCTCGCCTCCATCGTCGCGATGCGCCTGCGCGGCAAGCACAAGGCCGCCTACACGCCCCACGTCGATTGCGGCGACAACGTCATCGTTATCAACGCCGAGAAGGTGAAGTTCACCGGGCGGAAGTACAACCAGAAGGTTTACTACCACCACACCGGCTATCCGGGCGGCATCAAGGAGCGCTCGGCCAAGTTCATCCTCGAGGGCCGCTTCCCCGAGCGCGTCGTCGAGAAGGCCGTGGAGCGCATGCTCCCGCGCGGCCCGCTCTTCCGTCAGATCCTGGGCAACCTGCGGGTCTACAAGGGCACCGAGCACCCGCACGAGGCCCAGCAGCCGCAGTCGCTCGACGTCGGCGCCCTCAACCGCAAGAACGTGAGCGCTTGATCATGGCGACCCTTCAGTCCCTCGCCGACCTCAACCGGACCAACACCGCCTCGGACAACCAGAGCGACGCTCCGGTCCATGTCCAGAAGCTGGATGCCCAGGGCCGGGCCTACGCCACCGGCAAGCGCAAGGACGCGGTCGCCCGCGTCTGGATCAAGCCGGGCTCCGGCAAGATCGTCATCAACAGCCGCCCGGTCGACACCTACTTCGCCCGGCCCGTGCTGCGCATGATCCTGCGTCAGCCGCTCCAGGTGGCCAACCGCGTCGACCAGTACGACATCACCGTGACGGTGGCGGGTGGCGGCCTCTCGGGCCAGGCTGGCGCGGTGCGCCACGGCCTCTCGAAGGCCCTGACCTACTACGAGCCGGAACTGCGCTCGCCGCTGAAGCGCGAAGGCTTCCTCACGCGCGACTCCCGCGTCGTTGAGCGCAAGAAGTACGGCCGCAAGAAGGCCCGCCGCAGCTTCCAGTTCTCGAAGCGCTGACGGCGACGTCGGCTTCGGCGAACGAACAGGGCGGGCCCGCGAGGGTCCGCCCTTTTTTCTTGAGGTTGGCCGTGCGCCCGGGACGCCGGCACGGCGGTTTCAGGCGTGGAGCGCGCGCTCCAACTCGCCCTTGGACATCTTCGAGCGTCCGGGAATGTTCTTGGCCTGCGCCTTCTTCATCAGGTCCGCTTTCGTGGAGCCGGAGGCGCTGACACCGCTCTTGCGCGACGCTGCGCCCTTGCGCGACGCTGCGGCTTTGCGGGCCACGTCCTTCGGCTGCTTCGAGAACTGCTTGCCCTTCGCCGTGTCGGCCCTCTTCTTGTCCGAGGAGCGCGCGTACTCGGCATCGGACAGGGTGTTGCGGGTCTTCTTCGGCAGGTAGCGCTCGCCCGTATCGGCACTCTTCCGACCGGATTTCGTGCCCCATTCCTCATCCGTCCATTGTTTGAGGTGGTTGTCGCCGCCCTTCTTGCCGGCGTAGCCGCCGCCCTCCTTCTTGTACTCGGACGTCGCCATCTGTGCCTTCCGGGCGGACCATTGCCCCGGCTTCCCGCCCTTCGAGGATTGGGTGACGCGCTTCTTGACCGTCTGCCACAGCTTGGGGTCGGTCTTCTCGGCAGTCTCCGACATGTCACTCGTCTCCGAATATTGAGGATTGGGCGGTCAACCGGAGGCGGAGAGGGGAGTTCCGGCCTGCCGGCCGCGACATCGGGACAGCCTGTGGACGAGGGCCGGCCACGACGGATTGTCATGTTCGTCCGGCAACATTGACTTGCGCGCCGCTCCCCTCCACCTCGCGGGGCAGCGACAGCGCGGGAAGGCGACAGGCGATGGCGGACCGGACCAGCCCGGACAGGCCCAGGGTATTCATCGACGGCGAGGCCGGCACGACGGGTCTCGGCATTCGTGAGCGCTTGGAGCGGGACGGGCGCGTCGAATTGCGCAGCATCCCGCACGAGAGCCGAAAGGACGTGGCGGCCAAGCGCGCGCTCCTCGGCGAGGTCGACCTCGTGGTGCTCTGCCTTCCCGACGACGCGGCACGGGAAACCGTGGCGCTCGCGGACGGCCTCCCCGGGGGCGGCCCCCGCATCCTCGACGCGAGCACGGCGCACCGGGTCAGCCCGGGCTGGGTCTACGGTTTCCCGGAACTCACGCGGGAGCAGGCCGGCGCAATTCGGGCGAGCCGGCGTGTGGCCAATCCCGGCTGCTACCCGACCGGGGCGATCGCGCTGCTGCGCCCGCTCGTCGCCGGCGGGCTGATCCCGGCCGACTTTCCGATCAGCATCAACGCGGTCAGCGGCTATAGCGGCGGCGGCAAGAGCATGATCGAGGCCTACGAGAGCGGCGCCGCTCCCCCGTTCCAGCTCTACGGCCTCGGTTTCGCGCACAAGCACCTGCCCGAGACGCAGACCTATAGCGGACTGAGCAGGCGGCCGATCTTCGTGCCCTCCGTCGGCAATTTCCGGCAGGGGATGCTGGTCAGCATCCCGCTGCATCTCGGAAGCGTGCCCGGCACCCCCGATGCGAGCGACCTCGAATCCGCTCTGCGCGACTGGTATGCCGGGCAGAACCTCGTCCGGGTCGTTCCCGGCGCGGCCACCGGCGCGCATCGGGAGCGCCTGGAGCCGGAAGACCTCAACGATTCCGATCTTCTCGAATTGCGGGTCTTCGGATCGGACGAGCACGCGCAGGCCGTCCTGGTCGCCCGCCTCGACAATCTCGGCAAGGGCGCGTCCGGCGCGGCCGTGCAGAACATCGGTCTGATGCTCGGCCTCGACTGATCCGCGCACGCCAACGCTGCAGACACACGAGAGGCGGCACCGGCAGGGCTCTGCCGGACGATGCCGTGCGCGCCGACGAATCATACCGCGCGGTCGAGCCGAGGGGCACCGTCCGGTCGAGGGCGCGCCGGCACGCCGCCGGCGTTTCGAGAAATGTCGATGGCCCTGCGCTGTTGAGCGGCGCCTCGCCCGTCCCCGAACCTCGCGCTGAGCTTCGGAACTCAGGGTTCAAGCCTGAAGATCGATGCGCATGAGCGTGCGGGCCATGAAGAGCTTTTGCGCAATCCTGATAAGACCTTGCCCGGCATCAGCCCGCGCAGAACTCGCACCCGGCGATTTCGGTGATGCGTTGGAAAAGCGCGCACGAAGTTCGAGTCCGGACGGTCTTTCGGGCCGGCAGCCTGCAAAATCGGTGGTAACCATCCACATTTATCGTCGTTTTTCGGACGTTCTCGTCCCCAAAACATCTTGCCGGTCGCCGGTGCTGAGCTTACGGTCGAGAATATCATCAACGCACGATAATATGGCCAATGAGCATGAGCGAGACAGAGACCGACAAGGGGCACCTCATCACCCTCGCGGCAGACATCGTTTCGGCTTACGTCAGCAACAATCATGTACAAAGCGCGGAGCTTCCGAAGCTCCTCAGCGACGTACACGAGGCGATCCGCACCGTGTCCGGGA
>NZ_SMNT01000089.1 GCF_004348265.1 Methylobacterium segetis
GAAGAACAGCTTCTTGCGCCCGATCCGGTCGGTGAGCCAGCCGAAGCCGACGGCGCCCGTCACGGCACCGACGAGGTAGGAGCTCGCGGCGAGCCCCACGTCGAACTCGGAGAAGGACATGGGCGGCTGGCGGAGCGCCCCGACGAGGGAGCCGGCCAGCGTCACCTCCAGGCCGTCGAGCACCCAGGTGATGCCGAGCGCCACGATGACGAGGACGTGGAAGCGGCCCCAGGGCAGCCGGTCGAGGCGCGCCGAGATGTCGGTGTCGATCACCGTGCCCATCGGCACGCGCTCGGGCGCCAGCGCGCCGGACTTGCCTTCCGCTCGGCTCGACATCGACCGTTTACCCTCCCTCAGGAACTCTGTTGGCGAGCCTGTGCGAATCGCCTTCGCACGCCGGAGGCTTCACCGGTCCGCGGGTCATCTAGGGCGCTCGAACGGCTGCGCCCCCATGAACGCTCGCAAGACATCCGCCCTGCATCCCTGCTTCCGGCTCGCCCTGCTGACGACGACAACGCTCGTCGGCCTCGCCGCGGTGCCGACCCACGGCGCCGACGCGACGCTCGCGCGGCAGCGCGCGCCCGTGGCGCTGTCGGGCGCCGAGATCTGGGCCCTGCGCCCGACCGAGGTGAGCCTCGCCGTGGTGCCGGCGCCCCGCGCCGCCCGCGACCGCCCCGCGACGCACATCCCCGAGGAGAGGCGCCGCGTCCGCATGGTCTATCCCGCCCTCGTCGAGGCGCGCTGACGGCGCTCAGCCCGCCTGCCGCGGATCGAGGGCGTCGGCGAGGCCGTCGCCGAGGAGGTTCAGCGCGACGAGGGTCGCGACGAGGAAGCTCGCCGGGCCGGCGAGCATCCAGGGCGCCGACTCGATCGCGCGCGCGCCCTCCGCCACCAGCACGCCCCAGCTCGTGCCCGGCTCCTGCACGCCGAGGCCGAGGAAGGAGAGGAAGCTCTCGAGCAGGATCACCCGCGGCACCAGCAGCGTCGCCGCCACCACGATCGCGCCGAGTGCATTCGGCAGGATGTGCCGGCGCAGCGTCGCCAGGGCCGAGAGCCCGAGGGCCTCGGCCGCGCGCACGAAATCGCGGCGGCGCAGGCGGAGGGTCTCGGCGCGCACGATGCGGGCCATGTCGAGCCACTCGACGGCGCCGATGGCGAGCAGGATCAGCGCCAGGCTCGCCCGGAAGAACACGACGAGCACCATCACGAAGAACACGAAGGGCAGGGCGTAGAGGATATCGACGAGGCGCATCATCACGGCGTCCGTCGCCCCGCCCACGAAGCCCGAGACCGCGCCGTAGGCGACGCCGACGAGGAGGGCGACGAGGGTCGCGGTGAGCCCGATCAGCAGGGAGACGCGGCCCGCCACGAGGCTGCGCGTGAGGAGGTCGCGCCCGTGCACGTCGGTGCCGAGGAGGAAGTGCAGGCGCCGCACGAGCACCTCGGCCACGAGCCGGCGGCCCTCCGCCTCGCGCGCGACGATCCGCGGCTCGCCGAACAGGTCCGAGCGGGGCAGGTAGGCGAGCGAGCGCGGGTCGATCGCCCGGTCGGCGGTGAGGGTGAGGCGCAGGGTGTCGCCCTGCCGCTCGGCCTCCGCCACGCGCGCCCGCATCCGGTAGGCGAGGCGGTCGAGGGCCGCTTGCAGGCGCTCCGGCCCCGGTTCGGCCGCGAGGCCGGGCGGCAGCTGGCGCAGGTCCGGGTAGCTCCGCTCCGGCGCGTGCCCGGTGAGGAAGGGGCCGAGCAGGCAGGCGAGCGCGATCAGGCCGAGGAGCGCCAGGGCGGCGAGCGCGACGCGGTTCCGCGCCAGCCGGCGTAGGGCGAGGCGCCTGGGAGCGAGCCGCCGGGGCGCCCGGGCGGGAGCGAGCGCCGGCGCCGCGCTCACCGCCCGAGCCTCAGGCGCGGATCGAGGATCGCCGAGACGAGATCGGCCGCGAGGTTGAACAGGATCACGAGCACGGCGACGAGGACGACGGTGCCCATCACCAGCGTGTAGTCGCGGTTGAGCGCCCCGTCGACGAAGTAGCGGCCGATGCCGGGCAGGCCGAAGATCGTCTCGACCACCACGGACCCGGTGAGCAGTGCCGCCGCCAGGGGGCCGAGGATCGCGACGACGGGCAGCAGCGCGCCGCGCAGCGCCTGGGCGAGCACCCGGACCGGGCCGAGGCCCATGGCCCGCGCGGTGCGGACATGCGGTGCGGAGAGGCTCTCTGCGAGCGAGGTGCGCGTCAGGCGCGCGATCACGCCGACCTGCGGGAGCGCGAGGGTGATCACGGGCAGGACGAGATGGGCGGGGGCGCCCCCCTCCCAGCCGCCGAGGGGGAGCCAGCGGAGGCCGAGGCCGAACACGATCTGCAGCAGGGGCGCGACGACGAAGCTCGGCAGGGACAGGCTCGCGGCGGCCAGCAGCCCGACGAGGCGGTCGGCCGTCCCGCCCCGGCTGAGGGCCGCGAGGCTGCCGAGGCCGATCCCCGCCCCGAGCGCCAGGAGCAGGGCGAGGCTGCCGAGCGTCATCGAGACGGGCAACCCGCGGGCGAAGAGGTCGGCGACGCCGAGGTCGCGGAAGGAGAAGGAGGGGCCGAGATCGCCCTGCGCCAGCGCCGCGAGGTCGCGCAGGTACTGGACGGGCAGGGGCTGATCGAGGCCGTAGACGCGCCGCAGGTTCTCCATGGCGGCCGGCGGCAGCGGCCGCTCCAGGTCGAACGGGCCGCCGGGCGCGAGCCGCATCAGGAAGAAGCTCAGCGTGACGACGAGGAACAGCGTCGGCACGGCCTGGAGCAGGCGGCGCAATCCGTAGCCGATCATGCGGGTACCCGGCTCCGCCTCACGCGTCGAGCCTCAGGAAACGGGTCGGCGCGGCGTTGCGCAGGTTCGGGTGGTAGCCGTGGAGCCGCGGGGCGATCAGGGCCTTGGAGCGGTAATGCATCAGGGGGATCCAGGGCAGGTCCCGCATCAGGATGCCCTCGGCCTCGGCGAGCAGCCCCGCCCGCCGCGTCAGGTCGCGCTCGGCGGCCGCGCCGGCGAGCAGCGCGTCGTAGCGGGCATTCGCGTAGCGGCCCGCATTCATGCCGTCGTTCGTCGAGGCGAGCAGGAACAGGAAGTTCTGCGGATCGGAATAATCGGCGATCCACGACATCCGCGCCACGTCGAAATCCCCGCCGTCGCGCAGGTGCGCGAAGTGGGTCTTGGCGTCGGTGTAGACGAAGCGGGTCTCGATCCCGAGGCCGCGCCACATCTCGGCGACCGCGATCGCCGTGTTGCGGTTGTTGTCGGTGGTGTTGAACCGGTACTCGATACGCAGGGGCGCGGCGCCGGGCCCGTACCCGGCCTCCTTCAGGAGCCGGCGCGCCTCCTCCTCGTTGTCGATCGGCAGCGCCTCGCGGCCCCCCGTCTCGGGCGGCGCGCCGTAATGGTCGAGGCCCGTCGGGCAGAGGGAATAGGCGGGCGCCATGGTCTCGCCCCAAATCGCGGCGGCGAGATATTCCCGGTCGATCACGAGCGAGAGGGCCCGGCGCAGGCGCGGGTCGTCGAAGGGCTTCTTCCGGGTGTTGACCGCGAGCGCGTAGACTCCGAGCGCCGGCCCGAGCACCACCTGCGCGCCGAAGCGCTTCCTGAGCGAGGGCATCTGGTCGCCGGGCAGGTCGGCGAGGGAATCCACCTCGCCGGCCGCGTAGCGCCGCACCGCGCTCGCGAGGTCGGGCGTCGGGATGAAGGCGACGCGGCGGATGGCGATGCCGGCGGCATCCCGGTGATGCGGGTTGACCTCGAGGGTGATGCGGTCGTTCGGCACCATCTCGCGGAGCCGATACGGGCCGTTCGAGACGAGATTGCCGGGGCGCGTGAAGGCGTCTCCGTAGCGCTCGACGCTGGCGCGATGGACGGGGATCGCGGTCTGGTGCGTCAGGAGTTCGAGGAAGTAGGGGGTCGGCTCCGCGAGGTCGATCACCACGATGTCCGCGTCCGGGGCCGCGACACCGAGGGCGTCGGGCGGCAGCTCCCCCCGGTTCACCGCCGCGGCGTTCCGGATCGGATAGAGCACCTCGGCGTATTTCGCAGCCGTCGCGGGGCTGAGGATGCGCCGCAGGGAGAACACGAAATCCGCCGCCGTGACCGGGTCGCCGTTCGACCAGCGCCCGTCGTTCCGCAGGGCGAAAGTGTAGGTGCGCGCATCCTCCGAGAGGGTCCAGCTCCCGGCCGCGCCGGGCACGATCGCGCCGCGGTTGTCGTAGGTCAGCAGCCCCTCGAAGAGATCGCGCAGGATATGCGCCTCGGCCACCGTCGAGGATCTGTGGGGATCGAGCGTCTCCGGGTCGGCATCGTTGCCCCGCCGGTAGAGGCCAGGCTCCGCCGCGCCGGCCGGGCCCCCGAGGAGGAGGGCGGCGGCGCCCGCGAGGCAGTCCCTGCGGCGCGGGCGCATGCGGCTCAGGCGCCGGTATCGGGCCTGAAGCCCGCCGCCTCGATGCCGGCGACCGCGCAGATCTCGTCGTTGTCGGACGTGTCGCCCGAGATGCCGACCGCGCCGACGACGCGCTCGCCGTCGCGGATCAGCACGCCGCCCGGCACCGGAACCAGGGCCGCCGGCCCGACCAGATGGCTGACCGCCGCCACGAAGTGCGGCTGCTCCTCGGCGCGCTTGGCGATGGCGCGGGAGCCGAGGCCGAGCGCGAGCGCGCCGTTCGCCTTGGCGAGCGCGACCTCCGCCCGGCGGAGCGAGGCACCGTCCTCCACCTGGACACATTTCAGAGACCCGCGGCCGTCATAGACGATCACCGCCAGCGGCTTGAGGCTGCGGGACCGGGCGGTGGCGAGGGCGGTCTCGACGATCGTCCGGGCGGCGGCAAGGGAGAGGTCTGACATTCGGTGGCTCGCGGAGGGCGGAATTGCACGACCTTCGGTCGGATCTTCGTCTAGAGAGCAGCTTTAGGTTGTGGCAAGCCGCCGAGATCGGGCGGAGCGTAAAGCAGGGTCGATGCGTCGAGGAATCATCCATATCGGAATGCCGCGGACCGGGTCCACCTCGTTCCAGTCGGTGCTGACGGGCCTGCGCCCGCGCCTCGCCGAAGCCGGGATCCTCTACCCGGACCTGTCGGCGCCGGGCGCCCCGCCGGGCGCGGAGGTGAACCACCAACCCCTCGGCGAGGCCTTGGACGGGCGCCGCCCCGCGGTGGAGCGGGGCGCGAGCCTCGCGCGCCTGGCCGGCGCCCTGGCGGGAACGCGCGCGGACACGGTGATCCTCTCCTACGAGGATTTCTCCGTCCAGAAGCCCTCGCTCGGCGTTCCCGAGACCTTGCGGGACGTCTTCCGCCGGCACGGCTTCGCCCTCGAAGTGGCGATGGTGGTCAAGCCCGTCCTCGAGCAGATGAACTCGGCCTACGCCCACCGCGCCCAGCTCGTGCAGGAGACCCGGACCTTCCGCGCCTATGCCGGCGCCCTGTGCGGCTCGGGCCGGTTCGCCTACCACGCCCTCGTGGAGCCGTGGCTCAAGGCGTCGAACGGGCGGGTCACCGGCATTCCCCTGCGCGACCTGCGCTCGGAGGCGCCGCTCCTGGAGAGGATGTTCCGCGATCTCGGCCTCGCGGACAGGGTCGCCGACCTCGCGGGGCCCGAGACCTTCCGGTACGTCACGAACCGCAGCTCGGGCCCGGTGGCGGTGGAGGCCTCGCGGCGATTGCGGCGGCTGCGGGCGCACCGGCAGGTGGCCGGGCACCCGCGCCAGATCGGCCATGTCATCGACGCGGCCGCCTGGTCGCGCGGGCTCGATCCCGAGCCGTTCCGCGGGGACGCGCCGGAGATGCGGGCGCGCCTGGAGGAGACCTACGGCGCCTCGAACGAGCGCTTCGCGCAGGCCGTGTGGGGCCAGCCCTGGGAAGTCATCGTCCGCCCAGCCCCGGACAGACCCGCCAACGAGCTCGCGACCCGGCCGATACCGAGGGAGATCGAGGCGCAGATCGGCCTCGTCGTCGCCGAGACGATCCGGCATTTCGGCCTCGCGCCGCCCTCGGCCTGGCGCAGCATCCCGGCCGATCTCGCCGAAGCCGCCGCGGACAGGCTCGCCCGGCTCGTCGGCTACACGCGGTGGCGGGTTCCGTGATCCGGCCCCCGCCGGCACATGCCGGCGGGTCCCCTGGTCAGGCGCTCGCCGGCGCGCGGACCGGATCGGTGTGGAGGGTCCTGCCGATCTCGTCGAGGAAGAGCCCGTAGCTCCGCGCGACCGCGGTGAGCCGCTCGAAATGCGGGAAGGCGCCGGTCGGCATGGTCTCGATCGTCCAGTTCGGGCGGTCGGAGAAGGCCTCGGCGTAGCGGTAATCCACGAAATCGCCCCGCGTGCCGTGGATCATCCAGACGGGCAGCCAGAGGGCGTCGTAGAGGCGCGTCGCGTCGGTCGGGAAGAGGTGGCCGGCAATGAAGGAGAAGGGCGCGTGCTCCGCCCCGGGCTGGTGGGCCGAGGTGTAGCCATAATCGAGAAGCCCCTCGTCGATGTCGCGCGAGCCCCAGGTCTTCTCCAGGAAGAAGCGCATGCTCGGGCGGCTCGTCAGGGCATCGAAGATCGGGCGCCCCCAGACCGGCAGGTCGAGGGCCGCGCGCGCGGTGTCGTTGCCGCGGTTGCCGCCGAGCGGCCCCCGGCCCGAGAGGCGCGCGTCGAACCCGGTCGGGCTGATCAGCCCGAGGCTGCGATAATCCTGCGCCCGCTCCAGCGCCGCCCGCGCGAGATATTCCGCGGAGAGCGAGAGCGCGATCGCGTCGATCCGGGCATCCCCGTGCCGCCGCCGGATCTCGGCGGTGACCGCGTGGATGGCCTCGACCATGATGCCCGGCGTGTAGACCTGCCGGCGCCGCTCCGAGAAGCCGAAGCCGGGCAGGTCGAGGGCGTAGACCGGGCGCGAGCGGGCGAAGTGCCGGTAGAGGGGGCGGACCTCGTAGGCGCTCGCCGCCGCATTGACGGAGTGGATCAGGAGGAGCGGAACGCCCGTCTCCAGCCCGTCGTCGTAGAGGTTCACCGCGCCCGCCGCGGTGCGCAGGCGCTGCAGCGTGCCGGGAAGCGCCGGGGGCAGCGGCATCCGGTGGTCGATGCCGAACCGGCTGTAGGCGATCCAGCCCGTCGCTCCGCCGAGAAGGGCGAGGCCCAGGCCCCGCGCCGCGCGCCCGGCGATGAAGGAGGGTAGGCTGTGGGGGCGGCTCGGCATCGGGAATCCTCGCATCTGCGCGGCGACAACGTGGAGAGGTCCGGCCGCGTTGCGCGAAGCGTGCCTCACACCTGGGAGACCGGGCCGTCGCCCGCGACGGACGCTCCGCTCGTGCTCCGCCCATTGCCCGTGCGGTTCCCCTGTTGCACCTATTCGTCGTAGGAGGGGGCTCGCGCACAGGAATTCCCGTCATCCATGTCCCAGGCTCGCCCCGCCGCCGCGGTCCCGCGATACGTTCCCCTGTCCGACATCACACAGAGCGAGGACTTGCCGGCCATGCCGTTCCGGCGCCGGCTCGCCGTGGCGGCCGCACCGCTCGTCCGGCCCGGCCGCCTTCAGGAGGCGGCCTTCGGGCGGGCCTATGCCCGGGTCGCGGCGGGCCAGTCCCAGCGGGCCGTGCGCTACGAGGCGGCCGAGCGCCTGTTCGGAAGCACCCTCTTGATCGGAATCGACCCGGCGCGCCTGGAGCATCAGCTCATCGACACCGTGCGGGCGGGCGCCGAGGCGACGCGTCTGTCGCACTGGTTCCTCGATCGGGGCGACTGGAGCGGTGCCCTGGTGCGGCTCGGCGATTCGGATGTCGGCCGCGAGATCGACGCGGTGTTCGACCACGCGGAGCAGCCGGAGGAGGCGCCGGCCTTCCGCGCGCTCCTCGCCCATGCCGAGGCGGGCCATGCGCAGGTCCGAAACGGCTTGGCGCTCGCCGACGCGGCGACGATCCGCGCCTATTTCGCCCACAACGCGGCACTCCGGGCGAGCATCGAGCGGGACGGGCTGAAGCCGCGGAGCGAGGTGGCGGCGCGGACGGCCCGCGCCTTCTCCGGGTCGGCCGTCCGGAGCCGGAAGGCGGAGCGCCTGGAGCGCGACATCGGGATCGCGATCGGCGCCGAGGGCGAGCCGATCCGCATGATCGGCGGCCATCACCGCACCGCGATCGCGCGGCGCCTCGGCCTTCCCCGCATCCCCGTCCAGATCCGGCTCGTTCACGCCGAGTGGCTGAGGGGCTGGATCTCGCGGACCGGCCTCGGCCCGGCCCGCGCCCTGGCCGAGGGTCTGCGCGGCCTCTCGGCCGCGCTCCTCGCGGCGCTCTCTGGGCTGACACCCGTCCTCGAACGCCTGACCTGAGGGCGGGCGAGACCCCGCTCGTGCGGGCCGTGCCCTGAGGAGATCTGCTAGCTCGCCGCCTCGATCTCGGCGCTGAGCGCGAGCCACTCCTCCTCGGCGCTGCCCAGGGCGGCCGCAGCCTCGGCGCGCATCCGGGCGAGTTCGCCGGCCTTGGCGGCGTTCGCCTGGAAGGCGGTCCCGTCGGCGAGCGCCGCGTCGATCTTGGCGATGGCGTCCGAGAGCTTGCCCATCCGCGCCTCGATCCCGTCGAGCTTCTTGCGGAGCGGCGCCAGCGCCACCCGCCGCTCGGCGTTCGAGCGGCGCTCGACCGCCTTCTGGCCGCCCGTCGCCTCCGCGCGGCTCTCCTCCCGCTCGGGACCCGCGAGGACGAGGCGGCGGTAATCGTCCATGTCGCCGTCGAAGGTCTTCACCGAGCCGTCCGAGACGAGCCAGAGCCGGTCGGCGCAGGCCTCGATCAGGAAGCGGTCGTGGGAGACGAGGATCACCGCCCCCTCGTAATCGTTGATCGCCTCGACGAGCGCCTGCCGGCTCTCGATGTCGAGGTGGTTCGTCGGCTCGTCGAGGATGAGGAGGTGGGGTCCGTTGAAGGCGGCGAGCCCCATCAGCAGGCGCGCCTTCTCGCCGCCCGAGAGCTGCGAGACCGGGGTGTCGGCCTTGTTGGCCGGGAAGCCGAGCCGGGCGGTCGCCGCCCGCGCCCGCGCCTCCGGCACGTCCGGCATGCGGGCGCGCACATGGGCGTAGGCGCTCTCGGCGGGGTTCAGCTCGTCGAGCTGGTGCTGCGCGAAATAGGCGACCTCCATCTTGGACGAGCGCTTCATCTCGCCCGCCAGCGGCGGCAGGCGCCCGCCGATCAGCTTGCAGAAGGTCGACTTGCCGTTGCCGTTGGCGCCGAGGAGCGCCACCCGGTCGTCGGGGGCGAGGCTGAGGTTGAGGCCCGAGAGCACGATCCGGTCGGAATAGCCCGCCTGGACCCGCTCCATCGCGACGATCGGCGGCGAGAGCGGCCGCTCCGGGCTCGGCAGGTGGATCACGGGCAGCTCGTCCTCGATCAGCGCCGCGATCGGCTCCATCTTGGCGAGCCGCTTCATGCGGGACTGGGCTTGGCGCGCCTTGGTGGCCTTGGCCTTGAAGCGGTCGACGAAGCTCTGAAGGTGTGCGCGCTCGGCCTCCTGCTTCGCCTTGGCCTTGGCCTGCAGCACCCGCTTCTCGGCGAGCTGCCGGGCGAAGGAGGTGTAGCCCCCCCGCCAGAGGGTGAGCTGGCCCCGGTCGAGATGCAGGATGTGGTCGACGCAGGTGTCGAGGAGGTCGCGGTCGTGGCTGATGATCACGGCCGTGCGGGGATAGCGCTCGAGGTAGTCGTAGAGCCAGAGCGTGCCCTCGATGTCGAGGGAGTTGGTCGGCTCGTCGAGCAGGAGGAGGTCGGGCTCCGAGAACAGCACCGCGGCGAGCGCCACGCGCATGCGCCAGCCGCCGGAGAAGTCCGAGCAGGGGCGTCCTTGCGCCGCCGCGTCGAAGCCGAGGCCGTGCAGGATCGCCGCCGCGCGGGCCGGCGCGGAATGCGCGCCGATATCGACGAGGCGGGTCTCGATCTCGGCGCGGCGCAGACCCTCGGCGGTCTCGGCCTCCGCCAGCAGGCGGGCGCGCTCGGTATCGGCGGCGAGCACCACCGCGTGCAGCGTCTCGGGGCCGGCGGGCGCCTCCTGCGCGACGGCGCCGATCCGCATGCCCTTCGGCATCCCGATCGTGCCGCCATCGGTCGGGATGTCGCCGAGGATCGCCCGGAACAGGGTCGTCTTGCCCGCGCCGTTGCGGCCGACGAGGCCGACGCGGGCGCCGTCCGGGATCGAGAAGGTCGCGCGGTCGAGGATCAGGCGATCGCCGATGCGGTGGGTGAGGTCGTTGACGCGCAGCATGGGCGGCGTTCTGGCGAGAGGCGGGCGCGGAGGCAAGCGGCTACGGCACGCGAGGGCGCGCCGCAGCGGCAGGGGTTCGCCCGACGCCCGCTCGCGCGTCGCGCGGTTCCGCGCCGGGGCCCGCGATTTCGCGCGGGCGGATTCTGTCCGTCGCAGAGCGTGCGGTAACAAGCGCTGGCCCGAATTCAGATGAGCTCCGGTTGACGACCGTATAGTTCGAGCGCACATCTGTGCTCCGGTTCGGATGTGTGGCCGAACCCGCCACGAAAACTCAAAATCCAGGGAGGCGACGATGGCTTTCAAAGTCACGGGCGCGCCGATGCTGTTTCTCGCGCTCGCCGTCGCGAGTCCCGCGGCGGCCATGCCGATGGCGGGCAGCTTCAGCGGCCGGGTCGACAATCAGGCCCCGCAGATGCTCGGACCCAACGCGGTGCGGGTCCAGCAGACCGCCAACGGGCTCAATGCCGGTCCCGGCACGCCGCTCGACGGCGCGAAGGTCCAGTGGAGCGAGATCGTCACCCTGACGAACGGGCAGGGCCCGGTCGAGGGCACCATCACCTTCATCACGCCCTCTGGCACCACGAGCAGCCCTTACACCGGCACGGTCACGACCGACCCGCAGGGACGGGTGACGGCGCGCGGCAAGTTCCGGACGGGCGAATCGACCGGCGACTTCGCGGGCCTGAAGGGCAATGGCAGCTTCTCGGTGGCCTACAGCTCGCGGACGGACTTCACCGGCGAGTGGCGCGGCGACTTCAAGATGCCGGGGCGCAAGACCTCCCGACGCTGACAGGCGCGCGGCCGCCGCATGACGGCGGTGTGCGGCCCGCGACTTGCCGAGACGCGCTCCGGCAGGCGATAAGGCGGCTTCCGGGGGGGCTCCCTCAGGGCGCGCCTCGCGTGCCCGCGGACCCGGACGATGCCGTTCCTCGCGACCCTGTCCGACACGAGGCCCGCCCGAGGCTGGCTCGCGGCCCTGCGCGCCGCGATCGAGCGCTGGCTGGTCGGCCGCTACGAATCCTGACGCCGTCAGACCAGCTCCCAGGCGCCGGGATCCCGCATCAGCTTGGCCACGAGGGCGTGGTTCAGCGCGTGGCCGGTATGGGCGGCCCGGACGTGGCCGAGGATCGGATGTCCGGCCAGCGCGAGATCGCCGACGAGGTCGAGGACGCGGTGGCGCACCGGCTCGGCGGGGCCGCGCATGCCGCCGATCACGCGCCCTCCGACGATCGCCGCGGTGCTGGAGAGCGTCGCGCCCCGCAGGATCGGGCGGCCCGTCGCGAGCGCGTAGAGCTTCAGCGGCACCGCCCATTTCAGCCGCCCGAAGCTGCGTGCGGGGGCGAGCGCGCCCTCGAAGGTCTCGGGCGTGATCGTGCCCTCCCAGCGCATCTCCCCGAGATGGGCGAGGGATAGCTGCGCCTCCACCGAGAGGGCGTCGGCCGGCGCGATGCTGAGGGAGCGCCGACCGTCGCGCACCTCGACGATCCGGCGCAGGCGGATGCGCCGGCGGGGCGTGCCGAGTTCGGCCCGGCCCGCCGCGCGGATCGCCGCGCACCAGGGCAGGGCGCTGCCGTCGAAGATCGGCAGCTCCTCGGCGTCGATCTCGACCAGGGCGTTGTCGATCGCGAACGCGCTGAGCGCCGCGAGCAGGTGCTCCACCGTGCGCACGAGGTGACCGTCCGGGGCCTGCAGAGCCGTGCAGAGCGTCTGCGGAACCTGGTGCTGCCAGAGGGCCGGCACGCTCGTCCAGGTGCCCCTCGGCAGCCTGCGGCGGAACAGGATCCCGCCGTCGGCCGCGGCCGGGCAGACGCGCACCGTGGCGCGCCGTCCCGTATGCAGGCCGCGGCCCGAGAGGTCGAAGGCGGCGGCGAGCGTCGTCTGGCGCGGGGCGGCGCCGGCAAGGCTCGCGGGTCCGAGCGCGGGACCGGCGGCAAGCCTCGGCGAGGGCAGGGGAAGGGGGGTGGGCATCGCGATCGCCGCGGCGGGACCGGCGCGACCTCCGCCGCTCCGCCGCAGGAGCCCCGACCGCGCTCCGGCCCGCCGCCGCGGCGGATCCGGGAGCTTGGTCTGGCCGGATCGGGCGAGAAAGGAAAATCAAAGCTTCGTTAGTGTGCGCGCCCGAACCCGAGACCTCCGAAGGACTGTCCCCTGCGGCGAACAGATCAATGCGCGCTGGCACGAGGGCAGGCGGGTGGATTTCGCCGCCATCCACGCCGAACCTCGGGCGGCGGCTTGACCCGCCCGGGACCGGCCGGCAAGCTCCGGCCGAGCTTGACGATCTCATCTTTCCGGTTCAACCGCGGGTCCGGGCGTCGGCGGGCTTGAGCGCGACGACGACGGCAGGAATGGACGAAGGTGCCCGCGAGGGGGCCGCGCGGCCGGACCCTCGTCGGCTTCCTGGGGGCTTGGCAGATATGGGGCGGCTCGGGACCATACCGTTCTTCAAGGAGCCGGGCATCGAGCTCGGCCCCTACGAGACCCGCTGCCACTGGCGCCGGTTCGACGAGAACGAGGTCCTGGTCGATTACGACGACGTCTCGACGGACGTGTACTTCCTGGCCGCCGGCGAGGTGCGGATCCTCAACCGCTCGCAATCGGGCAAGGAGGTCATCCTCGGCGAGATGCGGGCCGGCGCCTTCTTCGGCGAGCTCTCCGCCCTCGACGGGATCGGCCGCTCGGCCAACGTCACGGCCCTGACCCGCGGCGAGGTCTGCGTGGTGCCGGCCCCCGTCTTCCGGCAGATCGTGTTCGCCTCGGAGGCGATCGCCGACCGGCTGTTCCGCCTGCTGACGAAGCGCGTGCGCGAGTTGAACACGCGCCTGATGGAGCACGCCCTCCTCGACCTGCGCCACCGGCTCTACGCCGAGCTGCTGCGCCTCTCGGTGCCGCGGGCCGGCCACGGCGAGGAGCGGGTCGTGACCCCGCCGCCCTATCACCACGTGCTCGCCGCCCGCATCGGCTGCCGCCGCGAGCAGGTGACGCGCGAATTCACCGTCATGGCGAGCGAGGGACTCGTCGACCGCACCCGCGGCGCCCTCGTGATCCGCCGGCCGGACCTCCTCGAGGCGCGCGTCGCCGAGGCCCTGCGCGAGGATAGCTAAGGGTTTGAGCCGGATCGGTCTGAGGGAGGTGGCTGCTTTCGACCCTGAGCAGACCTCTTGCCCTGCCGAAGGAGTGACACGCCTGCTACGTTCACCCGATGAGCGAGTCGTCGCCGGCCCCGCCTCTCGCAACTGCACGGTCATCGCATCCGCCCTCGATCTGATCGGCAACACGCCATTGATCGCCCTGGACCGCGTTCATCGTGGACCCGGCCGCATCCTCGCCAAGGCCGAGTTCATGCAGCCCGGCGGGAGCGTCAAGGATCGGGCTGCCCGCGCCATCGTCCTCGCCGCGCGTGAAGACGGTCGCTTGGCCCCTGGAGCCCCCGTCGTGGAGATGACCAGCGGCAACATGGGTGCCGGTCTCGCTGTGGCCTGCGCGGCGCTGGAGCATCCCCTGGTGGTCACGATGTCGGCCGGGAACAGCCCCCAGCGTGCCCGTATGCTCGAAGCGCTTGGGGCCGAAGTCGTTCTGGTGCCGCAGATCAATGGGGCACCGGGGCAAGTCACCGGGGCGGACGTGAGCGCAGCGGCTGTCGCGGCGCAGCGTATCGCAGCGGAGCGGGGCGGCTACTACGTTAACCAGTTTCACGCGCCGGAGTGTATGCGCACCCACCGCGAGGCGACCGGGCCGGAAATCTGGGAGCAGTCCTCTGGCCGGGTCGATGCCTGGGTGGCTGCCGTAGGGACGGGCGCGACCTTCCTCGGGGTGGCGGCGGCACTGAAGGAGCGCAATCCCCGCGTGATATGCGCTGCCGTCGAACCGGAGGGATGTCGGCCTTTGGCGGGATTGCCGGTCACGAAGCACCGCCATCTCATTCAGGGCACGAGCTACGGGAGCGTGCCTCCGCACTGGGATGGCGATCTGATGGATCTGTCGATCCCAGTGACCGATGAGGAGGTAGAGCGCTGGCGTCGGGCACTTGCAACTCAGGAGGGCTTGCACGTGGGCTACTCGGCCGCTGCCAACGTGGCAGCAACTGTTGCGCTGCTGTCTTCCGGCCGCCTCCCGGCTGACACGATTGCAGCAACTGTGCTCTGCGATACGGGCTTGAAATACTGAGGTCGACGATGCCCGATCCCCACCCACTGCAGACGTCGGAAACGCTCGCCGTCACCGTCCACAGGTGACAGGCCGCCAGTTCCACGCGGAGCCAAGAGCCTGTAGCGTCTGCCGCGAAGCCTTGCGTCCACCCTCCTGACTCTCGCCGAGCCTTGCACGCACCCGTCCCGCCGCGCCCCGAGCCCCTCGTCCGGATCGACCGGGTCAGCAAGACCTTCGGCGCGCACAGGGCGGTCGACGGGGTTTCCCTCGATTTGGAGGCCGGGTCCTTCCTCTGCCTGCTCGGGCCGTCGGGCTGCGGCAAGAGCACCCTGCTGCGGCTGCTCGCCGGCTTCGAGAGCCCCGAGGCGGGCCGCATCCTGATCGACGGGGCCGACGTCACCGGCCTGCCGCCGCACCGCCGGCCGGTCAACATGATGTTCCAGTCCTACGCGCTCTTCCCGCACATGAGCGTGGGCCGGAACGTCGCCTACGGCCTGCAGGGTCTCGGCCTCGGCCGGACTGCCATCGCCGAGCGCGTCGCCGACCTGCTGCGCCTCGTGCGGCTCGAGGGATTGTCCGAGCGCCGGCCGGACCGGCTCTCCGGCGGCCAGCGCCAGCGCGTCGCGCTCGCCCGGGCTCTCGCGCGCGAGCCCCGGGTGCTGCTCCTCGACGAGCCGCTGGGCGCCCTCGACCGGGGCCTGCGGGAAGAGACGCAAGGGGAATTGCGCGCCCTGCAGCGGCGGCTCGCAACGACCTTCGTCGTCGTCACCCATGACCCCGCCGAGGCAATGACCCTGGCCGACCGGATCGCCGTGATGGACCGGGGCCGCCTCGTCCAGGCGGGCAGCGCGGCCGACCTCTACGAGCGGCCGGAGAGCCGCTTCGTGGCCGGCCTCCTCGGTGACGTCAACCTGATCGAGGGACGCCTCGGCGGGGGCCGACCGGACGGGCGCGCCACGCTTGAGACCGGTTTCGGCGCCCTCGTCGCGGGCGCCCCGGAAGCGGCCCTCGGGCCGGGAGAGCCGGTCGTGGCGGCGATCCGCCCCGAGCGCGTCGCGCTGCTCGCCGGGCCGGGGGAGGGTCTGCAGGGAACCGTCACGGACGCCGTCTTCCTCGGCGACCGCATCCGGCGGCAGGTGCGGATGCGCGACGGCACGCTCATCCGCGCCGCGAGCCCGGTCTCGGCCGATCCCGGCGCCGGCCCGGGCACGGAGGTCCGCCTCGCCATACCGCCCGAGGCCGTGCGGGTGCTCGCGCCGTGACGGAGGCGCGTCCCAAGCCGGCCGCGGCACGCGGGCCGCGCCTCCTCGCCGCCCTCGTCCGGCTGCCGCCCCTGCTCTGGCTCGGGGCCTTCTTCCTCGTGCCCTTCGCCATCACGCTGAAGATCAGCCTGTCGGAACCGGCCACCGCGATGCCGCCCTACCTGCCGGTTCTCGACTGGCAGGGCGGCCTCGAGGGCTGGACGAGCTTCCTCGAGGCGCTGCATTTCGGGAATTACGAGATGCTGGCGAGCGACGCCCTCTACCGGGACGCCGCGCTCTCCTCGCTCCTCCTCGCCCTCTCGGCGACGGGCCTGCTCGCCTGCATCGGCACGCCGCTCGCCTACGCGATGGCACGCGCCCCCGCCCGCCTGCAGCCGCTCCTCGTGGCGCTCCTCGTGGTGCCGTTCTGGACGAGCTTCCTGATCCGCGTCTACGCCTGGATCGCGATCCTCAAGCCGGAGGGCCTCCTGAACGCCGCCCTCCTGCGGATCGGCCTGATCCGCGAGCCGCTCGAGCTCCTCAACACGCAAGCCGCCGTGATGATCGGCCTCGTCTACGCCTACCTGCCCTTCATGGTCCTGCCCCTCTACGCGGTGACGAGCCGGATCGACCCGAGCCTGCGCGAGGCCGCCTCCGATCTCGGCGCCTCGCCGACCCGCATCTTCTGGACCGTGACCCTGCCGCTCTCGCTGCCCGGCCTCGTGGCCGGAATGCTCCTCTGCTTCATCCCGATGGTCGGCGAGTTCATCATCCCCGATCTCCTCGGCGGCTCGGACACGCTCATGCTGGGGCGCGTCCTGTGGAGCGAGTTCTTCTCGAACCGCGACTGGCCGCTCGCCTCGGCGGTGGCGATCCTGCTCCTCGTGATCCTGGTCGGCCCGGTGGTGCTGTTCCGCGAGGCCGAGACCCGGCGCGGCGAGGCGGCGCGGTGAGGCGGGGGAGGGATCGGTGACCGCCTTCACCCGCACGGCGCTCGTCCTCGGCCTCGCCTTCCTCTACGCGCCGATCCTCGTGCTCGTCGTGTTCTCGTTCAACGCCTCGTCGCTCGTCACCGTCTGGGGCGGCTTCTCCACCCGCTGGTACGGCGTGCTCCTCGACGACGCGCCGCTGATCGCGGCGGCCTGGGTCAGCCTGCGGGTGGCCTTGATGGCCGCGCTCGTCGCCACGATCCTCGGCACGCTCGCGGCGCTGGCTCTCGAGCGGCACGGGCGCTTCCGCGGGCGCGGCCCGTTCACCGCCCTGGTCTACGCGCCGATGGTGATGCCGGAGGTGATCACCGGCCTGTCGCTGCTCCTCCTCTTCGTCGGGATCGGCCTCGACCGGGGTCTCGCCACCATCGTCATCGCGCACGCGACCTTCGGCACCGGCTTCGTGGCGGTGGTCGTCGGGGCGCGGCTCAAGGGCCTCGACCGGAGCCTGGAGGAGGCCGCGGCCGATCTCGGGGCCGGCCCGGCCCGGGTCTTCCGCACGGTCACCCTGCCGCTGCTCGCGCCGGCCGTGGCCGCGGGCTTCCTCCTCGCCTTCACCCTGTCGCTCGACGACCTCGTGATCGCGAGCTTCGTCTCGGGCCCCGGCGCGACGACCCTGCCGATGCGCCTCTACAGCCAGGTCCGCCTGGGCGTGAACCCGGAGATCAACGCCGCCTCGACGCTGCTCATCGCCCTCGTCAGCCTCGTCGTGCTGGCCGCTTCGCGGCTCCTCGGGCGGCCGGACGCGGCGGCGTGAGGCGGCGGGTCACCCCTCCCGTCCGGGAGCGGGCGCGCGGATGTCAGGGGGCGTAGGCGCGCGCGGCCGGCGGCAGGCCCACGGCGGCGGGGGGGCGCTGCGGCCCGCGCGAGGGCAGCGCGCCCCGGTGGTCGGGGGCGGCGGCGGGCTCCTCCCGGTCGGCCGGGCGCACGGTCACGGCGTCCCAGGGCCCGGCGATCTCGAACAGGGTGCCGGCCCGCGGCGCCTCGGCGCCGCCCGCGACGCGGGGCGTCAGCTCCGCGCGGGCCCGGAAGCGCCGCTCGGTGAGGAAGACGTGGCCGCGCAGCGATGCGGAGAGGGCCGAGGCCCTGAGGAACCCCTCGCCGATCTCGCCGACACCGTCCGCGAAGCGGATCGAGACGGCGGCCCGCTCGAACGCGGTCCGTCCGTTGCGGCGGGCGAGGGCCCCCTGCGCGACGCCGCCGTTGCGCTGAATCACGTCGGCGAGATCGAGCCCCGCGATGGCGCCGTCGTCGATGGCGAAGGCGGCCCGCCCGCTGACGTGCTCGGTGAGCGAGGCCACGTCCCGGCCCACGCTCTCGAGGGCGAACTGGCCCTGCGTGCCGCCGAGCACCCAGCGGTACTGGCCGAGATCGATCAGGAGCGCGCCGAGATCGAGCCGGTCGAACCCGCCCTGGGCCTTCACCTCCGTCTCCGCCCCGTCGGCGCCCGAGGGCGCCAGGGCGACGCGGCCCTTGAGCGTGCCGCCCTGGAGCCCCGCCCGGTTGAGGGAGGCCTCGATCGTGTCGCCGCGCACCAGCACGCTGGCGGCGAGATCCTGCAGCACCACCGGCCCGAGCCGGCTCGTTGCGGCCGAGAGGCGCAGGTCGAGGTCGCCGCCCGTCAGCGGCTTCAGGGCGACGCTCCGCGCGCCCGCGGCCTCGCCCTCGCCGGCGGATCCGAACAGGCGCAGGAAGCCGCCGAGGAGCGGCGCGAGGTTGAGGCTGTCGGCGGCGAGCGTCGCCTGGACGGCGCTGCGCGCCTCCCCGAAACTCGCCGAGACCGCGCCTTCGAGGGCATTGCTGCCGACGCTCACCCGAACGTCGGGGAGCATCAGCCCGGCCCGGCTCGCCTCGAAGGGGCCGTCGAGGCCGAATCGGTCGATGAAGGGGGCGAGCGCCACGTCCGCGCCGATCCAGGCGAGCGCCTCGGGCAGGGAGCGCGTCTCCAGGCTGCCGTGGCCCGACAGGCGCGGGCCGTCCCGCCAGGTGCCGATGCCCTCGGCGGCGAGGCTGCCGCCCTCCCAGGAGGCGGTGAGGGTGACGGGCGAGTCCGAGCCCGCCACGAGGTCGGCCGGGCGGAGCCCCGCCAGGGCGAAGCGGGCCGGCACGCCCTTGACGGTCAGGCTGCCGGCGCAATCGAGGCTGGCGCTCCAGACGGGCCAGGACAGGACGAGGTCGACGTCCTGCGCGGGCACCGGCCCCACGACGGTAGCCCGGCTGATCGCGACGCGGCGCGGGTGGCTCGCGCGGCCCTGCGCGAGGCGCTCGCCCACGCGGCGCATCGGCTCGGCGAAGGCCCCGTTCGCGGGATCGAGATGGAGGGTCGCGCCGTCGAGGGCGATGGCCCCGATCTCGGCCTGGCCCGAGAGCAGGGCCAGGAGGCTCAGCTCGATCGTCAGGCGGCCGCCCTCGGCGAGCACGGGGCCGCCGCCTCCGGCCACCGCGATGCGGGCGCGGCCGAAGCGCAGGTGGGGCAGGGGAAGAAGGGAGATCTCGGTCGCTCCCTCCGCGCCGAGGGCGAGCCCGTAGGGTGCGAGGCCCCGGCTCACGAAGCGGGCGGCGGCGGCGGTTCCGACCGGCCAGGGATTGCAGGCCGCGACGAGGGCGGCGGCCGCGAGCCCTCCGAGGCCGAGGGCGGGCAGGAGACGGCGCGGCGACATTGCACTCCGTGCGGATGGGCCGTTGCGGGCGGACCGCGATGGGCTGGCGCGACGATCCGGCGTCGAATCCGGATGTTTCAGGCCGCCCCCGGCCGTAACCATTCGGTCCACTCGGGAGATTTCCTTAAACGCTTCGGCGGGGTTTGTCTCCACGGCGCGCTTCCTGCTACCGCAAAGCTGTGACTCGCGCGCTTCCGCCACTCGGCGCGGGTGCCGCACGGCGCCCCGGCCGAGGGGCGCCGGCTGGGAAGGACGGGTTTGATGAAGAAGGTCTATTCGGACGCGACGGCCGCCCTGGCCGATCTCCTGCGCGACGGGATGACGCTGATGTGCGGCGGCTTCGGCCTCTGCGGCATCCCGGACGAGCTTATCGACGCGGTGCGCGCCTCCGGCGTCAAGGGTCTGACCGTGATCTCGAACAATGCCGGCATCGACGGCGTCGGCCTCGGCAAGCTCCTCGAGACGCGCCAGGTCGCCAAGATGATCTCGTCCTATGTCGGCGAGAACAAGGAATTCGCCCGGCAATTCCTGGCGGGCGAACTGGAGATCGAGTTCAACCCGCAGGGGACGCTCGCCGAGCGCATCCGCGCCGGGGGCGCGGGCATCCCGGCCTTCTTCACGAAGACCGGCGTCGGCACCAAGGTCGCCGAGGGCAAGGAGGTCCGCGAGTTCGACGGCGAGCACTTCGTGATGGAGCGCGGCCTCGTGGCCGACCTCGCCCTCGTCCACGCCTACCGCGGGGATACCGAGGGGAACCTCGCCTACCGGAAGACCGCGCGCAACTTCAACCCGATGATGGCGACCGCCGCCGCCGTCACGGTGGCGCAGGTCGAGCATCTCGTCGAGCCGGGCGCGATCGACCCCGACCACATCCACACGCCCGGCATCTATGTCGGCCGCATCATCCACGTGCCGATCCGCGAGAAGCGCATCGAGCAGCGCACCACGCGCAAGCGCGCCGACGCCGCCCCGGCCGCGGCCGGCGGCGGCGCGGTCTGACGTTCGGGAAGGAGAGACGCATCATGGCCTGGACCCGCGACCAGATGGCGGCGCGCGCCGCGCGCGAGCTCGAGGACGGCTTCTACGTGAATCTCGGCATCGGCATCCCGACGCTCGTGTCGAACTTCATCCCCGAGGGCATGTCGGTTCAGCTGCAATCGGAGAACGGCATGCTCGGCATGGGCCCCTTTCCCTACGAGGGCGAGGAGGACCCGGACCTGATAAACGCCGGCAAGCAGACGATCACGGCCCTGCCCACGACGAGCTACTTCACCTCGGCCGATTCCTTCGGGATGATCCGCGGCGGCCACATCGACCTGTCGATCCTCGGCGCCATGCAGGTGGCCGAGAACGGGGATCTCGCCAACTGGATGATCCCCGGCAAGATGGTGAAGGGGATGGGCGGCGCCATGGACCTCGTGGCGGGCGTGAAGCGCGTCGTCGTGGTGATGGAGCACGTCGCCAGGAACAAGGACGGCTCGGAGAGCGCCAAGCTTCTCAAGGCCTGCGACCTGCCGCTCACCGGCACGCATGTCGTCGACCTCGTGATCACCGATCTCGGCGTGTTCACGATCGACAAGAAGGGCGCGGGCGG
>NZ_SMNT01000090.1 GCF_004348265.1 Methylobacterium segetis
AGCGCGGCATCATCAAGGTCGGCGAGACGGTGGAGATCGTGGGCATCCGCGCCACCCAGACCACCACGGTGACCGGCGTCGAGATGTTCCGCAAGCTGCTCGACCAGGGCCAGGCGGGCGACAACGTCGGCGTGCTGCTGCGCGGCACCAAGCGCGAGGACGTGGAGCGCGGCCAGGTCGTGTGCAAGCCGGGTTCGGTGAAGCCGCACACCAAGTTCAAGGCCGAGGCCTACATCCTGACCAAGGAGGAGGGCGGGCGCCACACGCCGTTCTTCACCAACTACCGCCCGCAATTCTACTTCCGCACCACGGACGTGACGGGCGTGTGCACCCTGCCGGAGGGCACCGAGATGGTGATGCCGGGCGACAACGTGACCATGGACGTCGCGCTGATCGTGCCCGTCGCCATGGAGGAGAAGCTGCGCTTCGCCATCCGCGAGGGCGGCCGAACCGTCGGCGCAGGCGTCGTCGCAGCCATCAACGAGTAAGCAGCAGCGCGAGCAACTCCCGCAGGGACAGATCGAGGGGTGGGCCCTCGCGCCCGCCCTTCGACATTCCCGCCGAGGTTTCAGGTCATGAACGGTCAGAATATCCGCATCCGCCTCAAGGCGTTCGATCATCGCATCCTCGATGCCTCGACCCGCGAGATCGTCTCCACCGCCAAGCGCACCGGCGCCCAGATCCGCGGCCCGATTCCGCTGCCGACGCATATCGAGAAGTTCACGGTCAACCGCTCGCCCCACATCGACAAGAAGTCGCGCGAGCAGTTCGAGATGCGCACGCACAAGCGGGTGCTCGATATCGTCGATCCGACCCCCCAGACCGTGGACGCGCTGATGAAGCTCGACCTCGCCGCTGGCGTGGACGTGGAGATCAAGCTCTGAGCCGCTGAGGCTTAGAGCTTACCGTTTCATCGCGCGAGGGAGACACCTATGCGCTCAGGCGTCATTGCACAGAAGGTCGGCATGACCCGCATCTTCACGGATGCGGGGGAGCATGTCCCCGTCACCGTGCTCAAGATCGATCAATGCCAGGTGGTTGCCCACCGCACCGTCGAGAAGAACGGCTACGTCGCGCTGCAGGTCGGCGTCGGCAAGGCCAAGGTCAAGAACGTGTCCCGCGCCGAGCGCGGCCGCTTCTCCGTCGCCAAGGTCGAGCCGAAGCAGAAGCTCGCCGAGTTCCGCGTCAGCGAGGATTCGCTGATCCCGGTCGGCGCCGAGATCACCGCGGACCACTTCATCCCCGGCCAGTTCGTGGACGTCACGGGCACGACCACGGGTAAGGGCTTCGCCGGCGGCATGAAGCGCTGGAACTTCGGCGGCCTGCGCGCCACGCACGGCGTGTCGATCTCGCACCGCTCGATCGGTTCGACCGGCGGCCGTCAGGATCCGGGCAAGACCTTCAAGAACAAGAAGATGCCGGGCCATCTCGGCGTCGAGCGCGTGACCACCCAGAACCTGCGCGTCGTGCGCACCGACCCCGAGCGCGGCCTCATCCTCGTCGAGGGTGCGGTGCCGGGCGTCGCCGGCGGCTGGATCCAGGTCCGCGACGCGGTGAAGCGCAAGCTCCCCGCCGATGTTCCGCTGCCGGGCAAGTTCCGTGAGAACGGCAACGCTGCCACGGCTCCCGAGGCTCCCGCTTCCGAGGAGAACGCGTGATGAAGCTCGATATCACCACGCTCGAAGGCGAAGGCGCCGGCTCGGTCGAGCTCGACGAGGCCATCTTCGGCCTCGAGCCCCGCGCCGACCTGCTGCAGCGCATGGTCCGCTGGCAGCTCGCCAAGCGCCGCGCCGGCACCCACGCCGTGCAGAACCGCTCGGACGTGAACCGGACGCGCAAGAAGCTCTACAAGCAGAAGGGCACCGGCAACGCCCGCCACGGCGCGGCCTCCGCGCCCCAGTTCCGCGGCGGCGGCCGGGCCTTCGGCCCGGTGGTGCGCGACCACGGCCACGACCTTCCCAAGAAGGTCCGCGCGCTGGCGCTGCGCCACGCCCTCTCGTCCAAGGCCAAGAGCGAGACGCTGATCGTCATCGACGACGTCAAGCTCGCCGAGGGCAAGACCAAGGTCCTGTCCGAGCGCTTCGGCAAGCTCGGACTGTCGAGCGCCCTCATCATCGGCGGCGCGGAGATCGACGCGAACTTCGGTCGCGCCGCCCGCAACCTGCCGCAGATCGACGTCCTGCCGGTGCAGGGCATCAACGTCTACGACATCCTGCGCCGTGAGAAGCTCGTTCTCACCCGCGCGGCGGTCGATGCGCTGGAGGCGCGTTTCAAATGAGTGCCGATCCGCGCCACTACGACGTGATCGTCTCGCCCGTGATCACCGAGAAGGCGACGAACCTGACCGAGCAGAACAAGGTCGTGTTCCGCGTCGCGCCGAAGGCCTCGAAGCCGCAGATCAAGGAAGCGGTCGAGAAGCTGTTCGACGTCAAGGTCACGGCGGTGAACACGCTCGTGACGAAGGGCAAGAAGAAGGTCTTCCGCGGGTTGCGCGGACAGCGTTCGGACGTGAAGAAGGCGATCGTCACCCTCGCCGAGGGCGATTCGATCGACGTCACGACGGGCCTCTGAGACGACCGGGTTTAGGGAACCAAGCCGATGGCCTTGAAGACATTCAAACCGGTCACGCCGAGCCTGCGCCAGCTCGTGCTGGTCGACCGCCGTGAGCTCTACAAGGGCAAGCCGGTGAAGGCGCTGACCGAGGGCAAGTCGTCCACGGGCGGCCGCAACAATCTCGGTCGCATCACCGTCCGCTTCCGCGGCGGCGGTCACAAGCGCGCCCTGCGCAACGTCGACTTCAAGCGTCGCGACCAGCTCGGCGTGACGGCGACGGTCGAGCGGATCGAGTACGATCCGAACCGCACGGCGTTCATCGCGCTGATCAACTACCCGGACGGCAAGCAGAGCTACATCCTGGCTCCCCAGCGCCTGCAGGCCGGGGACAAGGTGGTGGCGGCCGAGCAGGTCGACATCAAGCCGGGCAATGCCGGCCCGATCGGCAACATGCCGGTGGGCACGATCGTCCACAATGTCGAGCTGAAGATCGGCAAGGGCGGCGCGATCGCCCGGTCCGCGGGCAACTACGCCCAGATCGTCGGCCGCGACCAGGGCTACGTGACGCTGCGCCTGAACTCGGGCGAGCAGCGCCTCGTGCACGGTCAGTGCTTCGCGAGCGTGGGCGCGGTCTCGAACCCCGACCACATGAACATCTCGCTCGGCAAGGCCGGCCGCAACCGCTGGCTCGGCAAGCGCCCGCACAACCGCGGCGTCGCGATGAACCCGGTCGACCACCCGCACGGCGGCGGCGAGGGACGCACCTCGGGCGGCCGTAACCCGGTCACGCCGTGGGGCGTGCCCACGAAGGGGAAGAAGACCCGGTCCAACAAGCGGACCGACACCTTCATCCTGTCCAGCCGCCACAACCGCAAGAAGTAACCACCATGGCACGCTCCCTCTGGAAGGGGCCGTTCGTCGACGGCTACCTCCTCAAGAAGGCTGAGACCGCGCGCGGATCCAGCCGCAACGAAGTCATCAAGATCTGGAGCCGCCGCTCCACGATCCTGCCGCAGTTCGTCGGGCTCACCTTCGGTGTGCACAACGGGCAGAAGCACATCCCGGTCTACGTGTCCGAGGAGATGGTCGGTCACAAGTTCGGCGAGTTCTCGCCGACCCGCACCTTCCACGGTCACGCGGCCGACAAGAAGGCGAAGAGGCGCTGATATGGGCAAGCCCGCAACCCCCCGCGCGCTCCCCGAGAACGAGGCCAAGGCGGTCGCGCGGATGCTCCGCGTCAGCCCCCAGAAGCTGAATCTCGTCGCGCAGCTCATTCGCGGCAAGAAGGTCGAGTCGGCGCTCGCCGACCTCGAATTCTCCCGCAAGCGGATCGCCCGCGAGGTCAAGAAGTGCCTCGAGAGCGCGATCGCCAACGCCGAGAACAACCACGACCTGGACGTCGACGATCTCGTCGTCTCCCAGGCCTTCGTCGGCAAGGCGCTCGTCCTGAAGCGGTTCCACGCCCGTGCGCGTGGCCGCGGCGCCCGCATCCTGAAGCCCTTCTCGAACCTCACCATCGTGGTTCGCGAAGTCCCGTCCGCCGAAGCGGCGTGAGGAGGATCTGATGGGCCAGAAAGTCAATCCGATCGGTCTGCGTCTCGGCATCAACCGGACGTGGGATTCCCGCTGGTTCGCCCAGAAGGGCGAGTACGCCAGGCTGATGCACGAGGACGTCGCGATCCGCGCCGCCCTCATGAAGCAGCTCAAGCAGGCCGCGGTCTCGAAGATCGTCATCGAGCGCCCGCACCGGAAGTGCCGCGTCACCATCCACTCGGGCCGCCCGGGCGTGGTGATCGGCAAGAAGGGCGCGGACATCGAGAAGCTGCGCAAGCTCGTCGGCACGATGACCAAGGCCGACGTGACGATCAACATCGTCGAGGTGCGCAAGCCCGAGATCGACGCCACGCTCGTGGCCGACTCGATCGCCCAGCAGCTCGAGCGCCGCGTCGCCTTCCGTCGCGCCATGAAGCGCGCCGTGCAGTCGGCGATGCGCCTCGGCGCCGAGGGTATCCGCATCACCTGCTCGGGCCGTCTCGGCGGTGCCGAGATCGCCCGGACCGAGTGGTACCGCGAGGGCCGCGTGCCCCTGCACACGCTGCGCGCCGACGTCGATTACGGCACGGCCACCGCCTTCACGACCTACGGGACGTGCGGCATCAAGGTGTGGGTGTTCAAGGGCGAGATCCTCGAGCACGACCCGATGGCGCAGGACAAGAAGGCGCAGGACGAGGGTGGCCGGTCCGGCGGCCGTCGTGAGCGCGACGGTGAGGGTGGCCGCGAGCGCGGCCGGCGCGATCACGCCAACGCGTGATCGGCGCTCCGCGCGACAGGAAGGTTTGAGAGGCTGCCATGCTGCAACCCAAGAAGACGAAGTTCCGCAAGCAGTTCAAGGGCCGCATCCACGGGACGGCCAAGGGCGGCTTCGACCTGAACTTCGGCCAGTTCGGCCTGAAGGCCGTGGAGCCCGAGCGCGTCACCGCGCGGCAGATCGAGGCGGCCCGCCGCGCGATCACCCGCGAGATGAAGCGCCAGGGCCGCGTCTGGATCCGCGTGTTCCCGGACGTCCCCGTGTCGTCCAAGCCCACCGAGGTCCGCATGGGCTCCGGCAAGGGCGCGCCGGATTACTGGGCCGCCCGCGTCCATCCTGGCCGCATCATGTTCGAGGTCGACGGCGTCGCCGAGGATATCGCCCGTGAGGCCCTGCGCCTCGGCGCGGCCAAGCTCCCCGTGCGGACCCGCGTCGTCGCCCGCATCGCAGATTGAGGAGGGAGATCATGAAGTCGTCCCAGAGACTGTCTGATCTGAAGGCCTTGTCCGCGGATCAGCTGAACGACGAGTTGCTGAACCTCAAGAAGGAGCAGTTCAACCTGCGCTTCCAGGGGGCCACCGGCCAGCTCGAGAACGTCGCCCGCGTCCGCGAGGTCCGTCGCGACATCGCCCGTGTCCGCACGCTGCAGCGTCAGAAGACGCTGGCCTCGACGCAGGCCTGAGGAGTCCACCATGCCGAAGCGCGTATTGCAGGGCGTCGTCGTCAGCGACAAGGGCGAGAAGACCATCGTCGTGAAGGTGGAGCGCCGCTTCACCCATCCGGTGATGAAGAAGACCGTCCGCCGCTCGAAGAACTACCATGCCCATGACGAGGCGAATGCCGCCAAGGTCGGGCAGACGGTGTTCATCGAGGAGTGCCGCCCCTTCTCCAAGACCAAGACCTGGAAGCTCGTCGAGGGCAACGAGGTCGCCGCGAGCGCCTGAGGCGCTCGCGAAGACACCCTTGCGCGAATCGCCCGGACGGTGTAACCGACCGGCCTTCGCGAAAGTTCAGAGGGGATGCCTGGCATCCCCCGTCGACTGCGGTGACCGCGCCGGTGCCACCAAGCGCCGATAGCGCGGTCTGTCATATGAGCCGGGGACATCAGATCCCCATCAGGCGTCGTCCGCCGGGCAATACCGCCCGCGTGCGGAAACCCGCCTGAAACAAGGAAAGGTCACTCCCGTGATCCAGATGCAGACGAATCTGGACGTCGCCGACAATTCTGGTGCACGCCGCGTGATGTGCATCAAGGTGCTCGGCGGGTCGAAGCGCAAGTACGCCGGCGTCGGCGACATCATCGTGGTCTCCGTGAAGGAGGCCATCCCGCGCGGCCGCGTGAAGAAGGGCGACGTCATGAAGGCGGTCGTCGTTCGCACCGCCAAGGACGTGAAGCGTCCCGACGGCTCGGTCATCCGCTTCGACAAGAACGCCGCCGTCCTGATCAACAATCAGAAGGAGCCGATCGGCACCCGCATCTTCGGGCCCGTGCCGCGGGAACTGCGCGCACGCAACCACATGAAGATCATCTCGCTGGCTCCTGAGGTGCTGTGATGGCTGCCAAGATCAAGAAGGGCGACACGGTCGTCGTCCTCACCGGCCGCGACGCGGGTCGCTCCGGGGAGGTCATCCAGGTCCTGCCGAAGGAGAACCGGGCCCTCGTGCGCGGTATCAACCTCGTCAAGCGCCACCAGCGCCAGACGCAGAGCCAGGAGGGCGGCATCATCTCGAAGGAGGCCGCCATTCACCTGTCCAACATCGCGGTCGCCGATCCCAAGGACGGCAAGGCGACGCGTGTGGGTTTCCGCATTCTCGAGGACGGCCGCAAGGTTCGGTTCGCCAAGCGCTCGGGGGATCTGATCGATGGCTGAGGCAAACATGGACGCCTACACCCCGCGTCTGCGCAAGCATTACGACGAGGTGGTTCGGCAGAAGCTGATCGAGGAGTTCGGCTACAAGAACCCCATGCAGGTGCCGCAGATCGAGAAGATCGTCATCAACATGGGCGTCGGCGAGTCGACCGCCGATTCGAAGAAGGCCACGGTCGCCGCGGGCGACCTCGCGCTGATCGCCGGCCAGAAGCCGGTCATCACCCGGGCCCGCAAGGCGATCGCGACCTTCAAGGTCCGCGAGGGCATGCCGATCGGCTGCAAGGTCACCCTGCGCAAGACGCGCATGTACGAGTTCATGGACCGGCTGATCACGATCGCGCTCCCGCGCGTCCGCGACTTCCGCGGCCTGAACCCGAAGTCGTTCGACGGGCGCGGCAACTTCGCCCTCGGCCTCAAGGAGCACCTCGTGTTCCCGGAGATCTCGTACGACAAGGCCGAGCAGATGTGGGGCATGGACATCGTGGTCACCACGACGGCCAAGACCGACGAGGAGGCCCGCGCCCTCCTCAAGCATTTCCGCTTCCCGTTCCGGCAGTAAGAGCGGCGACGCTCTTAGACGCGGACACTGGAGAGAGACAGCATGGCTAAGAAAAGCTCAGTCGAGAAGAACAACCACCGCAAGGCGCTGGTGAAGCGCTTCGCCGAGAAGCGCAAGGCGCTGCTCGCGACCGCCAACAACGAGTCCCTCGAGATGGAGGAGCGCTTCGAGGCGCGCCTCAAGCTCGCGGAGCTGCCCCGCAACTCGTCGGCCACGCGCATCCGCAACCGCTGCGAGATGACCGGCCGTCCGCGCGCCTTCTATCGCAAGATGGGCATCTCGCGCGTCGCGTTGCGTGAGCTCGGCAACCGGGGCCTGATCCCCGGTCTCGTCAAGTCGAGCTGGTAAGGAGGCAGTCACCATGGTCAACGATCCCGTGGGTGATATGCTCACCCGCATCCGCAACGGTCAGCAGCGCCGCCGCAACGTCGTGCAGACGCCCGGCTCGCGCCTGCGCGCCAGCGTTCTCGACGTCCTCAAGTCCGAGGGCTACATCCGCGACTACGCGACCACGGACCTCGGCAACGGGCGCACCGAGTTCGCGATCGAGCTGAAATACTACGACGGCAAGCCCGTCATCCGCTCGATCCAGCGCGTGTCGAAGCCCGGCCGCCGGGTCTACTCGTCGGTCGGCGAGCTGCCCCGCGTCGCCGACGGCCTCGGCATCACCATCGTGTCCACCCCGCAGGGCGTCATGGCCGACCACGAGGCGCGCGAGCGCAACGTCGGCGGCGAGTTGCTCTGCAAGGTGTTCTGATCGCAGGCGAGAGGAGAAGGCTATGTCTCGCGTAGGCAAGAAGCCCGTGTCCGTCCCGTCCGGCGTGACGGCCACGGTGACGGGCCAGACGGTGAAGATGAAGGGTTCCAAGGGCGAGCTGCAGTTCGTCGTGCCGAGCCTCGTCGATGTCGCCCTGGAGAACGGCGCGATCTCGGTCACGCCGAAGAACCAGTCCAAGGAGGCCCGCTCGCTGTGGGGCACCTCCCGGGCGCAGGTCGCGAACCTCGTCGAGGGCGTGTCGAAGGGCTTCGAGAAGAAGCTCGAGATCACCGGCGTCGGCTACCGCGCCGCGATGGCCGGCAAGGCCCTCAAGCTGTCGCTCGGCTACAGCCACGACATCGAGTACGAGATCCCGGCCGGCATCACGATCGTGACGCCCAAGCCCACGGAGATCGTGATCTCCGGGATCGACCGGCAGCGTGTCGGCCAGGTCGCCGCCGAGATCCGCGACTATCGCGGCCCCGAGCCCTACAAGGGCAAGGGCGTGAAGTATGCGGGCGAGTTCATCTTCCGCAAGGAAGGCAAGAAGAAGTAAGGACCCGCCACCATGTCACGCAAGAACGAAGCACTCGACCGCCGCAAGGCGCGTGTGCGCCGCGCGCTGCGGGCGGCGGCCAACGGGCGGCCCCGGCTCTCGGTGTTCCGCTCCTCGAAGCAGATCTACGTCCAGGTCATCGACGATGCGCAGGGCCGCACCCTGGCCTCCGCCTCGTCGCTGGAGAAGGATCTGAAGGCGAGCCTGAAGACCGGCGCGGACGTCGCGGCGGCCTCCGCCGTCGGCAAGCTCGTCGCCGAGCGCGCCAAGGCGGCCGGGGTCACGCAGGTGATCTTCGATCGCTCGGGCTACATCTTCCACGGGCGCATCAAGGCGCTCGCCGACGCCGCCCGCGAGGGTGGCCTCGACTTCTGATCGGCGGTGAGGGGGCGGTCCGCCGCCCCCGAGACGGACGGCATCAAGCGAGCGGGCCCGCCGCCCGCGTCAGTGAGAGAGACAAGGTACAAGATGGCACGTGAACGTGAAGGCGGTGGCCGCGGCCGCCGCGACGAGCGCGAGGAGCGCGACAGCGAGTTCGTGGACAAGCTCGTCCACATCAACCGCGTCGCCAAGGTGGTGAAGGGCGGCCGTCGCTTCGGCTTCGCGGCCCTCGTCGTCGTCGGCGACCAGAAGGGCCGCGTCGGCTTCGGCCACGGCAAGGCCCGCGAGGTGCCGGAGGCGATCCGCAAGGCGACCGAGGCGGCCAAGCGCGGCCTGATCCGCGTCTCGCTGCGCGAGGGCCGGACCCTGCACCACGACGTGCACGGCCGCCACGGCGCCGGCAAGGTCATCCTGCGCGCCGCGCCCCAGGGCACCGGCATCATCGCGGGCGGCCCGATGCGCGCCGTCTTCGAGACGCTCGGCATGCAGGACGTGGTGGCGAAGAGCCTCGGCTCCTCGAACCCCTACAACCTCGTGCGCGCCACCTTCGAGGCGCTCAAGAACGAGGACAGCCCGCGCGCGGTCGCCGCGCGCCGCGGCCTCAAGGTGTCGGCCCTCCAGGCCCGGCGCCGCGATGCCGACCCGTCCGACATGTCCGAAGCGGCCGTGGCGTAAGGGGAGGGCAGCATGGCTACCAAGACTGTCCGCGTCCAGCAGATCGGCTCGCCGATCCGCCGTGAGGCCTCTCAGCGCGCGACGCTGATCGGCCTCAAGCTGAACAAGCTGCACCGCATCTCCGAGCTCGAGGACACGCCCTCGGTGCGCGGCATGATCCGCAAGGTGCATCACCTCGTGCGCGTCCTCGACGGCGCGGCTTGAGGAGGGCGAGATGAAGCTCAACGAGATCCGCGACAACGACGGCGCGACCAAGAACCGAATGCGCGTCGGCCGGGGCATCGGCTCCGGCAAGGGCAAGACCGCGGGACGCGGCGTGAAGGGCCAGAAGGCCCGGACCGGCGTGTCCATCAAGGGCTTCGAGGGCGGTCAGATGCCGCTGCATCGTCGCCTGCCGAAGCGCGGCTTCAACAACATCCACGCCGCCGACCTGAACGAGGTGAATCTCGGCCGGGTCCAGGAGGCGATCGAGGCGGGCCGGCTCGACAAGGGCGCGACCGTCACGGTCGAGGCGCTCGTCGAGGCCGGCATCATCGCCCGTCCCCGCGACGGCGTGAAGCTCCTCGGCGTCGGCGAGCTCAGCACCAAGCTCGCCTTCGAGGTCACCCGCGCCTCCAAGTCCGCCATCGAGGCGGTCGAGAAGGCCGGCGGCAGCGTTACGGTCGTCTACGCCTCCGGCGTGTCGACCCGGGGCTCGGCCGCGGCGACGGCCTGACGGGCAGTTGCGCCGGGTTTGGACAGCCCTTAAGTCGAAGCGCTGAGCGGCGGCCCGTGCGACCTCGCGCGTGGCCGCCGCTTCGTTTTCACGGGTGCTCCCCGGAGCCCCGCACCATCCGATCTCAGGAATCCGGCCATGGCCTCAGCCGCCGAGCAGCTTGCCGCCAACCTCAATTTCGGGGCGATCGCGAAGGCCGATGAGCTCAAGAAGCGCATCTGGTTCACGCTCGGCGCGCTCGTGGTGTTCCGGCTGGGCACCTACATCCCGATCCCGGGCATCGACCCGGAGCAGTTCGCGCGGAACTTCCAGCAGCAGGCGGGCGGCGTGCTCGGCCTGTTCAACATGTTCTCGGGCGGGGCGGTGGAGCGCATGGCGATCTTCGCGCTCAACATCATGCCCTACATCTCGGCCTCGATCATCATCCAGCTCCTCACCTCGGTGATCCCGAGCCTGGAGACGCTGAAGAAGGAGGGCGAGTCCGGCCGCAAGGTCATCAACCAGTACACGCGCTACCTCACGGTGCTCCTGGCGCTCGTCCAGTCCTGGGGCATCGCCGTCGGCCTGCAGAGCTCGAGCGCGGCGATCGACCCCGGTCCGTTCTTCCTGCTCTCCACGGTGATCACGCTCACCGGCGGCACCCTGTTCCTGATGTGGATCGGCGAGCAGATCACCTCGCGGGGCATCGGCAACGGCTCCTCGCTGATCATCTTCGCCGGCATCGTCGCCCACCTGCCCACCGCCATCATTGGCGCGCTGGAACTCGGCCGCACGGGCGCGCTCTCCTCGGCCGTGATCCTCGGCGTCGGCGTCGCGGCGGTGGGGCTCGTCTACTTCATCGTGTTCATGGAGCGCGCCCAGCGCCGGCTCCTGATCAACTACCCGAAGCGCCAGGTCGGCAACCGCATGTACGAGGGCCAGACCTCGTTCCTGCCGCTCAAGCTCAACACCTCGGGCGTGATCCCGCCGATCTTCGCCTCCTCCCTGCTGCTGCTGCCGGCGACGGTGGCGAGCTTCTCGGCCAACCAGGGCTCGACGGGGATCCTCGGCACGCTGACGACCTATCTCGGGCACGGGCGGCCGCTCTACATGCTGCTCTACGCCGCCCTGATCATCTTCTTCGCCTTCTTCTACACGGCCGTGGTGTTCAACCCGCAGGAGACGGCAGACAACCTGAAGAAGCATGGCGGCTTCATCCCCGGCATTCGTCCGGGCGAGCGCACCGCCACCTTCATCGACAAGGTGCTGACCCGCATCACGGCGATCGGCGCGCTCTACCTCACCTTCGTCTGCCTCGTGCCGGAGATCCTGGCCTCCTACGCCTCGGCGAGCCTGGGCTTCGGCGGCACCTCGCTCCTCATCGTCGTCTCGGTGACGATGGACACGGTCGCGCAGATCCACGGGCACCTGATGGCGCACCAGTACGAGGGTCTCGTGAAGAAGGCGAAGCTGCGCGGCGCCTCGACGACGACCCGGCGGCGCTGAGCGCGGGAAACAAACCCCGCCGACACGTCAGCGTTGGCCCTTTCTCCGACTCCACGGGGGGCCGAAAACCGCTAGAACGTGTCGGACGGCGGCGATGCCGGGGAGGCTTCGCCGGGTAGACGCCCTGCAAGCCCGAATGCGGGCAATGGACGAGGACAGACGCCATGCGGATCATTCTGCTCGGGCCCCCCGGGGCGGGCAAGGGACCCCAATCCGAGCGGATCGTCGAGCGGTTCGGCATACCGCAGCTCTCCACCGGGGACATGCTGCGCGCGGCGGTCGCCGCCGGCACGCCGGTCGGCCTCGAGGCGAAGGCGGTGATGGAGAGCGGGGGCCTCGTGCCCGACTCGGTCGTGGTCGGCATCGTGGCGGACCGGATCGAGGAGGCGGATGCCAAGCGCGGCTTCATCCTCGACGGCTTCCCGCGGACGGTCGAGCAGGCGAAGGCCCTCGACGCGATGCTAGCCGAGAAGGGGCTGTCCCTCTCGACGGTGATCGAGCTGAAGGTGGACGAGGACGCCCTCGTCGGGCGCATCGCCAAGCGCGCCGAGGAGACCGCCGCCAAGGGCCTGCCGGTCCGCAAGGACGACACGCCGGAGGTGTTCAAGACCCGCTTCGACGCCTATCGCCGCCAGACCGCTCCGCTCTCCGACCATTATTCCGGGACCGGCATGCTGGAGACGGTCGACGGCATGAAGCCGATCGACGCGGTGACGCAGGATCTCTTCGCCCTGCTGGAGCGCCACGCGGAGAAAGCCGTCTCCTGAGCCGCACCATGCGGTTGACAAGACACCCGGCCCGCGCTAGCAGGCCGGTCTTCGTCCAGACGGAAGTTGGTCCGGGGCGTCCCGTACGGGGCGGCCGCGGGCCGATTTGTCGTTAGCGGCGCGCAGGGGCCGGACTCCACCGGACGCGCGCGACACCCGAGTAGAGCCCCCGCCGCAGGCGTGGGGCCATATGGAGCAGCACCTTGGCCCGTATCGCAGGCGTCAACATCCCGACGAACAAGCGCGTCGTCATCGCGCTTCAATACATCCACGGCATCGGCTCCAAGAAGGCCGAGGAGATCACCGAGAAGGTCGGCATCCCGGCCGAGCGCCGCGTGAACCAGCTCACCGACGCCGAGGTGCTCCAGATCCGCGAGACGATCGACCGCGACTATCTCGTCGAGGGCGATCTGCGCCGCGAAGTCTCGATGAACATCAAGCGCCTGATGGATCTCGGCTGCTACCGCGGCCTGCGCCATCGCCGCAGCCTGCCCGTCCGCGGCCAGCGCACGCACACCAACGCCCGCACCCGCAAGGGCAAGGCGAAGCCGATCGCCGGCAAGAAGAAGTAAGGTTTCGGCTTGGGAGGCCGCCGCGCGGCCTCCCTGCCCGTCGCGCCGGGCGCTCCGGCGTCGGCAACGAGGCGGCACGGCCCTGCGAGGCGGCGCCGCCCGATCCCCAAGAAAAATCCCGAGCGCCTGGTGTTACGGGCGTGCCTGAAGGAAGTGAGCGAGAGATATGGCCAAGGAACCGACCCGCGTCCGCCGGCGCGAACGCAAGAACATCGTCTCGGGCGTCGCCCACGTGAACGCGTCGTTCAACAACACGATGATCACGATCACGGACGCGCAGGGCAACACGATCTCGTGGTCGTCGGCCGGCGCGATGGGCTTCAAGGGCTCGCGGAAGTCGACTCCCTACGCCGCGCAGGTCGCCGCCGAGGATGCCGCCCGCAAGGCGTCCGAGCACGGCATGCGCACCCTGGAGGTCGAGGTGTCGGGTCCGGGCTCCGGCCGCGAGTCGGCGCTCCGCGCGCTGCAGGCGGCGGGCTTCACCGTGACCTCGATCCGCGACGTCACGTCGATCCCGCATAACGGCTGCCGCCCGCGCAAGCGCCGCCGCGTCTGAGCGGGGCTCGGCGAGGCATCGGAACACGGAGGGATATTCGTGGCGGAAGGTTCGAAGCCGCTCCCGGGCGCCCTGCGCTGGCAGCTCGGCGATCTGACGGTCACCGTCCTCAACGACGGTTACCTGCAGGGCTCCATCGACCTCGTCACGGGCATCTCCAAGGCGGAGGCCGGCGCGCTACAGGCGGCCGGCTTTCGTGCTGAGGCCCCCCGGATCACGCTGAACGCCTTCCTGATCACCGGTCCCGGCCGCAAGCCGGTGCTGATCGACACGGGCTTCGGTGGCTTCGGCGGCGACACCCTGGGGCGCGTGCCGGCGGCCCTCGCCCATGCAGGGGTGAAGCCGGAGGAGATCGAGACCGTTCTCCTCACCCACCTTCACCCCGACCACGCGGGCGGGCTGCTCGCGGGGGGGAAGGCGGCCTATCCGAACGCCGAGATCGTGCTCCACGCCGACGAGCAGGCGCACTGGCTCGGCGAGGGCGCGCTCGCCCGTGCGCCGGAGGGGGCCAAGCCCTATTTCGAGATCGCCGCCAAGGCGACCGCACCCTATGCCGGCCGCACCCGGACGATCGGCGGGGGCGAGGAGGTGGTGCCGGGCGTCACCGCCGTGCACCTGCCCGGCCACACGCCGGGCCATACGGGCTTCCGGATCACGTCCGGGGACAGGACGCTGATGATGTGGACGGACGTGGTGCACCTGCCCGCGATCCAGTTCAAGCAGCCGGAGGCCGGCGTCAGCTTCGACGTGGACGGGGATCAGGCCCGCTCCACGCGCAAGCGGATCCTCGACGAGGTGGCGGGCAGCCGCAGCTTCATCGGGGGCTCGCATCTCGAATTCCCGGCGCTCGGCTACGTCGTGCGTGAGGGCGCCGGATACAGCTTCGTGCCGGAGCTCTGGGTCGCGGCACATTAGGCAACCATTCGGACGCCGGTCCCGGCGGGGGTGAAGGGACCGGCATCCCGCGCGGACCACGCGAGCGGACCGCGCCCGTATTGCGAGAGGTAGGATCGTGGTCATTCAGAAGAACTGGCAAGAGCTCATCAAGCCGAACAAGCTCCAGGTGACGACCGGGGACGACCCGAAGCGCGTCGCCACCGTCGTGGCCGAGCCGCTCGAGCGCGGCTTCGGCACGACCCTCGGCAACTCGCTGCGCCGGGTGCTGCTGTCCTCGCTCCAGGGCGCGGCCGTGACCTCGGTGCAGATCGACGGCGTGCTGCACGAGTTCTCCTCGATCCCGGGCGTGCGCGAGGACGTCACCGACATCGTCCTCAACATCAAGACCATCGCGATCCGCTCGCAGACCGACCAGCCGAAGCGCATGACCCTGCGCAAGACCGGACCCGGCGTCGTGACGGCGGGCGACATCGGCGTCGTCGGCGACATCCAGATCCTGAACCCCGACCTCGCGATCTGCACCCTCGACGACGGGGCGGAGATCCGCATGGAGTTCACGGTCGCCACCGGCAAGGGCTACGTCCCGGCCGAGCGCAACCGTCCCGAGGACGCCCCGATCGGCCTCATCCCGGTCGACGCCCTGTTCTCGCCGGTGACCAAGGTCTCCTACCGCGTCGAGACGACCCGCGAGGGCCAGGACCTCGACAAGGACAAGCTGACCATGACGGTCGAGACCAACGGCGCGGTCTCGCCGGAGGATGCGCTGGCCTACGCCGCGCGCATCATCCAGGACCAGCTGCAGGTCTTCGTGAACTTCGAGGAGCCCCGCAAGGAGGAGGCCGCGCCGCTCGCGCCGCAACTCCCCTTCAACCCGGCGCTGCTCAAGAAGGTGGACGAGCTCGAGCTGTCGGTCCGTTCGGCGAACTGCCTGAAGAACGACAACATCGTCTATATCGGCGACCTCATCCAGAAGTCGGAGGGTGAGATGCTGCGCACCCCGAACTTCGGCCGCAAGTCGCTCAACGAGATCAAGGAAGTGCTCGCCGGCATGGGCCTGCACCTCGGCATGGACGTGCCGGGCTGGCCGCCGGAGAACATCGAGGATCTCGCCAAGCGCTTCGAGGAGCATTACTGAGGCGCTCGCCTAACCCGAGACGTCGATCGGGACCCGGCGCATCGTCGCCGGGCCCTTCGCCGAGACATCCCGCCGCGGGGTCAAGCGGAACGAACAGCCTCGCTCCCGAGGCGCCTGGCCGTACCGTGGCACGGCGGCCATAGAACGAAGGACAGCCAATCATGCGTCACGGTTTCCGCGGTCGCCGCTTCAACCGCACGGTCGAGCACCGCAAGGCGATGTTCGCCAACATGTCCGCCGCGCTGATCAAGCACGAGCAGATCATCACCACCCTGCCGAAGGCGAAGGACCTGCGTCCGGTCGTCGAGAAGCTGATCACGCTCGGCAAGACCGACAGCGTCCATGCCCGGCGCCTCGCCATGTCGCAGCTGCGCGACGAGGCGATGGTGAAGAAGCTCTTCGCCGTGCTCGGCCCGCGCTACAACGCCCGCCCGGGCGGCTATTGCCGCATCATGAAGGCCGGCTTCCGCTATGGCGACAACGCCCCGATGGCGGTCATCGAGTTCGTGGACCGGGACGTCGACGCCCGCGGCAAGGATTCGGGCCCGGCCCAGGGCGGCGAGGCCGCCGCGGCCTGAGCCGCAGCGATCAGGCGATCAGACGAGAGGGGCGGCCGAGAGGCCGCCCCATTTTCGTTGCCGGCCGCAACGAGCCCGAAGGCCGCGCGTGTCCTGATGCGGGCGCCGGAGCTCGGCGCTACGACCTCGCGGTGACCGACAATCCCGGCGCGGGCCGGGCGCAGCTGCTGCGCGGCTGCCTCGGCCGCTGGATCGCGATGGACGTGCGGATGCCTTCCGGGGCGGTCCACCGGGGCTGGATGCCCCGCACCTGCGCCCACCAGCTCACCACCTGCGGCTGAGGCGGGGGCGGCCGGTGCCCGGCGGCCTATCCGGCCCCGCCCTCCAGCAGCTTCGAGACCCGCGCCGCGAGGTCGCCCGAGCCGAACGGCTTCTTGAGGACCGGCACGTCCTCCGGGATCTGCATCGCCTCGGCGTGGCCCGTCAGGATCAGCACGGGCAGGTCCGGCCAGCGCTCGCGGACGGTCGCGGCGAGGTCCACGCCCGTGATGCCGGGCATGGCGAGGTCGGCCACGACGAGATCGAAGCGGCTCTCCTCCAGGAGGGCAATGGCCGCGGCCCCGTCCGGCGCCTCGGTCTCCCGGTAGCCGAAATCGCTGAGGAAGGAGGCGGTGACGTGCCGGACCTCCTCGTCGTCGTCGACGACGAGGATGCGGGCGGGCCGCGCGGCGACGGGCGCCTCCGCGGCCGGGGCGGCCTCGGCCTCCGCCGCCGTCTCGGCCGGCGGCAGCAACAGCTCCACCAGGGTGCCGCGCCCGACCGCGCTGTCGATGCGCAGCCGCCCCTTCGATTGCTGGGCGAGGCCGAACACCATGGCGAGGCCGAGACCGGTCCCCTGGCCCACCGCCTTGGTGGTGAAGAACGGCTCGCAGACCCGCTGCAGGATCTCCGGCGGGATGCCGGTGCCCATATCCGCGACGCTGACGGCGAGGTAGCTGCCGGCGGGCAGTTCCGGGTCGTCGGCGACGCGCACGAGGCCGGTGGCGATGGTGATGGTGCCGCCCTCCGGCATCGCGTCGCGGGCGTTGATGCAGAGGTTGAGGATCGCGAGTTCGAGCTGGTCCGGGTCGACGAGGGCCGCGGGCAGGTCCGGCCCGAGCCGCGTCGTCACCGTGACGAGCCCGCCGAGGCTGCGTCCGAGCAGGGCGTCCATGCCCTCGATCAGGGCGTTCACGTCCGTCGAGCGGGCCTGCAGGTCGTGCGAGCGGCTGAAGCTGAGGAGGCGCTTCGTGAGGGAGGCGCCGCGCTGCGCGGCCTGGGTGGCGTTGTCGATCAGGCGGCGCACCCGCGGCTGGTCGCCGACCTTCGGCCCGGCAAGTTCCAGGCTCCCGAGGATGGCGGTGAGCAGGTTGTTGAAATCGTGCGCGATGCCGCCCGCGAGCGTGCCGAGCGCCTGCATCTTGTCCGATTGGCGCAGCCGCGCCTCCAGCGACTTCTGCTCGGTGACGTCGCGCTCGATGGTGGCGAGATGCGCGATCGTGCCGGAGGGGTCGCGGATCGGCACCCGCGTCACCTGGCTCCAGCGCTCGGCGCCGGCCGGGCCCTCCGCGTCGAGGCTCTCGACCGCCTCGCCGGAGGCCATCGCGGCGGCGTCCGCCCGCTCCGCGGCCGCACCGCGGTCCCCCGCCACCTCGGCCTCCGTCCGCCCGAGGCAGGATCCGGCATCGCTGCCGAGCAGAGCCGCCTTGCGGGCGTTGAGGCGCACGAAGCGCGCGCGCGCGTCCTTGAACGAGATCGCGTCGTCGGAATGCTCCAGGAGCCCCCGCAGCAGGGCGCGCTCCGTGGCGAGCTCGCGCCCGAGCCGGTGCCGGTCGAACGCGTTGCCGACCGTGTGGCGCAGCAGCGCCGCATCCCACGGTTTCGTGACGTAGCCGGTAATCCCGCCCCGGTTGAGCGCCGCGATGACCGCGCTGATATCCGCGTAGCCCGTCAGCAGGATCGCCTGCGCCTCGTGGAAGCTGCGGGCCTCCGCCAGCATGGCGTCGCCGGTCATGTCGGGCATGCGCTGGTCGGAGAGGATCACGGCGATGTCCGGATCCTCGACGAGCATCGCCAGCGCCTGGGCGGGCTTCGTCGTGGTGACGACGCGATAGGTCTCCTCGAACAGGTCCTCGAGGGCGATCAGGATGTCCGGCTCGTCGTCGACGGCTAGGATCGTGCCTCTCGTCATGCGCTGTCCGCCTGCCGTGGGATGCCGATCACGAAGCAGGCTCCACCTCCTGACGCCGTCTCGACGGTGAGCGAGCCGCTATGCGCCTGAACGACGCTGTATGCAATCGCGAGCCCGAGGCCGGTCCCGGAGCCCACGGGCTTCGTCGTGAAGAAGGGCTCGAAGATCTTTTCCCGCAGATCCTCGGAGATGCCGGGCCCCGTGTCGCTGATGCGGATGACGTCGGTGTCGGCGCTGCTCTCGGTCACGATGCGGATCGTGCCGCCCTCGGGCATCGCGTCGGCGGCGTTGCCGAGGATGTTCATCACGACCTGATTGAGGAGGGCGGGGGTGCAGTGGATCTCGGGGCGGCCGGAGAAGTCCCGCTCCACCGCGATGCGGCCGCCGAGCTTGTGCTGGATCAGCGCCAGCACCGTCTCGATCGCCTCGGGCACGTGCACCCGGGAGCGCTCGCCCTCGTCGAGGCGGGAGAACTTGCGCAGGTTCAGCACGAGGTCCTGAATGCGGGTGAGCCCCATCCGCATCGAGCCGATGCGATCCCGCGCCTTGGCGAGCGAGCGCTCGGCCAGGGCGTCGCCGGGGGGTGCCGGCACCTCGCCGAGGAGGCGCTCGACGGTGCCCTGATGCGCCAGGATGAAGGCGAGGGGGTTGTTGATCTCGTGGGCGATGCCGGCCACGAGTTCGCCGAGCGAGGCCATCTTGGCGGCCTGGACGAGCTTCGCCTGCGCCTCCGTGAGCTTGCGGTTGGCGTCCGCGAGGTCCCGGTTCGCCTGTTCCAGGGCGCCCGCGAGCTTGGCACGGGCCTCGGCCGCCTCGGCCTCGGCGCGGGCCCGCTCCAGCTCCCGCTCCCGGTCGCCGAACTCGCCCGCGATGCGGCGGTTGTCCTCCTCCAGCAGGCGGCGGCGGACGAGGCCGCGCACCCGCATCACGAGGACGTCGCCGTCCGCCTTCGACACCACGTCGTCGGCGCCGGCCGCGAAGGCGGCGACGAGGAAATCCTTGGCGGGCGCGCTCCCGGCGATGCCGACGAGGTGGAAGGGCGCGGCCCCCTCGGCGGAGGCGCGCCGCGCATCGATGGCCCGGCACAGGTCGAGCCCGTCATAGGCCGGCCCGAGGAGGTCGAGCGTCACGCAGTCGAAGGTGGCGCCCGGCGCATCGAGGGCGGCGAGGGCCGCCTCGGGCCCGTCCGCGGCGGTGACCGCGTGGCCCTCCTGGGTGAGGAGCCCGGCGAGGAAGGTGCGGTAGGTGGCGCTGCCGTCGACCACGAGGACACGCCCGCGCCGGAAGGCGGCGACGCCCGGCCCCTCGGCGGACGAACCGCCCTTGCGCTCGCGCAGCAGCGCGCGGATGCGCAGGATCAGGAGGTCGCGGTCGGCCGATTTCGCCACGTAGGCGTCGGCCCCGCTCTCCAGCCCCTGGCGCTCCCCGTCGCGGGCGCCCGTCAGCATCAGGAGGGGCAGGGCGCGGGTGCGCAGCGACAGGCGCAGCTGCCGCGTGAACTCGTCCCCGTTCATGCCGGGCAGGTGGTGGTCGGCGACCACGAGGTCGGGGAGGCTGGTGTTGAGGTGATCGAGCGCGGCCTCCGCCGTGGGGCAGCGCTCCACCGCGAAGCCGCGGCTCTCGAGGAGCAGGCGCAGCTCCAGGGCCTGCGTCTCCGAATCCTCCACCAGCAGGAGGCGCGGGCGTGGCCCCTCGCTCACGGCTGCGGATCCGGCTGGATGACCCGCAGGATCTGCCCGGCCACGCGGTCGAGGGGGAGCACGCCGCGGGCGGCGGAGAGGCGCACGGCGGCGGCCGGCATCCCGTAGACGACCGCCGTGCTCTCGTGCTCGGCGATGGTCTCGGCGCCAGCCCGGCGCATGTCGAGGAGGCCGAGCGCGCCGTCCTCGCCCATGCCGGTGAGGAGCACCCCGATGCCTCGGTTCCCGGCGTGGCGCGCGAGCGAGCGGAACAGAACGGTGGCGGCCGGCCTCTGGCCGCCCACGGGGGCCGAGTCGAGGATGCGCAGGATGCCGTTCGGGCCGAGTTCGAGGTGCCGGTCGCCCGGCGCCACGTAGACGCGGCCGCCCTCGGCCCGCTCGCCGTCCCGGGCGAGGGCCACGGGCAGCGGCACCACGCCGTTGAGCCAGGCGGCGAAGCCCTCCATGAAGGCCGCGCCCATGTGCTGGACGACGAGGACGGGGAGGGGGAAATCCTCCGGCAGGGCGCCGATGACGCGGGCGAGCGCCGGCGGCCCGCCGGTCGAGGCCGCGATGGCGAGGATCGTCGGCCGGTCCGGCGGGTCGGCGTCCGGCGCGGCCTGGGGGGCGGGGCGGCGCCCGGCCCATTCGGAGCCGATCGGCCGGCGCCGGATCACCGGCACCTGGGCCATGATGCGCAATTGCGTGCAGATCTCGCCGGCCACCGCGTCGTAGCCGGAATGGGTCGTGGCGACCGGCTTCTCGACCACCGAGAGGGCGCCGGCGCGCAGGGCGTTCATGGAGATGCGAAGCGAGGCATCCTCGACCGAATCCGCCACCACGACGATCGGGGTCGGATGCTCGGCCATGATGCGACGGGTCGTCTCCAGGCCGTCGATGCCGGGCAGGCGGATGTCCATGGAGATCACGTCGGGCCGCACGGCGGCGATCTGCTCCAGCGCCTCCTCGCCCGAGGCCACCGCCGCGACGAGGAGGAGGCGCGGGTCGCGCCCGACGATGTGCGTCAGGAGGTGGCGCACGACGAGGCTGTCCTCGACGAGCATCACCCGGACCGGGCCATCGGACGCGGCGCCCCCGTTCACAGCAGCTGCCCGATCGTGTCGAGGAGCTGGCGCTGGTCGAATTTCTGCTTGGTCAGATAGGCGTCCGCGCCGAGTTCCAGCCCGCGGTTCACGTCCTCGGCGTCGCCCCGGGAGGTCATCAGGATCACCGGCAGGCGTGCGAAGGCCTCGTCGGCGCGCAGCGCCTTGAGGAGGCCGAACCCGTCGAGGCGGGGCATCTCCACGTCCGCGACGACGAGGTCGACCCTCTCGATATCGGCGCGCAGCCGGTCGAGAGCGTCCTGCCCGTCGACGCAGACGACCACGCGGTACCCGGCCGCTTCCAAGATCCCCTTCTCCAAAGTCCGCGTGGTGATGGAATCGTCCACGACGAGAATCGTCGAACGTGGCGCCGCAGCGCCCGTTCCGCCCGGGTCGGCGCGCGATTCCGCCGCGCCGCCCGCGATGCCGGCTGATCTGGCCTCGGCGGCCCGCGCGGCAAGCCCCTCCGGGTCGAGAACGAGGGCCGGCACGTCGCCGGGCAGGATCACGGTGCCCGACACGATCGCCGCGTCGGCCCCGATCGGGGGTGCGGGCAGGACGAGCAGGGTGCGCACGTCGCGAAGGGCCTCGACCGCGAGCACGAAGCCGCCGGCGGACCGCAGCAGCACGGCCGTGAGGCTCGCCCCCTCCACCGGCTCGGCCGAGGGCGCACCGACGAGCTCGGACAGGGTGTAGACCGGCAGGGTCCGCTCCGCGCCGTCGCCCTCGATCGACAGGACCGGCCGCCCTAGGGCGCGGCCGAGGCGCGCGCGCTCGTGGCGCAGCAGGCGCTCCACCGACGCGCCGGGCAGGGCGTAGACCGCGCCGCCCGCCTCGACGAGGAGCAGGGTGCGGCGGGAGGCCGAGAGCGGCAGGCTCATCACGAGGGATGTGCCCCAGGGCTCGCGCGGCTCGAGCCGCACGCTGCCGCGCAGGGAGCGCACCGCGTCGGCGACGACCGACAGCCCGAAGCCCCGGCCCGACAGGGTGTCGACCGCCTGCGCCGTCGAGAAGCCGGGCTCGAAGACGAGGCCGAGGAGGGCGTCGGGCTCGGCCGCCTCGCCGGGGGAGAGCAGGCCCCGGCGGCGGGCATTGGCCTCGATCGCCGGGAGGTTCGGGCCCGCCCCGTCGTCGTGGACGCCGATGTGGAGACGCCCACCGCGCAGGCCGATCTCGAAGTGGATCGCGAGCGCCGGCGGCTTGCCGGCGCGGCGGCGGGCCTCCGGCGGCTCGGCGCCGTGGCTCAGGGCGTTGCGCAGCGCGTGCAGGACCGGGTCCTTCAGGATCTGCAGGAGACCCCGGTCGAGGGGCAGGTCGAGGCCCGTGACGGTGAGGTCGATCTCGCGGCCCTGCTCGCGGGCGGTCTCGCGCAGCGAGCGCGCGAAGCCGCCGAACACGGTCTCGGCCGGCACCAGGGCGAGGCGCTCGGCCTGGGTCCGCACCCGCGCCGCCGCCGCGTCGATCGCGCTCGCGGCCCCGGCCTGCCGGCGGGCGAGATCGCTCGCCTCCCGGGCCAGCGCCGCGAGGCCCGCCTCGATGCCGCGCAGATCCGTGCGCAGGGCGTCGAGGGCGGCCGAGAGCGCGTCCGGATCGAGCCCGCGCCCCGGACCCGCGAGGCGGGCCAGCGCGCCGCCCGCCCGG
>NZ_SMNT01000091.1 GCF_004348265.1 Methylobacterium segetis
GAGGACGAGGCGCGATTCCTGCGCTCGTGGTTCGAGCGGCCCCTCGTGACGGGCGCCGTGACGCCCTCCGGGAAGATGCTGGCCCGCACCATGGCCTCCTACGTCGATCCGCGGATCGACGGACCGGTCGTGGAACTCGGTCCGGGGACCGGGCCGGTCACCGAGGCCCTGATCCGGCGGGGCATCGCGCCGGAGCGCCTCGTCCTCGTTGAATTCAACCCCGGCTTCTGTGAACTGCTCCGGCGCCGCTTCCCCGGCGTCAGCGTGATCCAGGGTGACGCCTACAACATCCGTCAAACGGTGGGCGGCATCCTGCAGAGACCCGCTGCCGCCACGATCTCGAGCCTGCCGCTCTTCACGAAGCCCCTGGAGCAGCGCCTCGACCTCCTGAACTGCGCCCACGATCTGATGCAGCCCGGAGCGCCGTTCGTGCAATTCACCTACGCCGTCGTGCCGCCGATCCCGGCCCGCTGCGAGGCGGGAAGCTACACGGCGAGCCGCTCGAACCGGGTCTGGCTCAACCTGCCGCCCGCCCGCGTGTGGGTCTATCGCCGGCCCTAAGGGGCGCGACGTCACGAATTGCAACGAAGTGTTGCGATCTCCGTCAGTGGGCATTCAGGCCGAAGTGCCTAGTTCTGCACCAACCGGCATCAACGCCGGCCCACCGGAAGCAGGAGATCGTTCATGTCCCTGAGCTCGCGCTGGTCAGGCCGCGGCCTCGCCGCCGCCCTCGCCCTCGCCGGCGGCCTCGTCCTCGGTGCCCCCCTCGCGCAGGCCGCGCCGCTCGCCCCCGCGCCGGCCGTCGCCGGCGAGGCCGACGGCGCGCTGATCCAAGTCCGCGGTGGCCATCACCACGGCTGGGGCCATCACCACCACGGCTGGGGCCATCGCCATCACGGCTGGGGTCACCGCCACCATGGCTGGCGCCACCATCATCACCGCCACCACCGGCACCATCACCGGCATTATCGCTGGTAAGGCCTCGGGCCGGACTGCATGTCCCCTCCCCCTCGCGGGGAGGGGCCGTGCGCCGGCGGACGCCGGTCCGCCCCTCCATTCCCAGCGCACCCTCTGCATCGTCAGGCCGGCTCCATAGGGGTCCTATCCCACCCGCTCCAGCACGGCCGGCCCCGCTGACGGCGCTGCTCCCAGCCTGTAGGCCGCGCGCAGAGCCGCCTCCGCCGCATCCGCCGCCGCCGCGTCGCGGGCGTGCACGATCCCGAGGAGGCCGTCAGCCGTTCCGGGCCGCGCCAGATCGGTGAAGCCGACCGCCGGATCGATCCCGTCCCCGGGCCGGGTGCGGCCTCCCCCGAGGCCGATCACGGCGAGCCCGATCTCGCGGGTCGCCACACCGGCGACGACGCCCCCGGCGCGGACCTCCCGGACGATCGGTGCCCGCGGCAGGTGCCGTTCGGGCCGCTCCAGCAGATCCGCCGGTCCCCCGAGCTTGGCGACCATCCGGGCGAAGATCTCCGCCGCGCGCCCCGAGGCGAGGGCATCCTCCAGCCGCGCCGCGGCCTCGCCCGCGTCGGCGCAGAGGTCGCCGAGCACCAGCATCTCGGCGCCGAGCGCCAGCGTCACCGCGTGGAAGCGTGGCTCGCGGCGGCGCCCGGTCAGATAGTCGATCGCGTAGGCGACCTCGACCGCGTTGCCGGCCGCGGAGGCCAGCGGCGCGTCCATGTCGGTGATGAGGGCGCGGGTCGGCAGGCCGGCCCCGTTCGCCACCGTGACGATGCTCCCGGCCAGTGCCCGGGCCGCATCGCGCTCCGCCATGAAGGCGCCCGAGCCGACCTTCACGTCCATCACGAGGCCGCCGAGCCCGGCCGCGAGCTTCTTCGAGAGGATCGATGCGGTGATCAGGTCGAGGGATTCGACCGTGCCGGTGACGTCCCGGATCGCGTAGAGCCTGCCATCCGCGGGGGCGAGATCGCCCGTCTGCCCGATGATGGCGCAGCCGACCGACCGCGTGACCGCCTGGAAGCGCTCCAGCCCCGGCGCCACATCGTAGCCCGGGATGCTCGCGAGCTTGTCGAGGGTGCCGCCGGTATGGCCGAGCCCGCGGCCCGAGATCATCGGCACGTAGCCGCCGCAGGCCGCGACCATCGGGGCGAGGGCGAGGCTGACCGTATCGCCGATGCCGCCGGTCGAGTGCTTGTCGAGGACAGGGCCGGGCAGGTCCCAGGCGAGTACCGCGCCGGAATCGGTCATCGCCCGGGTCAGCGCCACGCGCTCGGGAAGCGTCAGGCCGCGGAAGAACACCGCCATCGCGAAGGACGCGGCCTGTCCCTCGGTGACGCTCTCGTCCGCGATCCCCGCGATGAAGGACGCGATCTCGGCCTCCGTCAGGGCGAGCCCGTCGCGCTTGCGCCGGATGGTCTCCTGCGGAAGCGTCACGAGGCGCGCGCCAGGGCCGCGGTGAGTTCGCCGTAGAGGCTGCTCGCCCCGAGCCGGAAGGTCGCCGGCTCCGCCCAGCCCGGCCCCATGACGCGGTCGGCGAGAACGAGATAGGTGGCGGCATCCGCAACGCTGCGGAGGCCGCCCGAGACCTTGAGGCCGACGCGCCGCCCGCCCGCCCGGGCTCGGATCGCGCCGAGCATCGCCTCGGCCGCCTCCGGCGTCGCCGAGACCGGGATCTTGCCCGTCGAGGTCTTCAGGAAATCGGCGCCGGCCTCGATCGCGAGGTGGGAGGCTTCCGTGATCCGCTCCCGCTCGCCGAGGGCGCCGGTCTCCAGGATCACCTTGAGGCAGGTCTTGTGGCAGACGTCGCGCACCGCCTCGACGAGGCTGCGCGCGGCTTGCGCGTCGCCCCGGAGGACGGCCCGGTAGGGCAGGACGAGGTCGATCTCGTGGGCGCCGTCCGCGATCGCCTCGGCCGCATCCTCAACCACGCGCTCGACATCCTCGCCGCCGGCCGGGAAGTTGACGACGGTGGCGACCCGGACCGGCGTGGCCTTCAGCGCGCGTGCGGCCTCGCCGACGAATTGCGGCCAGACGCAGACGGCCGCGACGCCGCCGGCGCGGGCGTCGCGGCAGAGCGCCTCGATGTGGCTCGTCGTGCAGATGTCGGCGAGATTCGTGAGATCGAGGAGCGAGAGGGCGCGCCGGGCGATCTCCGTCTCGTCGGGCGTCGGCTCTGTCATGCTGTCGTCCGTCATGGTGTCACCCTCACGGCAGCGGCTCGAGGCGCTCGACGAAGGCCGTGATCAGCCGCGCGAGATCCGCGGCCGCGCCCGCCGCCGCCTGCTTCGTCTCGGCGTGATGCGGGTCGCCGCCCCCGATGCCCGCGGCCCGGTTCGTCACCACCGAGAGGGCGGCGACGCGCAGGCCGAAGAAGCGGGCGAGGATCACCTCCGGAACCGTCGACATACCGACGAGATCGGCGCCGAGACGGCCGGCCATGCGCACCTCGGCCGGCGTCTCGAAGCTCGGGCCGGAGAACCACGCGTAGACGCCCTCGTGCAAGGTAAGCCCGGACGTCCGCGCGGCCGCGCGCAGCAGGTCCCGCAGGGCGGGGTCGTAGGCCTCCGTCATCGGCACGAAGCGCGCCTCGCTCGCCTCGCCGATCAGGGGATTGAGCCCGGACAGGTTAAGGTGGTCGGCGAGCAGGACGAGGCTGCCGGGTCCCGCCTCGGGCATCAGCGAGCCGGAGGCGTTGGTGAGGAGGAGCGCGCCGGCCCCGAGCGCCGCGATCGTGCCGATCGCGCCGCGCATGGCGGCCGCATCACCCCGCTCGTAGGCGTGGGCGCGGCCCTCCAGCACCAGCACGGGCCGCCCGCCGAGGCGGCCCCGGTGCAGGGTGCCGCCATGGCCGCTGACGCCGGGCTCGGGGAAGCCGGGGATCGCGGCGTAGGGCAGGCTCTCGCGCTCCGCGAGGCTCTCGGCCACGAGGCCGAGCCCGGTGCCGGTCACGATCGCGCAGGAACAGGGGCCGGCGAACCCCGCCGCGCTCAGCGCCGCGAGGGCGCGGTCCCTGTCGGGCTCAGCGCCTGTCACCGAGGTTCTCCGGGCCGAAGGAGGCGGGCAGGAGTTCGTCGAGGCTGAAGCTGCGGCGCAGGCCCTCCGGCCCGGCGACGTGGACCGGCGTCGCGCCCTCCGCGAACTCGCGGATGCGCTGGCGGCAGGCGCCGCAGGGCGTCACGAGGGTACTTCCCGCGCCGAGCACCAGGATGGCCCGGATCCGTCGCCCGCCGCCCGCGACCATCGCGGCGATCGCCCCGGCCTCCGCGCAGGTCCCGACCGGGTAGGCCGCGTTCTCGACGTTGCAGCCGGCATGGACCGCGCCGGTCTCGTCGCGCAGCGCAGCGCCCACCGCGAAGCCCGAATAGGGCGCGTGCGCCAGCGCCCGAGCGGCCGACGCCGCCTCGAACAGGTCCTCGATCGCCGGGCTCATGCGAGGAGGCCCGCGTCCCAAGGCTCGTCCCGATCCATCGTCTCAGCACACATACCGCGATCATTGGCACCGGGCAGCCGGCCCGTCGAGGGGCGAGATCGACAAGGGCCGGCGAGGCTCCTATGAGCGGGACGAGTGATGTCGCGAACCGGGAGAGCGGGATGCTGGGCCGTTACGAGCGCGGGGCGAGCGGCGAGGCGGTGGTGGAATACGGCGACGGCACCATGCGGGTGATCAAGCCGGGCAGCTACGTGCGCTGCGCGGTGACCGGCGAGCCGATCCACCTCGACGCCCTCCGCTACTGGAGCGTCGAGCGGCAGGAAGCCTACTCGACCCCGGACGCCGCCATGCAGCGCCTGAGGGAGGCGGGCGCGCGCTAGGTTCGGCGCGCGCCGATGAGCCCGGCGAGTTGCCGCCGCAGGGGCGCCGGATCGGCAAGACGCAGCGACACCGGCAGCGTGCGCACCCGCGCCCGGACATCCGGCGGCAGGCGGACCGCATCCTTCTCGGTGGTGACGAGGTCGGCCCCGAGCCTCCGCGCGGTCTCCTCGAGGGCCGCGAGATCGGCCGCCTCGTAGGGATGGTGATCGGGGAAGGCGCGTCGCCCCGCGATCTCCGCGCCCGCCGCGCACAGGCTGTCGAAGAATTTCCCGGGGCGACCGATCCCGGCGAAGGCGTAGACGCGCCGGCCGGCGAAGCCATCGCCCGGGGTCGCCAGGGTAGCCCGGTGCACCGGCAGGCCCCGCCGCTCCGCCTCTCGCGCCAGGGGCTCGCCGGCTGCGCCCGCGCCGACGAGCACGAGCCCGCCGACATGGCGCCACTGCCGGTCGAGGGGCGCCCGCAGGGGGCCGGCCGGGAAAGGCAGGCCGTTGCCGATGCCGGCGCCGGCATCGACCACGGCGAGCGCCAGGTCCTTGGCGAGGCTCGGGTTCTGCAGGCCGTCATCCATCACGATGAAATCGGCGCCCGCCGCGAGGCAGGCGCGCGCCCCCGCCGGCCGGTTCCGGGCGACGATGGTCGGGGCGAGGCGGGCGAGGAGGAGCGGCTCGTCGCCCACCTCCGCCGCCCCGTGTCGAGCCGGGTCCACCGCGACCGGGCCGGCGAGGCGCCCGCCGTAGCCTCGGCTGAGGAAGGCGGGACGCAAGCCCATCTCGGTGAGCAGGGCGGCGAGGGCGAGTGCGGTCGGCGTCTTGCCGGCGCCGCCGAGGGTGAAGTTGCCGACGCAGAGGACGGGGCAGGGGAGCCGCTCACCCGGACGGTCCATGCGCGCGGCGGTGAGCGCCCCGTAGGCGCGCCCGAGGGGAGCGAGGAGCCGCGCCGCCGGGTGGCCGGGATCGGCGGACCAGAAGCCGGGCGGCCGCATCAGGCGAGAGCCGGCCGCGGCCCGGTCGAAGCGCCCGCGCTTCCGGAGAGTCCCCGGTCAGCGCGCAGCGCCGCCTCCGCAGGCGTCCGCGCCGCGTGTCTCATTGCGCTTCCAGCCGACCCGTCCATCACACGGCGAGGGTATCAGGAGGGGTTCAGCGCCGCGAGCTTCATCTGCGCGATGAAGGGGTCGAGCACCGCGAGGGTTCGCTCGACCGCGCCCTCGAAGGGGCGCAGCGCCCGCTGACCGGAGGCCGCGATCGCGCGGATGCGGTGCTCATCCTCCAGAAGCTCTCCGACCGTGGCCGCGAGTTCCGCCCCATCCGCGACGGCGACCGCGCCGCCCGCCTCGTCGAGGGCGCGGTAGACCTGCGCGAAATTGTGCGTGTGGGGGCCGTGCACCACCGCGGCGTCGAGGCGCACGGGCTCGATCGGGTTCTGGCCGCCATGCGGAACCAGCGAGCCGCCGAGATAGACGAGCGGGCTGAGGCGGTAGAACAGGCCGAGCTCCCCGACCGTGTCCGCGACGTAGACCTCGACCGAGGGGTGCGGGCGCCCCCCGGCCGCCCGCCGGGCCGTGCGCAGCCCCTCCGCCGCGGCGCAGGCCGCTGCCTCCTCCCCCCGCTGCGGGTGGCGCGGCACGATGATCGTGAGGAGCCGCGGCAGGCGGTCCTTCAGGGCGGCGTGGGTGCGCGCCACCAAGGCGTCCTCGCCCGCATGCGTGCTCGCCGCGACCCAGACCGGCCGCTCGCCGATCATGTCGCCGAGATAGGCGATCTGCTGCCGGTCGGCCGGCGGCACGGCCGCGTCGTATTTGAGGTTCCCCGCAACGCTGACCCGCGGTGCGCCGAGGCGGGCGAAGCGCTCCGCATCCTCCTTGGTCTGCGCGAGGCAGATGGCGATGCGGGCCAGGAGCGCCTGCGCCGTGCGCGGCGAGCGCTCCCAGCCCTTGAACGAGCGCTCCGACATCCGGCCGTTGACGAGGAGGAGCGGGATCGCGCGGGCGTGCAGAGCCAGGATGGTGTTCGGCCAGATCTCGGATTCGGCCACGAGGGCGAGGTCGGGCTGCCACTGGTCGAGGAAGCGCTCGATCCATCGGGGCGCGTCGAGGGGCATGTACTGGTGCACGGCGCCCGGCGGCAGGCGGCTGCCGATGAGTTCCGCCGCGGTCTTGGTGCCCGTCGTGACGAGGACCGAGAAGCCACGCCGGATCATCCCGTCGACGAGCCCGACGAGGGAGAGCGCCTCGCCGATGCTGGCCCCGTGCATCCAGACGAGGGAGCCGACCGGGCGCGCCCGGCCGGGCAGGCCCCGCCGCTCCGGAAGCCGCCCCGGATCTTCCTTGCCGCGGCGCGCCCGGACGGCGAGGAGGCCCGCCAGGGCCGGCTCGCCGAGGTAGAGCCCGGCCCGGTAGGCCCGCAGGGCGAGGGTGAGGGGGGGCGCCCTCACGCCGGCAGCCCCCAGGAGGGAAGGCCGACCCGGTCCGGCCGTCCGACGAGGCCGTAGGCATGGTCGTGAACGCGGTTCATCTCCGCCTCGACCCGCCGCCGCAGGCCCTCGAAGGTCTCGGCATCGGCCTCGCGGGGAACCGGGATCGGCTCGCCGAACACCATCGCGCCCCGCCCGAAGGGCAGCCCGATGCAGGCCCGGTCCCAGGAATTGAAGCGCAGATGCCGGCTGGTCACCACGGCGACGGGCACGATCGGCCGGCCCGAGAAGCGGGCGAGCGTGATGATGCCCGCGTCGCAGCGGCGGGAGACCTTCGGGACGTCGGCGCTGAAGGCGACGGATTCGCCGTTCTTCAGCGCCCGCAGCATGGCGCGCAGACCCTCGGCACCGCCTTTGGCCCGCGCGTCGCGCACGACGCGACCGCGCGCGCCCGAGGCCCGCATCACGCGGATGCCAAGTCGCTCCAGGGCGATCGTGTTGATGTTGCCGTCCGGGTTGCGGGAGATGATCGTCGCGACGCGATCCTGCGGCCGGCGCAGGTAGGGGACCATGATGTGCTGGCCGTGCCACATGCCGGCGATGAAGGGCGTGAGCCGGTCGATCCACGCGTCGGTGTCCTCGGCGGGAACCACGGTGAAGCGGTTCGTGGCCCGCACGAGCCGCAGGTAATCGGCGGCGAGGTGGCCCAACGCGCCCTGGACGGCCGGCAACCGGCTGATGCGTTTGACGAGGCTCATGTCCTGCTTCTGAAAGCCCGGCATACGACCCGATGGCGCTGCCGGGATCCTGACCTGAACGTCGGACCGGCTCCACCGGGTCGGGGGCGCCGGGCTTGAGGACAGGCTGTCCGGGTCGGCGGCTGTCTAGCTCCGATCCCGTCCGAGCGGCAACCGGAACGCCACCCGTCGGCCTTCACAGAGCCGTGGGTTCTAGGCGTGCGAGGGGGCGAAAAAGCGGCGTCCGACTTGTTTGGATTGATTCCAAACTATAGATTGTAATCAATCCAAAAAGGACTAGACGATGCCGATCGCCCTGCAGAGCTCTGCCGCACCCGATGCCGCCGACGAGCGCCACCGCAGCTTTGTCCTGCAATATGTCCAGCCGGCGCTGGCAGGTCTGATCGACGGCTCCGTCTCGACGCTGGCGCCGATCTTCGCGGCCGCCTTCGCTACGCACAGCAACGGCGCCACCTTCCTCGTCGGCCTCGCGGCCTCGGTCGGTGCCGGAATCAGCATGGGCTTCACCGAGGCTCTGTCGGATGATGGGCAGGTGACGGGGCGTGGCTCGCCCACGATCCGTGGTGCGGTCTGCGGTGCCGCGACGGCGCTCGGTGGGCTCGGCCACACGCTGCCCTATGCGATCCCCGATTCCTGGCCGAACGCCTTCCTCCTCGCGACGGGGCTCGCCCTGGCGGTGGTGGTACTGGAACTTCTGGTGATCTCCGCGATCCGGACCCGCTACATGGCGACGCCCTTCTGGCGGGCTTCCCTGCAGGTCGTCATCGGCGGGGCGCTCGTGCTGCTGGCGGGTGTCGTGATCGGGAGTGCCTGACATCGGCGGCCCGCCGCGCTTGACGCGGCTGGCCCGAGCCGCGATGCGGAGCCCGCGCGATGCGCGCGGTGATCGTCCGGCCCCATGTTCCGTCTCGCCCATCTCACCGACCCGCATGTCGGCCCGCTGGCGCGGCCGCGGCTGCGGCAGCTCTTCAGCAAGCGGGCCACGGGCTACGCCAACTGGCGGCGCGGGCGCTCGCGCAGCCACGACATGGAGGTCCTGGCGGCCCTCGTCGCGGACATGAGGACGCAGGCGCCCGACCACGTCGCCTGCACGGGCGATCTCTGCAACATCGGCCTGCCGAGCGAGTGGGAGACGGCCCGCGTCTTCCTCGAGGCGCTCGGCGCGCCCGAGCGCGTCAGCTTCGTGCCCGGCAATCATGATGCCTATGTCCGCGGCTCCCTCGACGGGCTGCTCGGGACCTGCGGACCCTGGACGGCGGACGATGCGGGGCGGAGCGGATGCTTCCCCTATCTGCGGCGGCGCGGTCCCCTCGCCCTCGTCGGCCTCTCCTCGGCGATCCCGACGAAGCCCTTCGTCGCGAGCGGGCGGCTCGGAGAGGCGCAGGTCGCCGCCGCGGAAGCGTTGCTCGTCGCCCTCGGCAGCGAGCCCGAGCGGCCCTGCCGCGTGGTGATGATCCACCACCCGCCGCATCCGGGCGGCGCCGCGCCGGGCCGAGACCTCAAGGACGCGGCGGCCTTCACGGCGATGATCGGCCGGGCCGGCGCGGAGCTGATCCTGCACGGCCACAACCATATCGGCAGCGTCGCGCGCGTTCCGGGACCGGGCGGTCTGAGCGTGCCGGTCGTCGGCGGCCCCTCGGCCTCGGCGCGGGTGGGCACGCACGCGGACCTTCCGGCCCGCCGCGCCGCCTATTACCTCTACGCCGTCACGCGCGAAGGTGGGCGCCACCGCATCACCGCGACGAGCCGCGGCCTGAACGGCAGCGGACAGGTCGAGGATCTGGGACCGATCAATCTCGCGGGGTAACCGAGGATGTCCCCGCCCCGTGCGGGGAGGGGATATTGCTGTGGGGGCCGGGTCCGGGCTTTCACGCCTCCGGAGGCAGCAGGGCGTCGCGGCGCTGACGGGCGATCGTGGCCTCGTAGCGCTCGGCTTGGAGGCGCGTCAGCCCGGCGATGAGGGCGGTGGGCCCGCGGTAAACGGTGTAGGTGCCGTCTTGGGTCGGTTTCACACGAATCATCTCGGACATGGGAGCCACCCTGCCTTGGAGGTTGATCGTCGAACGCGGTTACGATGCGCCTGACGTTAACCGGCCGTTCATCCGGCGCAAGCCCTCCGCAGTACGTTCTACGTAAGTATTTCCGCTGCACTGCGAAATGGAGGTGTCGCCCGGAGCCCGCCACGCTTCGGCGCCTCGACTGAATTAACAAGAGGAAAGCGGAGCCGCCCGCGGCGTGCTGCGGCGCAGGACGGGCGGCAATCACCACGCGCATTTTGCCGACCGATCCGCTATGGTCCGGCCCAGGCGGCCGGGAACGGGGCCGGGAAAGGGATCCGCGGTGCGCCGGCGACGGCGACCGGTACGGGACTTGCCCTGGCTCCCGCGCTCGGGGAGGCTGCCGCCTTCAGGCCCGGAACGACGCGAGACAGCGCCGAATGGATGTGTTTGTACAGCAGCTGATCAACGGGCTCACGCTCGGGGCGATCTACGGTCTGATCGCGATCGGCTACACGATGGTCTTCGGCATCATCGGGATGGTGAACTTCGCCCACGGCGACGTCTTCATGGTCTCGACCTTCATCGCGCTGATCGGCTTCCTCATCCTCACCACCTGGCTCGGGATCGCCTCCGTGCCGCTCGCGCTGATCGTCGTGCTTCTGGTCACGATGCCGCTCACCGCCCTCTGGGGTTGGGCGATCGAGCGCGTCGCCTACCGGCCCCTGCGCGGCTCCTTCCGGCTCGCCCCTCTGATCTCCGCGATCGGGGTCTCGATCTTCCTGTCGAATTTCGTGCAGGTGGCGCAGGGCGCGCGCAACAAGCCGACGCCCCCGATGCTGAACGGCGGCTTCACCCTGTTCGAGCGCGACGGCTACGCCGTGACCCTCTCCTACAAGCAGTGCCTGATCATGGCCGTGACCGTGATCCTGCTGGCCGGCTTCTGGTATCTCGTCCAGCGCACCGCCTTCGGCCGTGCGCAGCGCGCCTGCGAGCAGGACCGGCGCATGGCCGCTCTGCTCGGCATCGACGTCGACCGGACCATCTCGCTGACCTTCGTCCTCGGCGCGGCGCTCGCGGCCGTCGCGGGCGTCCTCTACCTGCTCTATTACGGCGTCGTCTCCTTCTCGGACGGGTTCGTGCCCGGGGTGAAGGCGTTCACCGCGGCCGTCCTCGGCGGCATCGGCTCCCTGCCTGGCGCCGTTCTCGGCGGCCTCATCATCGGCCTCATCGAGACCTTCTGGTCCGCCTATTTCTCGATCGAGTACAAGGACGTCGCCGCCTTCTCGATCCTCGCCATCGTCCTGATCTTCATGCCCTCGGGCATCCTCGGCCGGGCCGAGGTCGAGAAGGTCTGAGCGGCATGGCCGGCACGAGGCGGGACGGTACGGTGCGGGGCTCCGATCTCGCGGAGGTCCTGCGGGACGCGGGGCTCTACGCCCTCGTCACGCTCGGGCTCTGCATCCCGATCGTGAGCTATCGGACCGACCTCAGCCAGACGAGCGCCCTCGACCTCACCCCGCGCTGGGGTCTCGTCGCGGGCCTCTGCGCGGCGATCTTCTGCGTCCGCGTCGCCCAGCGCCTGATCCTGATGCGGCGGGACGCGCGGCGCGCACTCACGCCCTCGCCGCGGCAGGCGACCGAGGCCGTCGACGCGACGCCGAATGCCGGCCAGCGGATCCCCTCCCTCGCGCTGCCCCTCTTCCTCGGTGCGGCCGTGGCCCTGCCCCTCGTCGCCGCGCTCGCGAGCGGCGGGCTCGGGCCCGCGCGCTACTGGATCGACCTCGGCATCCTGATCCTCACCTACGTGATGCTCGGCTGGGGGCTCAACATCGTGGTCGGGCTCGCGGGCCTGCTCGACCTCGGCTACGTCGCCTTCTACGCGGTCGGCGCCTATACCTACGCGCTCCTCGCCACCACCTTCGGCCTGTCCTTCTGGCTCTGCCTGCCGCTCGCCGGGCTCGCCGCCGGGCTCTGGGGCATATTGCTGGGCTTTCCCGTCCTGCGCCTGCGCGGCGACTACCTCGCCATCGTGACGCTGGCCTTCGGCGAGATCATCCGCCTCGTCCTGATCAACTGGGTCGACCTCACCGGCGGCTCGGCCGGTATCTCCTCGATTCCGCGGGCGACCTTTTTCGGGATCCCCTTCACGGCCGGGCCGAACGGCTTCGCGGCGACGTTCGGGCTGAGCTTCGACGCGATGCACCGCAACGTCTTCCTCTACTACCTGATCCTGGCGCTGGCGCTCGTCACCAACGGGGTGACGCTGCGCCTGCGGCGCCTGCCGATCGGCCGGGCCTGGGAGGCCCTGCGCGAGGACGAGATCGCCTGCCGCTCGCTCGGCATCAACACGACGACGACGAAGCTCACCGCCTTCGCGCTGGGGGCCATGTTCGGCGGCTTCGCGGGCTCGTTCTTCGCCGTGCGCCAGGGCTTCATCAGCCCCGAGAGCTTCAACTTCTTGGAGAGCGCGATCATCCTGGCGATCGTGGTGCTCGGCGGCATGGGCAGCCAGATCGGCGTCGCGATCGCCGCCGTCGCGATGGTGGGCGGGCCGGAGCTCCTGCGCAACCTCGGCTTCCTGAAGGCGGTGTTCGGCGAGGGCTTCGATCCGAACGAGTACCGCCTCCTCCTGTTCGGCCTCGCCATGGTCGCCATGATGGTGTGGCGCCCGCGCGGCCTGATCTCGGTGCGGATGCCCTCCGTCGCCCTGAAGGAGCGCCGCGCCGTCTCGGGCGCCCTCGTGCGCGAGGGCCACGGCTGATGACGGGCCTGACCGGGCCGCGCGAGGCCGTTCTCAGCGTCGAGCACCTCTCGATGCGCTTCGGCGGCCTGCTCGCCGTCGACGACCTCTCCTTCGAGGTCTTCCGCGGCGACATCACCGCGCTGATCGGCCCGAACGGGGCCGGCAAGACCACGGTCTTCAACTGCATCACCGGCTTCTACAAGCCGACCGAGGGGCGCCTGACGCTGGCGCATGCGGACGGCGCCCGCCATCTCCTGGAGCGGCTGCCGAACCACGCCGTGAACCGGCGCGCGCGGGTCGCCCGCACCTTCCAGAACATCCGCCTGTTCTCGGGCATGACCGTGCTGGAGAACCTGCTCGTGGCGCAGCACGCGCCGCTCATGCGCGCCTCAGGCTTCACCGTCCTCGGCCTCCTCGGCCTCGGCGGCTACCGGGCGGCGGAGCGCGCGGCGATCGAGCGGGCCCGCCTCTGGCTCGAGCGGATCGGGCTCACCGCCCGTGCCGACGACCCCGCCGGAGACCTGCCCTACGGGGCGCAGCGACGCCTCGAGATCGCGCGGGCGATGTGCACGGAGCCGGTCCTGCTCTGCCTCGACGAGCCGGCCGCCGGCCTCAACCCGCGGGAATCGGCCGAGCTGACCGAGCTCCTGCGCCGCATCCGCGACGACGGCACCTCCGTCCTCCTCATCGAGCACGACATGTCGGTGGTCATGGAGATCTCCGACCACGTCGTGGTGCTCGATTACGGCGTGAAGATCGCCGACGGCACCCCCGGCGCCGTACGCGCCGACCCGCGGGTGGTGGCCGCCTATCTCGGCGTCGAGGACGAGGAGGTGGAGGCGGTCGAGGCGGAGGTCGGGCTCGTCCTTCCGAACGCGGAGGCCGGGGCATGAGCGTCGCCGGCATCAACGTCCTCGTCGAGGAGACCCGCGCCCGGCAGGCGGCTGCGGCCCCCCTCCTCGCGGTCGAGGGCGTCTCGGCCTATTACGGCAGCGTCGCCGCCCTGCGCGATGTCGACATCGCGGTCGGCGAGGGCGAGATCGTCACGCTGATCGGCGCCAACGGCGCCGGCAAGTCGACCCTGATGATGACCATTTTCGGCGCGCCCCAGGCCCGCACCGGCCGCATCCGCTTCGCCGGGCAGGACATCACCCGGTTGCCGACGCACGCCATCGCGCGGCTCGGCATCGCCCAGTCGCCGGAGGGGCGGCGCGTCTTCCCGCGCATGAGCGTGCAGGAGAACCTGCAGATGGGCGCGAGCCTCCACGGCGGGCGCCATTTCGCGGAGGATCTGGAGCGGGTCTGCACCCTGTTCCCGCGCCTGAAGGAGCGCCTGCAGCAGCGCGCGGGCACCATGTCGGGCGGCGAGCAGCAGATGCTCGCCATCGCCCGCGCCCTGATGAGCCGGCCGCGCCTCCTCCTCCTCGACGAGCCCTCGCTCGGGCTTGCACCCCTCGTCGTGAAGCAGATCTTCGGGGCGATCCGCGACCTCAACCGGGAGGCGGGGATGACGATCTTCCTCGTGGAGCAGAACGCCTACCACGCCCTCAAGCTCGCCCATCGGGGCTACGTCCTCGTCAACGGTCGCGTCACCCTGAGCGGCAGCGGCCGCGCCCTCCTCGACGACCCGGCCGTCAAGGCGGCCTACCTGGAGGGCGGCATCGTCGAGGCGTCGACGATCGCGGAGGCGAAGGCGTGAGCGTGCCGGCCGGCCTCTTCGAGGGCTCGCCCCTCCTGTTCCTTCTCGTCACTGTGGTGATGGGCGGCTGGGCCGCCTGGATGACGGCGCGCGGCATCGCCCGGACCTGGCGCCCGTTCTGGCAGAGCGTGCCGGCGCTGCTGGCGGTCGCAGGCGCCGTGCGCTTCATCCACTTCGCCCTGTTCGAGGGCACGCTCGCCTCCGGCCCCCGCTATCTCGCCGACGCCGCGGTCGTGCTGATGATCGGGGCCGTCGCCTTCCGGGTCACCCGAACCCGGCAGATGACCACCCAGTACCGCTGGCTCTACGAGCGCACCTCGCCGCTGACATGGCGGGAGCGCCCGCGTGCGGAGATGCCGTAGGATACCGGTTCTCGCCCTCCGGGGCTCCGACGACAGGAAGGGGACGTGAGATGAGGACGATGGTGCTGGCGGGCCTCGCGCTCGGCTTTCTGGTCTCGGGGGCGCCTCTCTCGGGAGCGGCGGCCCAGATCAAGATCGGCGTCGCGAGCCCGATCACGGGCGGCTCCGCCGCCTTCGGGGCGCAGATCCGCAACGGCGCCGTGCAGGCGGTCGAGGACATCAACCGGGCCGGCGGCATCAAGGGCAAGAAGTTCGAGCTCTCGAGCGGCGACGACGCGTCCGACCCCAAGCAGGGCGTCTCGGTCGCCAACAAGCTCGCCTCCGAGGGCGTCACCATGGTGGTGGGCGACTTCAATTCCGGCGTCTCGATCCCGGCCTCCGACGTCTACCAGGATGCCGGCATCATCCAGATCACCCCGGCCTCGACGGCGGTGAAGTTCACCGAGCGCGGAAACTGGAACACCTTCCGCACCTGCGGCCGCGACGACCAGCAGGGCGCGGTGGCGGGCGAGTACCTCGCCAAGCACTTCGCGGCCAAGAAGGTCGCCTTCGTCCACGACAAGACCCCCTACGGCAAGGGCCTCGCCGACGAGACCCGCAAGGTCTTCCGTGCCAAGGGCGGCAAGGACGCCGTCTACGAGGGGATCAACCCCGGCGAGAAGGACTTCACTGCCCTCGTCTCGAAATTTAAGCAGGCGGGCATCGACATCGTCTATTTCGGCGGCATCCACACGGAGGCCGGGCTCCTGATCCGCCAGATGCGCGACCAGGGCCTGCAGGCGACGCTGATGGGCGGCGACGGTATCACCGACAAGGAGTTCGTGCAGATCGCCGGCCCCGGAGCCGAGGGCACGCTGATGACCTTCTCCCCCGATGCCCGCAAGAACCCGGACGCCAAGGACGTGGTGGCGGCCTTCAAGGCGAAGGGGATCGATCCGGAAGCCTACACGCTCTATTCCTACGCGGCGGTCCAGATCCTGGCCAAGGCGATCGAGGCGACGGGCTCGACGGATGGCAAGACGCTCGCCGACTATCTCCACCAGGGCAAGCCGACCCAGACCGTGATCGGCGAGATCGCCTACGACAAGAAGGGCGACATCACCCGGCCGGACTACGTGATGTACGTCTGGAAGAAGAACGCCGCCGGTGCCATCGACTACAGCGGCAACGAGGTGACGCAGTAGGGGCGAGGGGTGAGCAGGTCCTCCGGGCGAGACGTCGGCGGTCGGGCTCCGGAATGCCCGTGAGAGGCCGATAGCGGGCGGAAAGTCCGGATGGGGGTTCTCTTCGTTCTCGCCGTCGGTCTCGTCGCGGGCGTCGTCAGCGGCATCGTCGGCACCGGCTCCTCGATCATGCTCGTGCCGGTGCTCGCTGCCGTCTACGGGCCGAAGGCGGCCGTGCCGATCATGGCCGTGGCCGCCGTGATGGCGAACGTCTCGCGGGTGCTCGCGTGGTGGCAGGCCGTGGACCGGCGGGCCTTCGCGGCCTACGCGGTGCCGGGCGCGCTCGCCGCCGTGGCGGGCGCGCGGACGCTGCTCGTCCTGCCCCCGCGCGCCGTCGACCTCGCCATCGGCGCCTTCCTGCTCGCGATGATTCCGGCCCGGCATTGGCTCGCCCGGCATCTCGTGCGCCTGAATCTCGCGCATCTCGCGCTCGGCGGGGCCGTGATCGGCTTCCTGACCGGCATCGTGGTCTCGACGGGGCCGATCTCGGTGCCGCTCTTCGTGGCCTACGGGCTGTCGAAGGGCGCCTTCATCGGCACCGAGGCCGCAGGCTCCTTCGCCGTCTACGCGAGCAAGACGCTGACCTTCCAGGGGGCGGGCGCGCTGCCGACGGAGGAACTGGCGAAGGGGCTCGTGGTCGGTGCCTCGCTGATGGCAGGCGCGTTCCTCGCCAAGCCCTTCGTGCTGCGCCTGTCGCCCGAGCGATTCCGGCTCCTGATGGACGGGCTGATGCTCCTTGCCGGTCTCAGCATGATCTGGAGTGGTCTTCTCTCCGGCTGACGATACTGGCGGATGTACGATTCATCCCGGTTTCGTGCGCGGCCAAGGGTCCCGGCGCCTGGGGCATTGCCTTCCGGCCGCGCTTCGGCAAACTCGTGCGGCGAGAGGGGGCTTCGGCCCCAGACAGCGTGACGGCCGTGCCCCAGAATCAGCTTTCCGAATTTCAGGTCACCGTGTCGGGCTTGGCCCGGGCGGCGGCGCGCGACGAGCGGCTCGCCACCGATTACGCGCGGCTCGCGGCCTATATGGCGCAGGATGGCCGCCCCTCGGCCGTGGAACTCTTCGAGGGGTTGAGCCGCCACCACGCCATTCGCGCCCTGGAAGAGCGCGGCCAGCTGGAGGCCACCGTCTTCGCACAACACGACGACGCGGCTAGCTAGCGGATTCTGCCCGGTCCTCTGGCGCAGGAAACCTGCCCTGGCCGACTGATTCGGCGCGGGGCCGCCGCGCGAGCCGCACCCTGCGTCGCTTGAGGCTGCACTACGCCGCACGCCCCGCGACGCTGACGAGGCGCGTTGCCGCCACCGCGCTCCGCGACGAGGCCCGGGTGCCGGGCAGCGGCAGGGCCCGGGCGGTCTCGACCCGATCGCGGCCGCCCTCCTTCGCGCGGTAGAGGGCCTCGTCGGCGGCCTTCAGAAGCGCACCCGGCTCGAGCCCGTCCGCAATTCGCGCGGCCGTCGCGCCGACGCTCACCGTGACGAAGCCGTGCGTCCCGAGCCCGGGATGCGGGATCGACAGGCCGGCGACGGCGCGGCGCATGCGCTCCCCGATCTCGCGGGCCTCGGCCTCCCCGACGCTGGGCAGAAGGGAGACGAACTCCTCGCCGCCGTAGCGGGCGATCAGGCCGCCCCGCGCCGCGACCGGCCCGCGCAGGGCCTCCGCCACACGGACCAGGCAGGCATCGCCGGCCGCATGGCCGGCGGTGTCGTTGAGGAGCTTGAAGCGGTCGATGTCGACGAGGAGGAGGCCGAGCCAGCCGTTCTCCGGCCCGTCGTCGCGCCAGGCGCTCTCCAGGCGCTCCGTGAACAGGCGCCGGTTCGCCACGCCGGTCAGCGGGTCGGTCTCGGAGAGGATCGTGAGCCGGGCATTCGCCTCGGCCAGGGCTCCGGACTGCGCCCTCTCGCGCAGGCCGAGGAGGAAGCTGCGCTTGGTCTCCCATTCCCGCGAATAGGCGAGCTTGAGCGGCACCAGGATCAGGCTCGCCACGAGGAGGGGGACGCCGCTGCCGCCCGTCCCGCCCAGGCCCAGGCTGAGGATGGAGGTCACGTAGAGCGCGAAGCTGGCGCCGCAGAAGGCGAGGCTGTGCCGGAAGGACAGCGGCGCGATCATCCCCACGACCAGGGGCACGATGGCGGCGAGGATGAGGTAGGTGTGCGCGTGCTCGGCCGGCGCGATCCGGGCGCTGTTCAGCACCACCGCCATGTCGGCGAGCCCCGTCACAAGCACCGTCCCGGCCTGCAGGCGCGCGGAGGGGCGCCCGCGCAGCAGGGCGATCGAGCCGAGGGCCAGCGGCACGAAGACGCCGAGGGTGAGGCCGGCGGGCACGGCCATGGCGTCCGCGCCGAAGGCGTCGAGATCGACCTTCAGGGATAGAAGGTTGAACGCGATGAAGATCAGCATCCAAGACTGGAGGTACCACCCGGCCGGCGCCTCGACCTCGGCGTGGTAGCGTCCCTCCAGCCCCTCCGGGAGGCGGAGTTCGTACCAGCGCCGGTTCAGGCCGGCCTCAATCAGCGCATGCATGCGACGGATGGCTCGACCTTCTGCTGCGCCGGCATTCTACGCTTCCGTTCCCTCACCAGCGGTAAAGAACGGCAAGAACACACAACCTGCGGGAGCGGGCCGCCGGAACCGAGTCCAATCATCGAGCCCCGCTCGTCATGTTCAGGTGTGAGCGCGGCCGTCCGCGCGGGAAGGATCCTCTCCACGCGTATCGTCGCCGCATCGCCGATGAGGCGGCCGCCGTCGAGCGGCGCCGATCCATGCTGAAAATGGCCGACTGGTTCGAGAGCGCCGTCGGGGGCATCGTCGGCCTCGTCTCCTCCTCCGCCACCGAGCTGCAGGCCGCGGCGCAGACCATGACGGCGACCGAGACGTCGTCCCAGTCGACGACCGTAGCCGCCGCGGCGGAGCACGCCTCCGCCAACGTCCATACGGTTGCGGCCGCCGCCGAGGAGCTCGGCACCTCCGTCGCCGCGATCGGCCGGCAGGTGTTGGGCTCGGCCGACATCGCCAAGCTCGCCGTGGTCGAATCCGACCAGACGGCGAGCCTCGTCAACGATCTCAGCCAGGCCTCCGCGCGGATCGACAACGTGGTCGGCCTGATCTCCGCGATCGCGGGCCAGACGAACCTGCTGGCGCTGAACGCGACGATCGAGGCGGCCCGCGCCGGCGAGGCGGGGCGGGGCTTCGCGGTCGTGGCGAGCGAGGTGAAGGAGCTCGCGTCCCAGACCGCCGGGGCGAGCGACGAGATCGTGGGGCAGATCGCACAGATATAGTCGGCGGCCGGGCAGGCGGTCTCGGCCATCGGCGGGATTACGGGCCGGATCCGGGAAATCAACGCGGTTGCCGCGACGATCGCGGCGGCGGTCGAGGAGCAGGGGGCGGCGACGCACGAGATTGTGCGCAACGTCGGGCAGGCCTCTACGGGGACGAGCGAGATCACCTCGAAGATCGCGGGCGTGGCGGGGGCGGCCGAGGAGTCGGGCGCAGCCGCCGCCCAGGTTCTCGCCTCGGCCTCCGATCTGTCCCGCCTCTCCGAGCAGCTCGGCACGGAGGTCGGGCGCTTCCTCCAGAACGTCCGGGCGGCCTGAGGCGCGACCGGAACCGTCGAGCCGTCCCCTTCGTTCGCTTGCCACGGGCGCCGTGCGCGCCGCAGCTCAACCTCTGGAGGATTCCATGGCTGTCGATCAGGATCGCGTCGAAGGCTCTGCAACCAATCTCGGCGGCAAGGTCAAGGAAGGGGCCGGCCGCCTGACGGGCGACGAGAAGCTCAAGAACGAGGGCATCGCCGATCAGGTGAAGGGCAAGGTCCAGAACATCGTCGGCAGCGTGAAGGACACCCTCAAGGGCAAGTAAGCCCAGCCATTCGACCCCTCGCGCACGGCGCGCGAGGGGCTCCTCAATACCCGAGCGACACCAGCGCGAAGGCCGTCACGAAGACCCCGCTCACGCAGGCGTAGAGGAGAGGGTCAGAAGGGCGGCAGCGGTCTCGGGTCTCGAAACACGGCGCATGGCGTCCGTGCTCGGTGTGCAACTGGCGGAGACCGCTCCTACCGCCGGCACCACGCGCCCGGGCGAACATCGAAGCCCTCTCAGGGAGGGGGCGATCCGGACATGGTCAACGAATCCTGAAGCCGCCCGGGCTCAGTGCAGCTCGATGCTCGCGACGCCGCACTCCTGCGCGAGCTGGCGGCCGACCTCGAAGGCGGCGAGTTCGAGCGCCCTGCGCGTCGACCCGCTGCTCGCCTGCAGGGTATGCGCCTGGGCGGCGAGGATGTGCTCCGCTGCCGTCTCCTGGAACGAGGTCGGAACGCGGCGCATCCCCGGCGGGAGCGGAGCGAGCCGGCCGACGAGACCGTCGGCCGATGCGGTGGGCCTCCGCTCGACGATCTCGCTCACCGATCCGAGGAATCCCAGGAAGGTGTGGGCATGCGGCTCGTGGCGCGGCATTGCGGCCGCGGCGACGCAGACGGGACGGCCTGCCGTGTCGATCAGGCGATAGCGGACACTGAATTCCCGCTGCTCGGCGATGGCGCGCGACACCACCGCGCGCACGGTCTCCCGATCCTCGAGATGGACCGCCTGCACCCAACCGTAATTGGCGGCCGCCTCGGCATCCTGGCCGGTGATCTCGGCCCAGCCCGGGCTCAGATAGGCAAGCGTGCCGGCGTGGTTGGTGGTGAAGATCATCGTTCGAGGTCGGCTGCGAGAATTTCCAACCTTTGCGTGCATCTGCACACGTCTGCAACGAAAAATATGCGGCAGTCGGGGGGAGGCCGTGAGGGGCGGCACAGATGCCCTGTCGGTCGGGAACCGCACGGGCCGGAGCGGGGCGCCCGAGGGGGAGTGCCCGCGCTCCGGCCCGGCTGGCCGAGGTCAATGGGCGCCGTGACTGCTGCCCTTGCCCGCGGCGCCGGGCGTGGAGCCCGATCCGGCATCGTTCGCGCCCGTGCTGTTGGCCGTGCCCGAACGGCTCTTGTCGCCGGTGGAGGGTCCGCTTCCCGCGGCGCCCGGCGAGGAGCCCGCGCCCGCATCTTGCGGGCCCGTGCTGTTCATCGTGCCGGACCGGCTGGTGCCGGATGAGCCGCCCTCGGCGGCGATGGCGGCCGAGCCGAGCGCGAGGGTTGCGGCGATGGCGAGCGTCAAGATCTTCATCGGGGCGTCTCCCTGGGGTTGGCGCTGAACACGCTGACGGCAACGCGAGGCGGGATGCGGCGTTCCGGCACAGGATCGGCCGGGCACCGGACGAGGCGCCGGGCCGCCTTCCGGCGCGCCTGCCCGGAGCCGGAGAGCCTGCCGGAACACCGGCCGGCGCCCCCGGTTGATCGTGACCTGTGACAAAGCAAGGAGGCCACCATGAAGGCCATGATCACGCTCGGCGCCGCGCTCGCGCTCTCCGTCCTCGCCGGCGGCCCGGCCGCGCAGGCCAAGGGCTGCATCAAGGGTGCCGTCGTCGGCGGGGCGGCCGGCAGCATGGCCGGCCACGGCAAGATGGGCGCGGCCGCAGGCTGCGCCGTGGGGCATCACCGCGCCAACAAGAAGGACCAGCAGCAGGGCGGGTCTCAGGGTCAGCAGCAGGGGCAGGGTCAGGCGCAGTGACCGATCGGGCTCGGCAGCGCCGTGAAACGGCCCGGTTGATCGGCGCGGCCGGGCAGAGCCGGCATCGGCCCCTCCGGGCCGCCGGCCCGGAGCTTCATAGCTGAAGCGCGATGCGCTCGCGGGAGAGGAGGACGGCATCGGGCCGATGGCCGGTCTCGTCCTCCGCATAGGCGAGCGCGGCTTGCCGATCGCGGAACAGGCCGCCGGAACGACCGAAGCTTGACGGCGATCCAATGTCCCTCGGGATCCTGCCCGACAAGGAAGCGCGTCTCGCCGCCGGCATCGGCCTCGGTGGCGGCGACTTCGAGAGCGGGTCGGACGGCGATTGCGGCAGGGGTCGGCATCGGGTGCAGGGGCTCGCGCGATCCTCCTGGAACCGCGAGCCCAAGCTGGGCCGGGTCGCATGAGGAATCGAGCGGGACGACCGGGCGATCTCATGAGGGACTTGTGAGGAGGTCCGGCCGCCGACCACCGGCGGAGCCGGGGCGCGGCGCGTTCAGCGCGCCTCCTCCTGCGCCGGGACGAGAACCCGACGGTCGCCCAGCCGCCGCGTGAAGCGGATCGCGTCGAGGTGCTCGAGAAGCGGGATCGAGAATTTCCGGGAGATGCCCAGCGCCGCGCCGGCCTCCTTGGCCAGGAAGCCGGCCTCGTCCCGCGCGAAGCGCTCGGCGAGCACCGCCTTGCCGCGCGCGATCGCGTCCCGGTGGAACAGGATCGAGCGCTTCTGGACCCGGTCGATCGTCCGGACCAGGGCTCCGGAGGAGAGGAGATACGTCAGGGCTTGCCCGCGGCGGAGATCGCGGCCGACCGCCTCGGCCTCGTCCGGCGGGGTTAGGCCGCCCTTCCGGAACAGGGCTTCGAGGGCGCGCACCTGCTCCGTCTCGTTGCGGGCCGGGTCGAACGCGGCACGCCGGTAGAGCGCGCCGGCCTGGGCGACGTCGTGCGTCGCGACGAGGTCCTTCAAGGCCGCCGAAACCGTGCCTTCGTCCTGCCGGACGGCTTGGGCGAGCCGGTCGAGGGGGAGGCCGGGATCGATCGGGTGTGCGCGGTGATGCGAATCGAGAGCCGCGAGGAGCCCCACGCGCAGGGCCTCGAAGGCGTCCCCGCCGATGAAGCGGTCCCCGATCTCGCGGGCGCCGAGATCGGCGAGGGCGCGCCGGACCCGGTCCGGTGCGACGGCCACGATTCGCGCGAGGTCGATCAAGGGGGTGCCTGCGGCGGCATTCCGGGCGAGGCGCGCCGCCAGGATCTCCCGCGGCCGCCCCTCCGCGATCCCGGCCAGTTCCGACAGGGTGCGGGGATCGTGCCGCTTGCGGCGGCGCGAGCAGGGATCGAGGACGCGCCCGCCAGCGATCGTGGCCGCGGGCGAGTCGAGCCGCAGGATGAAAGGCTCGCGCGCCGGCACGGCGATATCGGCATCCGCGTGAAGCTGTGCCAGCGCCGTGTCGCCGGGCTCCAGCACGTCCCGGTCGAGGAGCCGCAACCGCGCCACCACCTCGCTCGTGCCGAAGAGGAGGCGGCAGGTCGTCCCGCCAACGAGCGGCTTGGCCCCGGCGACCGCGCTCAGCGCCACGTCGATCCAACGCCCGGCCGGCACCATGCCCGGCGCGGACAGAGCCAGTCCGCGGGACATCTCGGCCAGTCCGACGCCGCGGAGCGCCACGGCCGTGCGCCGCCCCGGCTCGGCGCTGCGCACCGTCTGGCCGTGAATCTGCAGGCTGCGCACCGTCGCTGCCCGCCCGCCCGGCACGATCTCGACCCGGTCGCCGACACTCAGCCGCCCCCGCCGAAGGGTGCCGGTGACGACGACGCCGAAGCCGGGGCGCGGAAAGACGCGGTCGATCGGCAGGTAGGGAAGTCCGTCGTCGGCCGCCTCGGGTGCGGCCGCGAGGAGTTCGACGAGCGCGGCCGACAGCTCGGCGATCCCCGAGCCCGTCAGGGACGAGGTCGGCACGACGCGGGCATCCTCGATGCCCGCCCGCGCCGCGACCGCGCCGACCTCCTCCGCACGGGCCGCGAGCATGTCCACGCCGACGAGGTCGCACTTCGTCAGGGCCACGACGCCGCGACGGACGCCGATCAGCCGGGCGATGTCGAGATGCTCAACAGTCTGCGGCTTGATGCCCTCCCGCGCGTCGACCACCAGGAGCACGGCGCGCATGCCCGTCGCGCCGGAGATCATGGCGCGGACGAAACGTTCGTGGCCCGGAAGATCGACGAGATCGATCGTGCCGCCCGTCCCATTGGCCACGCGCAGCACGGCGAAGCCCGGCACGATCGACACGCCGCGCGCCTTCTCCTCGGCGAGCCGATCCGTATCCGTTCCGGTGAGCGCGCGGACGAGGGAGGTCTTGCCGTGATCGACATGGCCGATCACGCCGATGAGGAGAGTTTCGGTCACAGCGCCGCCGTCGCGATCAGCCTCGAAGCTCCGCCTTCGTAACCGCAGAGCTCGCGCCCGCGAAGCGGCGTCCGCCTCTCACGGTGCCGCAATCGGGGCCGATCCGTCGGCGAATGCGTTCGTTACCGACCACGCCCCTGGCGCTAGACGTGCCCCGGCGGCGAAGGCTCTCACGGCTTCGGGAGATTTCGCGCCGGGAAGGAGAACGTCGCGCCGGGTCTCACCGTGGCCAGCCAGATGAGGTGCGATTGTGGCACTCTTGCCAAGTCCCACTGCGGCGCCCCGAGACCCGGTGGATAGACGGGATGCGAAACATACGCCGGGCTATCGGTTGGGACCCCGCCGGGGCATTGCGTATATCCCTTGAGGTCGAAAGAACCTCTGTTGGGAAGCGGCGAGACGGCAAATATCTCCGCGCCATTCGACAGCTTGCTGCCAACCTTGATGCCGACGATTTCTTCCATCTGAGCAGGAGTTCTGCCCACAACGTATTTGAATGTGGTGCAATAGCCGATCGTCCGGCTCGGATCGGGCTTTTCGCCGAAAGGAGAAACTTTCACGAGTGCGTCGAGGCCGCCACGTTTCCAGACCTCGATCGCCATGTCCTGAAGTTTGTCGGCAGACAGCATCGATCGCTTCCTCGAGACTGGCGAGATCTCCCTTAAGTCGATCTTGGCCGGAGCTGAGAGGGAGTGCAAGGGCCACGACCCCGGCGCACAATCAGGGGCGGGGCGCTGGGGTGGAAAGCGAGGGTGCGAAGTCGGGCCGGCATCCGAAGCGGAGCGGGCGTGCCCGTCCGGCGGCCGTCGGTGACGATCGGCGGAGGGATATCGGAAGCGTGAGCCGGCCAGCGGCATAGAGCCAACTGGCGCTCCCAAGGGGACTCGATAAAGTCATCAATTTCAAAGGATTGTCGGAACGTGGGACCCTCGGCCTTCCCAATGCACTCCAGTACTTCTCGTTTCTGAGATCCCACTTCTGACACATCTCCGCCACCTCCGATTGCACCGGCGGCCAGTCCGACCGGAAGCCGGAAAAAGGCTGGCCCGCCTCGGA
>NZ_SMNT01000092.1 GCF_004348265.1 Methylobacterium segetis
CAGCCCGACGTGTCGCGATCGAGCCGGTGCACCACCTCGGGGCGCCGCGGCAGGCCGAAGCGGAGCGCGTCGAGATGGTCGGTCAGGGTCTCGCCGCCCTTCGGGCCGGGATGCACCGGCAGGCCCGCCGGCTTGTCGATGACGAGCAGCAGGGCATCGCGGTAGAGCAGGCGGGCGCCTATGTCAGGCAGGATCATCGGTGATACGCGAGTGGTGGGCCGGCGCGAAGAGCCCGGCCTGCGGGAGCAGGGACGCATGAGTCAAGACGAGAAGCCGGGCTGGTTCGGCCGCCTGTTCGGGCGCAAGGGCATGCCGGCCGCGGAGGAGAGCCCGGTCCCGCCGCCGGACTCGCCCGCCTCGGCCTCCGAGGGCCAGCCCGACTTCGCCACCGGCGCCGACGACGTCAGCCACGTGCCGCTGCCGCCCTCCGAGCCCGCGCCCGAGGAGGCGGGCAAGAACGCGGTGCCCGACGAGATCGAGGGCGCGGACCTCCAGCCGATCGAGGGAGACACCGAACGCCCGCCCGCCGGCACGGCCGGCGACGCGCCCGCGCGCGGGGCGGAGCCGGCGGACACGACCTCCCGGGCCTTCGAGCCCGAGCCGGCCGAACCCGAGCCGGCCGAACCCCGATCGGCTGCGCCCGAACCGGCCGAGCCGACCCCCTCCGCCCTGGAACCCGGCACGTCGGCCCCCGACCCCGACATTCAGCCCGTCGACACGGCGGCCGCTTTGGCCACCGACGCGGCCAAGGATTTCGACCTCGCGGACGCCCCGGGCAAGCGCGGCTGGTGGGGGCGCCTCACCGCCGGCATGAAGCGGACCTCGACCTCCCTGTCGGACCGGGTGACGGGGCTCTTCACCAAGCGCAAGCTCGACGCGACGACGCTGGAGGATCTGGAGGACGCCCTGATCCAGGCCGATTTCGGCGTGGAGACCGCGACGCGCGTCTCCGAGGCGGTCGGCAAGGGCCGCTACGAGAAGGGGATCTCACCCGACGAGGTGCGGGAAATCCTCGCTGCCGAGGTCGAGCGGGCGCTCGATCCCGTCGCCGAGCCCCTGCGGATCGAGACCGCGCGCAAGCCCTTCGTGATCCTGACGGTCGGGGTGAACGGCGCCGGCAAGACCACGACGATCGGCAAGCTCGCCCTGAAGCTCAAGGCGGAGGGGCGCAGCGTGATGCTCGCGGCCGGCGACACATTCCGCGCCGCGGCGGTGGAGCAGCTGAAGGTCTGGGGCGAGCGCACGGGCACGCCCGTCGTCACCCGCGCGCAGGGGGCGGACGCGGCGGGCCTCGCCTTCGACGCATTGCAGGAAGCCAGGCGCCAGGGCACCGACGTGCTCCTCATCGACACCGCCGGGCGCCTGCAGAACAAGGCCGGCCTGATGGCAGAGCTGGAGAAGATCGTGCGCGTGATGCGCAAGCTCGACGCCGAGGCTCCCCACGCCACGCTCCTCGTCCTCGACGCCACGGTCGGCCAGAACGCGCTGAGCCAGGTCGAGCTGTTCTCGCAGGCGGCGCCCGTCAGCGGCCTCGTGATGACGAAGCTCGACGGCACGGCACGCGGCGGCATCCTCGTGGCGCTCGCGGCGAAGTTCGGCCTGCCGGTGCATTTCATCGGCGTCGGCGAGGGGGTGGAGGATTTGGAGCCCTTCGCCGCGCGCGACTTCGCGCGGGCGATCGCGGGGCTGGAGAAGGCTTAGAGGCCCGCTCGCGCCACGTCGGTGCGGGCGAAATCCTCGCCTTGAACAGGAGCAGCGCCTCGAGGGAACGGGCGAGCGCAGAGGCGAAGCCATCGCCGAAATCGAGCGCCGCCGGATGGCGGCCCTTGCCATACCGGGCGAAGGCGTCGGCTGCGCGGCGCGCGAGGTCCGCAAGCAGGCGTCGGTCTCCTCGTGGTCGATCCGGATCGTCATGGTCGGGGCGGCTCCGGTAGGAAACGGCGGGGGCATAGCTTACATCGGGGTCCGCGGCGGCGCCGGAAACCCGCTCCCGGACGCCGCCCGCCACGTGAGCCGGACCCGTTGATGCAGATCGAATCCGTCCCCCCGCAACGCCACCTCGCCCCGCTGCCGAAGCTCGCGCTCGAACTCGGGCCGCTGGTGCTGTTCTTCCTCGGCAATGCCTACGCGGAGCGCTTCGGCGTGGCGGCCGACCAGAAGCTGTTCGCGGCCACCGGCCTGTTCATCGCGGCGACCGTGGTCGCGCTCACGATCCACTACGCGCTGGTGCGGCGCCTGCCGATCATGCCCCTCGTCTCGGGCGTCGTGGTGGTGGTGTTCGGCGGGCTGACCCTGGTGCTGCAGGACAAGACCTTCATCATGGTCAAGCCCACCATCGTGAACACCCTGTTCGGCCTCGTGCTGCTCGGCGGCCTCGCCTTCGGCAAGTCGCTGCTCTCGGTGGTGCTCGACAGCGTGTTCGCGCTCACCGACGAGGGCTGGCGCAAGCTCACCTTCCGCTGGGGGCTGTTCTTCCTGGCGCTCGCAGCCCTCAACGAGGTCGTCTGGCGCACGCAGACGGAGGATTTCTGGGTCAGCTTCAAGGTCTTCGGCATCATGCCGCTGACCATCCTGTTCGCGCTGGCCCAGACGCCGCTGCTCGCCCGCCACGAGCGCAAGGACGGGCGCGCCGAGGATCCGGCGAAGGCCGCCTGATCCGTCAGCGGGCCGCGGCCTGGCCGCCGGCCTGGGCCGCCGCCCGGATCTTGGCGAGGACGCCGTTCAGGTTCTCCGGCGTGACGATGCCCACGAGCTTGTCGCGGATGATCCCGTCCGGCCCCACGATGAAGGTCTCGGGCACGCCGTAGACGCCGAAATCGATGCCGACGCGCCCGCTCGCGTCGAGCCCGACCTGAGAGAAGGGCACCCCGTTCCGGGCGAGGAAGCGGCGGCCGTTCTCCGGCGCATCCTTGTAATCGATGCCGACGAGGCGCAGGCCCGGCTCGCGGGCAAGCCGCATCAGCATCGGGTGCTCGACCTGACAGGGCGCGCACCACGAGGCCCAGAAGTTCACGAGCGTCACGCCGCCCTTGAGGTCGGCGCTGGAGAGGCCGGGCACGGGCTTGCCGTCGGCCTCGAGACCCGGAACCCCCGGAAGCTCGAAGGCCGGCACCGGCTTGCCGATCAGCACGGACGGGATCGCGGCCGGGTCGATCCCGGAGCGCAGGCGCAGGAAGAACAGGCCCGCCAGCACCGCGAAGGCGACGAGCGGTACGATCAGGAGGAGGGAGCGGCGCACCGGCTCCGGGGCGGAGGCGTGCGGCTCGCTCACGGGCGCTCCCGGCGCTGCAGATCTGCGAGCGCGCGCTCCTGCGCCCGGCGGTCCCGGATCGCGTTGAGGACGAGGCCGGCCATCACGAGGCCGGTGAAGGCGTAGGCGCCGAGGATGAAGTCGGCATGGGGTCCGAGACCGAGCATGGGCTCCCTCACAGGGCCTGGCCGAGGGGCGCGGCGCCGGCGGACGGCCCCGGGACGAGGGCGGGAGCGCCGGCATCGAGGCGCTCGGCCTCGCGGATCGTCAGCGTGCGCACCCGCCGCCGCAGGATCTCGGTGCGCATCGCGTAGAGGTGGAGCGTGACGCCGAGGAGCGTCGCGGCGGCGATCATGATCAGGAGCGGGTAGAGCATCGAGGGGTCGATGGTCGAGCCGCCCATGCGCAGGATCGAGGCAGGCTGGTGCAGCGTCGACCACCAGTTCACGGAGAACTTGATGATCGGCAGGTTCACGGCGCCGACGAGCGTCAGGATCGCCACCGCACGGGCGGCCCGGTTCGGATCCTCCATCGTGCGCCAGAGGGCGATGATGCCGCAATAGATCAGGAACAGGACGAGCATCGAGGTGAGCCGCGCGTCCCAGACCCAGTAGGTGCCCCACATCGGCTTGCCCCACAGCGAGCCGGTGACGAGGCAGATGATGGTGAAGGCTGCCCCGATGGGCGCGGCCGCCCGCTGCGCCACGTCGGCCAGCGGATGGCGCCAGACCAGCGTCCCGATGGCCGAGAGCGCCATGGAGCCGTAGAAGAACACCCCGAGCCAGGCCGCGGGCACGTGGATGAACATGATCCGCACCGTCTCGCCCTGCTGGTAATCGGGCGGGGCCACGAACCAGGACAGGGAGAGGCCGAGGCAAAGCGCCAGCAGCGACACCGCGACGAGCCAGGGCATGAGGGCGCCCGACCAGCGCAGGAAGTGGCCGGGATTGGACAGGCGGGTCCAGAGCGAGGGCGAGGCCGACATGCTCCCGCTTTAGCGCGGCGTGCGGTGCAGCGGCAATGCGGGGGAGGGGCGCAGGCTGGATCGGGCCGCAAGGGTGTTGCACGCTCGGTGTCTCGGCTAAGCCTCTTTCTAGCGTTCTTCTTCTGGAGCGGAGTCTGCACGCTCATGGCTATCAGGAAGCGAATGGAATTGGTCGACGGCAGACCGCGCAGGCAGGCGCACATCACCTATCTGCGAGTCGAGAATTTCCGCGCCTTGCGCAAGATCGAGCTGCGGGAGATCACACCTCTGACAGCCCTGCTCGGGCCAAACGGCAGCGGAAAGTCGACGGTTTTCGACGTATTCGCTTTCCTCTCGGAATGCTTCGAGTTCGGCCTGAGGCGCGCTTGGGATCGTCGAGGACGCGCGAAGGAGCTCAAGACACGAGGCAGTGACGGGCCCATTGTCATTGAAATCAAATATAGGGAAGCTGACTACCCATTAATCACCTATCACCTAGCCGTAGATGAGAGAAATGGGGCGCCAGTTGTGGCCGAGGAGTGGCTGCAATGGAAGCGTGGCAGTCACGGAAAGCCCTTCCGCTTCCTTGATTACCGCGCTGGGAACGGCAAGGCCGTCAGTGGAGATCTGCCTGACGAGCAGGATAAACGCATCGATATTCCCCTGAAGTCGCCGGACCTGATCGCCGTGAACGCACTTGGTCAGTTCGCCGAACACCCGCGCGTCGCCGCCCTACGCGACTTCATTACCGGCTGGTACGTCTCATATTTCTCCGTGGACAATACGCGAGGCCAGCCGGAGGCTGGACCACAGGAGCGGTTATCGCGCACGGGTGACAATCTTGCGAATGTAATCCAATACCTCGGTGAGCAGCACTCAGGTCAATTGCAAGCAATTTTTCGCTCCCTGCGAGACCGTGTACCCCGCGTCGAAAGCGTACTCGCAGAGGCAATGGCGGACGGACGACTACTCTTGTCCATCAAAGATGCCCCTTTCGACAATCCGATCCTGGCGCGATTCGCCTCCGATGGGACACTCAAGATGCTCGCGTACCTTGTGCTTTTGAATGATCCGGCGCCACCGCCCTTCATCGGCATTGAGGAACCTGAGAACTTCCTTCACCCCCGCCTGCTATACGGGCTTGCGGAGGAGTGCCGGTCGGCGAGCGAGCGCGGGCAGTTACTTGTGACGAGCCACTCACCGTTCTTCCTGAACGCAATGCGCCCGGAAGAAGTACGGGTTCTCTACCGAGACGACGACGGATACAGCCGGGTTACGACCGCCTCGGACATCCCTGGTGTCAGAGAGCTCATGGCTGAGGGCGGGCAACTGGGGCACCTCTGGCTCGAAGGCCATTTCGGGGTGGGCGATCCCCTGACCAACCACGGGGCGCCCGTCAGCCGGGCGGGAGCCGCCGCGTGAGTCTCCGGCACATCGAGTTCCTGATCGAGGAGCCTTCGATGGAAGCCTTCCTGAAGCAAATTCTTCCTCGAATCCTTGGTGATCAGGCGACCTTCCGCCTGCACGCGTATCAGGGCAAGACCGACCTGCTGGGCAAGCTCGAGGATCGGCTACGCGGCTACGCCCGCTGGCAGCCGTCGGACACGAAGATCGTGGTCCTGCTCGATCGCGACGACGACAAATGCGCAGCGCTCAAGCGGCACATGGAGCGAGCCGCGCAATCCGCCGGCCTGATAACGCGATCCGCGAGCAGGGTTTCGCAGTCCGGCGAGTGGACGGTCGCGACGCAAATCGCGATCGAGGAACTTGAGGCTTGGTACTTCGGCTGCTGGGAAGCGGTTTGTCGCGCCGACCCGCGAGTGCCTCGCGGCGCGTGCCGGCAGGCTGCCTACCGCCAGCCGGATGCTATCGCCGGCGGCACCTGGGAAGCGCTGGAGCGGCTGTTGCGACGGGGTGGCTACCATACCGGCGGCCTACGCAAAGTCGAAGCAGCCATTCGAATCGGCGAGCATTTCGACCACGAATCCTGCAGATCTCCGAGCTTCGCCCAATTGCGAATGGTGCTATGGGAGATCGTGTCCGGCGTAGGGGGGCCGGTGTAAAGTCGAGGCTTTCCAACTGCGCGCCATTACTCCGACCAGCGCAGGGCCGCCGCCGCCGCGAAGGTGCCGATCACCGCCGCGATCAGGCTGAGGGCCGCGAGGATCGTCAGCGGCGTCGCGAAGGGCACCGTGCCACCGAGCGCCGACTGCGCGGCCGAGACGCCGAAGATCAGGGTCGGGATCATCAGCGGCAGGACCAGCACGGCGAGGATCAGGCCGCCGCGGCGGATCGAGGCGGTGAGCGCCGCCCCGACCGCGCCGACGAAGGTCAGCGCCGGGGTGCCGACGAGAAGGGTGAGCGCGGTCGCGGCCATGGCGGTGCCGTCGAGCGCCACGAGCAGGCCGAACAGGGGGGAGGCCAGTGCCAGGGGCAGGCCCGTGGTCAGCCAATGCGCCGCGACCTTGGCCAGCACCACGAGTTCGAGGGGCGCGGGCGCCCCCGTCATCAGGTCGAGGGAGCCGTCCTCCTCGTCGGCCTGGAACAGGCGGTCGAGGCCGATCAGGGTGGCGAGCACCGCGGCGAGCCAGAGGATGGCGGGGCCGATCCGCGACAGGAGGTTGAGGTCGGGCCCGAGCGCGAAGGGCACCAGCGCCACGATCATCAGGAAGAAGACGAGGGAGAGCGTGCCCGAGCCGCCGACGCGGGCGGCGAGCGTCAGGTCGCGGGCGACGAGGGCGCGGAAGGCGCGGATCACGCGAAGGCCTCCGCCGAATCCTCGGCCGGCAGGGGCGGGCGCTCGATGCGCAATTCCCGCGCATCCGCGAGGCCGAGCGCCTGGTGGGTCGCCGCCACGACGAGGCCGCCGCCCGCCCGGTGCCGGGCCATGAGCGCGGCGAGAACGCCCTGCGAGGCCGTGTCGAGGGCGGCCGTCGGCTCGTCGAGGAGCCAGAGCGGCCTCCGGCAGACGAGGAGCCGGGCGAGCGCCACCCGCCGCCGCTGCCCCGCCGAGAGGTAGGCGACCGGCAGCTTCAGCGCGTGGGCGAGGCCGAGTTCCGCCAGCGCCGCGCCGGGCGTCAGGGCCGGATCACCGAGCAGGTCGCGGGCGAAGGCGAGGTTCTCCTCCGCCGTCAGCGCGCTCTTCAGCCCGTCCCGATGGCCGACGACGTGCAGGCATTCGGGCAGGCTCGCCTCGCCGACATCGTCCGCCCGGACCGCGCCGGCATCGGGCTTGAGGCGCCCGGCGAGGACGGCGAGCAGCGTCGACTTGCCGGCGCCGTTGCGGCCCGTGACCATCAGCGCCTCGCCGGGGCCGAGGGCGAAGGAGAGGCCCGCGAAGATGCGGCGCCCGGAGCGGCGGACGGCGAGGCCGGTGACGGTGAGGCGCACGGGATCGACCCGATCTCAGGACGGGCGGGTCAACGGTAGACCTCGCGGCGGTGCCCGACGCGCAAGACCACGATGCGCAGGCATCCGTCCTCGATGGAGGCGATCACGCGATAATCCCCGACCCGATATTTCCAGAGGCTGCCGAGCTTGGCGCCTTTCAGCGCCTCGCCAATGGCACGGGGATCGTCGAGTGGCGAGACCCGATCGCGGAGGAAGCGCAGGATCCGCCGTGCGGCGTCGGGGCCGAGGCGGTCGAGTTCGCGCTCTGCCGAACGATCGAATTCAATCTTCCAGGCCATAGCGCGCGATCAACGCGTCGAGGGACGTCGTCCCGCTCTCACCGCGGCGCAGGGCGCCGAGCCGGCGCTCGGCCAGTTCGATGTCGTCGAGATTGTCGAGGTGCTCGCGCAGGGCCTCGCGGACATGCTCGCTCGCGCTGAGCCCGGTGCGCCGCGCGAGAGCATCGAGGCGCCGTTCCAGGTCGGCTGGCAGGTCGAGGGCGAGCATGGGAATCTCCGCACATCAGAATAGGGATCGGCCCACGCTCCGTCCACCGCCCCGCCGCGGGCGCGGACACCTGCACGCCACTGTCATCGGGCCCCCGTAGCGGCGAGTTTCGAACTGTTCTATACGGGCCGCAGGCTGCGCCGCGCGACCCATCGGGCGTCCAATTCGCCCCTCGCGCATCATCCTGCCCGGGCACCCCCGGGGCGGCGCGCGCCGGCAACGGCGCGAGTTCAGCCGAACACTGATTCGTGGCGCAGGTTATGCCTGCGCGTGTTCGACAAACGCCAGCGAGGATCAGACTAGCCGTGGCATCGCTCGACAGCTTCAAGTCCCGCCAGACGCTCGACGTCGGGGGCAGGACCTACACCTACTACTCCATTCCCGAGGCCTCGAAGAACGGGCTCGCCGACGCAGCGGCCCTGCCCTTCTCCATGAAGGTGCTCCTCGAGAACCTCCTCCGCTACGAGGACGACCGTTCGGTCCGCCGGGCGGACATCGAGGCCACGGTGGCGTGGCTCGGCAACCGCGGCAAGGAGGAGACGGAGATCGCCTTCCGCCCGTCGCGGGTGCTGATGCAGGACTTCACCGGCGTGCCGGCGGTCGTCGATCTGGCGGCCATGCGCGACGCCATGGTGGCGCTCGGCGGCGACCCGCAGAAGATCAACCCGCTGGTGCCCGTCGACCTCGTGATCGACCACTCGGTGATCGTGGACGAGTTCGGCACGCCGAAGGCGCTGGCCGACAACGTCGCGCTCGAATACGAGCGCAACGGCGAGCGCTACACCTTCCTCAAATGGGGCCAGTCGGCCTTCGACAATTTCTCCGTCGTGCCGCCCGGCACCGGCATCTGCCACCAGGTGAACCTCGAGTACCTGTCGCAGACCGTGTGGACCCGCTCGGAGGGAGGCTCCGAGGTCGCCTATCCGGATAGCCTCGTCGGCACCGATTCGCACACGACCATGGTCAATGGCCTCGCCGTCCTCGGCTGGGGCGTCGGCGGCATCGAGGCGGAAGCCGCCATGCTCGGCCAGCCGCTCTCGATGCTGATCCCCGAGGTCGTCGGGTTCAAGCTCTCGGGGCGTCTGCCCGAGGGCACCACGGCGACCGACCTCGTGCTCACCGTCACGCAGATGCTGCGCAAGAAGGGCGTCGTCGGCAAGTTCGTGGAATTCTACGGCCCCGGCCTCGACGACATGGCGGTGGCCGACCGCGCCACGATCTCCAACATGGCGCCCGAATACGGCGCCACCTGCGGCTTCTTCCCCGTCGACCAGAAGACGATCGACTTCCTGCGCGTCACCGGCCGCTCGGACGAGCGCATCGCCTTGGTCGAGGCCTATGCCAAGGCGCAAGGGATGTGGCGGGACGCGCAGACCCCGGACCCCGTCTTCACCGACACGCTCGCCCTCGACATGGGCGACGTGCGCCCCTCGCTCGCCGGGCCGAAGCGCCCGCAGGACCGGGTGCTGCTCGACGCCGCCAAGACGGGCTTCTCCGGCGCGATGGAGACCGAGTTCCGCAAGGCCGCCGAGATCGCCAAGCGCTACCCGGTCGAGGGCTCGAACTTCGACATCGGCCACGGCGACGTGGTGATCGCCGCGATCACGAGCTGCACCAACACCTCGAACCCGAGCGTGATGATCGGGGCGGGGCTCCTGGCTCGCAACGCGGTCGCCAAGGGCCTGACCTCGAAGCCCTGGGTGAAGACCTCGCTGGCGCCCGGCTCCCAGGTCGTCGCCGAGTACCTGGAGAGCGCCGGCCTGCAGAAGCCGCTCGATGCCCTCGGCTTCAACCTCGTCGGCTTCGGCTGCACCACCTGCATCGGCAATTCGGGCCCGCTGCCGGCGCCGATCTCGAAGGCGATCAACGACAACGACGTGGTGGCCGCCGCCGTGCTCTCGGGCAACCGCAACTTCGAGGGCCGGGTAAACCCGGATGTCCGGGCGAACTACCTCGCCTCGCCGCCGCTCGTCGTCGCCTACGCGCTCGCCGGCTCCATGCAGATCGACCTCACCAAGGACCCGCTCGGCACCGGCTCGGACGGCAAGCCCGTCTACCTCGCCGACATCTGGCCCTCGTCGTCCGAGGTCCAGGCGTTCATCGAGAAGAACATCAGCTCGGCCCTGTTCAAGTCGCGCTACGCCGACGTGTTCGGCGGCGACCATTACTGGAAGGCCGTCGAGGTGACCGAGGCCGAGACCTTCGCCTGGGATTCGGGCTCCACCTACGTGCAGAACCCGCCCTATTTCGAGGGCATGCAGAAGGTGCCGGCCCCCGTCACCGACATCGAGGGGGCCCGCATCCTCGGCCTGTTCCTCGACTCGATCACGACGGACCACATCTCGCCCGCCGGCAACATCCGCGCGGCCTCGCCCGCCGGCGCCTACCTGCAGGAGCACCAGGTCCGCGTGCAGGACTTCAACCAGTACGGCACGCGCCGCGGCAACCACGAGGTGATGATGCGGGGCACCTTCGCCAACATCCGCATCAAGAACCAGATGGTGCGGGACGCGAGCGGCAACGTGGTCGAGGGCGGCTGGACGCTGCTGCAGCCCACGGGCGAGAAGATGTTCATCTACGACGCCGCGCAGCGATACGCCGAGACCGGCACGCCGCTCGTCGTCTTCGCGGGCAAGGAATACGGCACCGGCTCGTCCCGCGACTGGGCGGCCAAGGGCACGAAGCTCCTCGGGGTGCGCGCCGTGATCGCCGAGAGCTTCGAGCGCATCCATCGCTCGAACCTCGTCGGCATGGGCGTGGTGCCGCTCGTCTTCCAGGGCGACACCTCCTGGGCCTCCCTCGGGCTCAAGGGCGACGAGACCGTCACGATCAAGGGGCTCGCGGGCGAGCTCAAGCCGCGCCAGACCCTGGTCGCCGAGATCACCTCGGCCGACGGCTCGCGTCAGGACGTGCCGCTCACCTGCCGGATCGATACGCTCGACGAGCTGGAATACTTCCGCAACGGCGGCATCCTTCCCTACGTCCTGCGCTCGCTCGCGGCCTGAGCGCACTCGCAGGATCGTCATCGAGAGGCCCCTCCCGCGCGGAGGGGCCTTTTTTTTCGGGCCTGAGCGGGGGGCGCCGCGCGAGCCCTGCTTTGCCGGATCGTCCTGGCCTGCGCGAACAATGTGGCGCGTCAAATAATTGGGCGCAATCTTGGCTCCGGCCGGCACCGCCCCATCTCTCCCGGAACCTCGAACACGGGAGATCGCCATGAACTGCATCACGACCACCGCCCTCGCGGGCCTCCTCGCGCTGACCGGCGCCGCCCAGGCCGCCCCGGAGCTGCAGCGCGTGCGCGGCACGATCGAGTCGGCCGACGCCGGCACGGTCACCGTCAAGACGAACGAGGGCGGCACGGAGACCGTGCAACTCGGCGGCGCCAAGGTCGTCTGGGTGGCGAAATCCAGCCTCGACGCGGTCAAGGACGGCGTCTTCATCGGCACCGCCACCAAGGGCGAGAATCCGCTGACGGCGCTCGAGGTCGTGATCTTCCCCGAATCGATGCGCGGCACGGGCGAGGGCCACTACGCCTGGGACGCGATCACCGACCACACCGCCGCCGGCGGCGCCAAGGTGAAGAGCGCCATGACCAACGGCACCGTGAAGGCGGAGCAAGCCGGCGCCCCGAAGGTGAAGAGCGCCATGACCAACGGCACGGTCGCCAAGAGCGGCGGCTCCGGCGGCGGCGCCGGTGGCGGCGCGGGCGGCGAGAAGACGCTGACGGTGACCTACGACAAGGAGGGCTCGAAGCAGATCGTGGTGCCGCCCCAGGCCCCGATCGTCGCCTTCGAGCCGGCCGACCCCGCGATCCTCAAGCCCGGCTCCAAGATCTTCGTGGTCGCGGCCAAGGACGGGGGGAAGCTCGACGGCAAGCTGGTCGCGGTCGGCAAGGACGGCCTGACCCCGCCGATGTGATCCCGGCCTCCCGGCGGCCGGGGCCGGCCGCCGGGATCGCCCTCACGCCACCGGGCGCTGCGCCGGCCCCTCCGTGAAGTCCCGCCACAGCAGCACGAGCGCGGCCATCACGGCGGGGCCGAGGAACAGGCCGAGCAGGCCGAAGGTCTCGACGCCGCCGAGGATGCCCAGCAGCACCCAGAGGAAGGGCAATTGCGTCGTGCCGCCGATCAGCGCGGGCCGCACGAAATGGTCGGCGACGAAGGTGACGACGAGGCCCGAGGCGGCGACGACGATCGCCGGGACGACCGCGCCCTTGGCGACGAGGAGCAGGGAGGCGAGGCCGAAGACGAGCGGCGCCCCGAAGGGGATCATCGCCGCCACGGCGGTGAGCGCCCCGAGCAGGACCGGGTGCGGAACCCCGGCGAAGACGTAGACGATCCCGAGGAGCACGCCCTCGCCGAGCCCGACCAGCACGAGCCCGTCCACCGTGCCGTGGACGGAGGCGACCATCTGCCGGGCGACCCGCTCGCCGCGGGGGCCGAACAGGCGGTTGCAGGCGGTGAGCACCTGGGCCGCCAGCGCCCGCCCGTCCCGGAACAGGAAGAACAGGGCCACCAGGGTGAAGCCGAACAGCACGCTGCGGCGCACGACCTCGCGGCCGAGATTGCGCGAGAGGCCGATCACCGAGGCGTTGTCGAGCCGGTGCAGGATCTCGGAGCCCGCCTCCGGATGGCTCAGGGTGTCGCTCCACCAGCGCGTGGCCTGGGCCGCGCCGAAAGGCAGGCGCTGCAGGACATCCGGCACCGGGATGCCGGTGCGCTCGGCCGAGCGCACGAGATCGAGGGCGTCGTGCGCCTCCCTTGCCGCCTGCACGCCGAGCACGCCGAGGGGCGCGAGGACGACGAGGGCGACGAGGAGCGTGGCGAGCGCCGGCAGGAGGATGTTGTGCCGCCCCGGCGGCCAGCGCCGCTCGGCCCGGCGGTAGAGGGGCCCGAGGGCGATCGCCATGATCACCGCCCAGACGAGCGCCGGCAGGAACGCGTGCAGGATCCAGAGCCCGAGGGCCGAGAGCGCCAGCACCAGGGCGATCCGGGCGGCACCCTGCGAGCGGAGGGTCTCTTCAGCGCGGTCCGGGGCGGGAGCGGGGGGCGGTGCGGGCTGCGGGAGCGGGGTCGGGCGATGGTCCATCGGACAGGGGGTCTCCGCTGGGCGCGGCCTCCGCGCCCGCTCCCGGGCAGCCATGTAGGGCGTCGAGGCCGGGATGGCCCCCCACGGATCCCGCCGCTCCGGACTTCGTGCGCGGGCGCGACCTGTCCGGACAGACCTGCGTCCCACTCCCGAACGGGAGAGGGGACCTTCGCCCGATGCGTCGAGGCCGAGGCGCCCGGGAGCCGGCAGAACCTGCCGACCGCGACACGCGGAACCGGCAGCGTCTGCCGGGCCGGCGGAGGAGAGCCTGGGACGACGGTCCGGCAAGCCACGGAAATCAGGACTGTTTTCTTGGGCGGGGGCTCTTGCACGGCCCGTGCTTTTCCCCTCGCTGAGGGGGGGGGAAGGCAGCATGTCGGTGGGATCGATCGGGTCGACAGCCACGATGCGGGCGCTCGCCGCGCCGACGCGGGGGAAAGGCACCGGCGCGGCCGCCGGCGAGCCTGCCGCGGCCGTCGAGTCGTTCCGCGAGCTGATGAAGATGACGCCCGCCGAGCGCATGCGGGCCGCGCTCCTCGGCAAGATGGGGCTGACGGAGGAGAGCCTGCGCAACCTCGGGGCGGAGGAGCGCAGGAAGATCGAGGACACGATCAAGGCGCGGATCAAGGATTCGCTGACGGGGACGCTCGGGACTCCGGCCAGGGGTCTCTTCACCGACATCCGCGCCTGAGACCGCGGCATGGCCCCGAAGCCGGCACGGTTGCCCGCCCGAGACCCCTCGTGTAGAGGTCGCCGCCAACGTGAGGACCGCCCGCGGCGGTCCGCCGACGCGCGCATGGTCCCGGGGGGCGCCGGGTCGCCTGCGCCCGGTGCGGGAAGGGCTCTTCCCGCCCGGCGACGACTTCAGGAACACGGCGAGAACGCATGTCTGACCAGCCCATCACCGCCACGAGCGCGACCTTCGACCGGGTTGCCGACATCATCGCGGACACCGCCGACATCCCGCGGGACAAGATCACCCCCGAGAGCCACGCCATCGACGATCTCGGCATCGATTCGCTGGCCTTCCTCGACATCGCCTTCGCGGTGGACAAGGCCTTCGGCATCAAGTTGCCGCTGGAGCGCTGGACCCAGGAGGTCAACGAGGGCAAGGTGCCGGCCGAGGAGTATTTCGTCCTCAAGAACCTCTGCGCCCGCATCGACGCGCTGGTCGCCGAGAAGGCCGCCAAGGCTTAGTCCACCGACGCCCGCACCGACGCCGCCGATCCGAAGCGACCATGCGCCTCGAATATTTCGAGATGATCGATTCCGTCGTGCACCTCGACCGCGAGGCGGGCCGGATCGAGGCTCTGGCCCGCGTGCCCGACGAGAGCCCCGTCTTCGAGGGGCATTTCCCCGGCCACCCGCTGGTGCCGGGCGTTCTGCTGACGGAGACCATGGCGCAGGCCTCCGGCTACCTCGTGCTCGCCCATCTCGACTTCGCGCAGATGCCCTTCCTGATGGCGGTCGACAAGGCGCGCTTCCGCTCCTTCGTGGGGCCGGGCGCCGAGCTCAGCATCGAGGCGAGCCTCGTCCATGACGGCTCGGGCTACGCGGTGACGAAGGCCGCGATCCGCCACGCGGGCAAGCCGCTGGCCGACGCGGAGCTGCGCTTCCGCACCATGCCCTTCCCCCCGGGCCTCGACGCGCCGATGCGCGAGCGGGCGCGCCGGATCGGGCTCGCGATCGGGGCCGAGCCCGGAGCCCTGCCGTGAGCGGGCGCGCCGTCGTCGTCACCGGCATCGGCCTCGTCTCCTGCGCGGGCGAGGGGCTCGCGGCGCATCTCGACGCGCTCGCCGCGGGCGCGCCCCCGCGCACGGATGCCGAGACCTTCGCGCCCTACCCGGTTCACCCGGCCCCCGCCCTCACGCTCGACGGGCAGATCCCGAAGAAATCCGACCAGCGCCAGATGGAGGCGTGGCAGCGCCTCGGCGTCTACGCGGCGGGCCTCGCCCTCGATTCCGCGGGCGTGAAGGGCGATGCGTCCTTCAAGGAGAACCTCCACCTCGTCGTCGCGGCGGGCGGGGGCGAGCGCGACTACGCGGTCGACGGGGCGATCCTGACGGGCCTGCGCGAGGCGTCCGATCCGGGCGCCTACCTCAACGAGCGCCTGCAGAACGACCTGCGCCCGACCCTGTTCCTGGCGCAGCTCTCGAACCTCTTGGCCGGCAACATCGCCATCGTGCACGGCGTCACGGGGGCGTCCCGCACCTTCATGGGCGAGGAGGCGGCGGGCATCGATGCGCTGCGCATCGCGCAGGCGCGGATCGCCTCGAACCAGATCGACGCCATGCTGGTCGGGGGCTCCTACAGCGCCGAGCGGCCGGACGTGATGGTCATCCACGAGATGGGCGGCTTCCTGCGGAAGCCCGATTACCGGCCCGTCTTCGAGCGGACCGGGCAGGGCGAGGACGGCTTCATCCTCGGCAGCTGCGCCGCCTTCCTGGTGCTGGAGGCGGCGGATTCCGCCGCCGCCCGCGGCGCCCGCGCGCTCGCCCGGATCGACGCGGTCGCGAGCGACCGCACCCGACGCGAGCCCGGGAGCCTCGCGGGCAGCCTCGCCGCGATCTGGGGCCGGGCAGGAATCGGGCGCGCGGGCGCCGTGATCTCGGGGGCAACGGGCGTCGCGCCGATCACCGCAGAGGAGGGGGCGGCGCTCGCGGAGCTCGCGCCCGGCGCGACGCTGACCGCGCTCGGCGACCTGATCGGCCACGGGCTCGAGGTGGCGGCGCCCTTCGGCGCGGCGCTCGCCGCCGCCCTCGTCGCCGAGACGGGCCTCTCGGAGGTCGCCGTCACCACGGTCGGCCACCGGCGCGGCGAGGGCGTCGTGCGGGTGCTGGCCGCGTAGGCCCGCATCCGGAACAACGCCTGCCCTGTCACGCTGCGGCCATGCCGGCGCCCAAGACTCACGCGCGAGACTTGCTGTAAGACGACCCCATGACAGCTCACCCCCATCGCGACGCGAGAGGCCGGCCCCTCGTCGCCGTCACCGGCATCGGCCTCGTCACCTCCCTCGGGCAGGGCCAGGCCGAGAACTGGGCGGCGCTGACCGCCGGGCGCTCCGGCATCCACGCGATCGCGCGGTTCCCCACCGAGGGCCTGCGCACCACCATCGCCGGCACGGTCGATTTCCTCGACACCGACCCGCTGGTGGCGCCCGCCCTCTCCGAGCGCTTCGCGGCCACCGCCGCCGAGGAGGCGGTCACCCAGGCGGGAATCGGGCGCGCGGGCGATTTCCCCGGCGCGCTCTTCATCGCGGTGCCGCCGGTCGAGATGGAATGGCCGCAGCGGCAGGCGCTCGCCGAGGCCGGCGCCGGGAACGAGGCGGTGACCTATGCGGGCCTGCAGCGGGCGGCCGCGACCCGCCGCTTCGACGCGTGGCACGACCTCTTCATCTTCGGCACCGTGGCCGACCGGATCGCGGACCGCTTCGGCACCAAGGGCTCGCCGATCTCGCTCTCGACCGCCTGCTCGTCGGGCGCCACCGCGATCCAGCTCGGCGTCGAGGCGATCCGCCGGGGCGAGATGACGGCCGCCCTCTGCATCGGCACGGACGGCTCGGTGAACCCCGAATCCCTGATCCGCTTCTCGCTCCTCTCCGCCCTCTCGACCCAGAACGCGGTGCCGGAGGCGGCGTCGAAACCCTTCTCGAAGAACCGCGACGGCTTCGTGATGGGCGAGGGCGCCGCCGCCCTCGTGCTGGAGGATGCGGAGGCGGCCCAGGCCCGCGGCGCCCGGATCCTCGGCTACGTCCTCGGCTGCGGCGAGAAGGGGGACGGCTTCCACCGCACCCGCTCGAGCCCGGACGGCGCCCCGATCATCGCGGCGATCCGCGCCTCCCTCGACGATGCGGGCCTGGGGCCGGACGGCATCGACACGATCAACGCCCACGGCACCTCGACGCCCGAGAACGACAAGATGGAGGCGCTGGGCCTCATGGCCGTGTTCGGCGAGCGCATGGGCGCCGTGCCGATCTCCTCGAACAAGTCGATGATCGGCCACACGCTCACGGCGGCGGGCGCCATCGAGGCGGTGATCTCGCTGCTGACGATCCGGAACGGGCGCATCCCGCCGACCATCAACTACGCGGTGCCCGACCCGGCCATTCCGCTGGACGTGGTGGCCGAAGCCCGCGACGCGCGGGTGGAGCGGGTGCTGTCGAACTCGTTCGGCTTCGGCGGGCAGAACACCTGCCTCGTGCTCGGCTCGGAGCCCGCATGAGCACCGGACCGAGCGCCGGGGCGAGCGGAGCGGGCCGCGTCCTCGTCACCGGCGGCGCCTCCGGGCTCGGCGCCGCGATCGTGCGCGCGCTGGCGGCGTCGGGCCACGACGTCGCCTTCACCTATCGCAGCTCCGGCGACAGGGCGGAGGCGCTTCTCTCCGAACTCGGCCGCACGCACCCGGACCGGCGCGTCACGGCCCACGCCCTCGACCTCTCGGACCGCGTCGCCCTCGACGCGTTCTGCGAGGCGATCGAGGGCGAGAGCTGGCACGGGCTCGTCCACAATGCCGGGCAATCGGCCGACGCGCTCGCCGCGATGCTGGCGCAGGACCGCGCCGAGGCCGCGATGCAGGTCAATTTCTGGTCGCTGACGCGGCTCGCCAAGGCGCTGGTGCGCGGCATGATCCGGGCGCGCCGGGGCCGGATCGTCGCGATCGGCTCGGTGGCGGCGCTCCAGGCCAATGCCGGCAACGCCGCCTATGCCGCCTCGAAGGGCGCCTTGATCTCGTATTGCCGCACGCTCGCGATCGAGTCGGCCAAGCGCGGGGTCACCGTCAACGTGATCGCGCCGGGCTTCATCGACACCGACATGATGGCGCCCTACGCCGCCCACCGCGAGGGGATGGAGCGGCAGATCCCGGCCGGGCGCTTCGCGCAGCCCGCCGAGGTTGCGGCACTGGCGACCTTCCTGATGGGGGAGGGGGCCGGCTATATCACGGGCGCCGTCCTGCCCGTCGACGGCGGGCTCACCGCCATGATGGGCGTGCACCGCTCCTGAGACCGACGATGCGCCTCCGCCTCCTCCCGGCCCTCGCCCTCGCCCTGCTGGCTGCCGGGCCGGCCCGCGCCGAGCCGGAACCGTTCCGGGTCGACGGCCTGCCTCGCGGCGAGGCCCTGAGCATCCGCGCGGAGCCGGACGCGGCCGCCGAGATCGTCGGCGAGATCCCGGCCGGCCGCCGTCTCCTCGGCTTCGGCTGCACCAACGACACGCCGAGCCGCACCACGTGGTGCCGCGTCAAGTTCGGCCGCAGCGTGGGCTGGGCCCGGCGGCGCTATCTGGCACCCGAGTGAGGGATGTTGAAGGCCGGCCCGTCCCTGCGTAGGTATCGATCGGAGGCCGCGCGATGGCGACGATGATCATCCGGGACGATGTGCTGTGGGCCCGGCATATCGAGGGCGACCCCGAACTGGCCCGGACGATCCGGACCCTGCCGGCGGACGACGCGATCGTCCTGCGCATCGAGGGCCGCCCCGTCCGTTTCCGCAAGATGCGCGATGGGCGCGACGGGCGCCCGACGGAGGGCGTGCGGCCGGAACCCGCCGACGCGGCGTTCTGGAGAACGCTGGTGGCGCGGCGCGGCGCGATGGTCACGGTGGAGCCGGAAGCCGGCTCGGTCGATCCCTATCTCCTGTCCCTTTCCGCCACCTTGAGCGAGTGGAACAGTCCCGAGGACGCGGCGGCCTACGATGAGCTTTGACCGCTTCGACGTCCTGACGGCCCTGTTTCCCTTCCTCGACATTCCCCAGCGCAAGCCGCGCCCGATCCTCGTTCTCTCGGACGGCGCGTTCAACGCCGCGCACGGACACCTGATCGCGTCGATGATCACCACGGGCGCGGGGAGCCGCTGGCCGAGCGACTATCCGATCAGCGATCTTGCGGCAGCGGGCCTGAAACACCGGTCCGTCGTCCGCTGGAAGCTGTTCACGCTCGGCTTCGGCGAGATCGGCCGGCCGATCGGCCGCCTGTGCGGGGCCGACCGGGATGCCGTGCGTGCGCGCCTCGACGCGATCCTGTACGGAGCCCCCGAGGCAGTCGCTCGGGGCATCTCCGAGCGCGCGCAACCGGAAGAACGATGATGCAAGCCCTCCAGCTCTTCGGCGACCGCGACCTGCGCCTGACGGAGGTCGAGGATGCGCCCCCGCCGGGACCCGGCGAGGTCCGGGTGCGGGTGCGGGCGGTCGGCCTCAACTTCATCGACGTCTGGGGCTTTCGCGGCATGGCCTTCGCCAAGCGCAAGCTGCCGCTCACCGTCGGCGCCGAGGCCGCGGGCGAGATCGCGGAGGTCGGCGAGGGCGTGGAGGGTTTCGCCGCGGGCGAGCCCGTCGTGATCTACGGGGCGCAGACCTGTGGCCGCTGCCGGGCCTGCCGGGAGGGCCGCGACAACCTCTGCGAGGAGGTCGGCGGCGTGATGGGCTTCCACATCGACGGCTTCGCCCGCGACTTCGTGACGATGCCGGCCCGCCTCGTCGTCAAGGTGCCGGCGGGCGTGAGCCACGTCGAGGCCGCCTGCGCGCCGATCGCCTTCGGCACGGTGCAGCACATGCTGTTCGACAACGCGCGGCTGGAGCCCGGCGAGAGCATCCTCGTCCATGCCGGCGGCTCCGGCATCGGCACCGCCGCGATCAGGATGGCGAAGGCGATCGGCTGCACCGTCTTCACGACGGTCGGCGACGACGAGAAGGGCGCGAAGGCCGCCGAGCTCGGGGCCGACCACGTCGTCAACTACCGGACCGAGCGCTTCGAGGGCGAGGTGCGGCGGCTGACGAAGCGCAAGGGCGTCGACGTCGTGTTCGAGCATGTCGGCCCCGACACCTGGAACGGCTCGCTCCTGTGCCTGAAGCGCGGCGGGCGGCTCGTGACCTGCGGCTCGACGTCGGGCGTCTCGACCACGATGAACCTGATGCAGCTCTTCCAGCAGCAATACCGCATCACCGGCTCGTTCGGCTGCTCGATCCGCAACATCCGCGAGTCGCTCTCCAAGATGGCCGACGGGATCACGCCGGTGATCGACACGGTCTATCCCCTCGCCGATTTCGGGCAGGGCCTGGAGCGGCTCGAATCGCGCAAGGTCTTCGGCAAGATCCTCGTGACCTTGTGACCGGGCGAGCCCCACTCCACTTGCAGCCCGGAATCCTCTAAGCGGGTCGCATCCCGCCCGCGTTGCCGAGACGCCGCCCTCACGAGAGACCCGTTGCTGCGCCTCGCCTTCATGCTGAACCGGCACCTGCCCCGGATGGCCGGGCTCGCCATGATCCCCCTGATCCGGGGGCTCTTCCTGCTCGCCCGCGCCCTCGGGCCGGAGCGGGCGAGCGCCATCGGCGGGGCGCTGTTCCGGCTGATCGGCCCCCGGCTGCCCGCTCACCGCACGGCGCTGGCGAACCTGCGCGCCGCCTTCCCCGGGCGCGACGAGGCCGAGCTCCGGCGGATCTCCCGCGACGCCTGGGAGAATCTCGGCCGCACGGGCGCGGAATACGCCCATCTCGACCGGCTGTTCGACTACGACCCGGCCGATCCGGCGACGCAGCGGATGGAGGTCGAGGGGATCGACCATTTCTACGCCCTGCGGGACGATGGCCGGCCCGGCCTCGTCTTCGCCTCGCACCTCGCGAACTGGGAATTGCCCGCGATCTGCGCCCAGAAGTTCGGGCTCGAGACGACCGCCGTGTTCCGGCCGCCGAACAACCCGGCCGCCGCCCGCCTCGTTCAGGAGGTGCGCCGCGCCACGATGGGCGGCCTCGCCGCGTCCGGCCCCGGCGCCGCCTTCGCCATGCAGGGCGTGGTGGAGCGGGGCGGCCATCTCGGTCAGCTGATCGACCAGCACTTCACCCGCGGCGTGGTGGTGGAGTTCTTCGGGCGGCCCTGCCTCGTCAACCCGCTGCTCGCCAAGCTCGCCCGGCACTACGAGTGCCCGGTCCACGGGGCCCGCGTGGTGCGGCGGGACGGCGTACGCTTCCGCCTGGAACTGACCCCGCCCCTCGACCTGCCCCGCGACGCGAGCGGCGCCATCGACGTGCAGGGCGCCATGCAGGCGATGACCCGGGTGCTGGAGGAATGGGTGCGCGAGGAGCCGGGGCAGTGGCTCTGGATGCACCGGCGCTGGCGCCCCTCCATGCTGCCCAAGCCGAAGCAGCCGCGGGGCATGCCGGAGGCGGCCCCCGGCGGCGACGCCGCTCAAGCCAACGTGACTTCCCAGCCTTCCGCACCCGCGCTCTCATGAGATGATGTCGGATGCAACCCGGCCGCGTGCTCGGATCGCGGCGCTCCTGGCCAGCCTGATTCCGGGCCTGCTCGCGGGCTGCCTGCCGGCGGCCGCCGAGCCGCTCCGCGCCGTCCTCGAACTCTACACGAGCCAGGGCTGCGCCGTCTGCCCACCGGCCGAGCACCTGTTCGGCGACCTCGCCCGCCGCCCCGGCCTCCTCGCCCTGACCTTTCCCGTGACCTACTGGGATTACCTCGGCTGGAAGGACACGCTCGGCCACAGCCTCTTCACCGACCGCCAGCGCGCCTACGCCACGGCCCACGGCGAGGTCCGGATCTATACCCCGGCCCTCGTGATCAATGGCGGCGCCGCGCTCGCCGGGGCGAACCGGGCCGGCATCGAGACGATCATGCAGGAGACCCGGGCGGGGGGCCTCCGGGTGCCGGTCCGCACCGAGGAGCAGGGCGACCGAATCGTCGTCGAGGTCGGCGCCGACCCGAACCCGCCGGGCCGGGCCGACGTCTGGCTCGTCCCCCTCCTGCGCAGCCGCGCCGTGGCGGTCGAGCGCGGCGAGAACCGGGGCCGGGTCGCGACCTACGTGAACGTGGTGCGCGGGCTCTACCGCCTCGGCGCCTGGACCGGCCAGGCCGCCCGCTTCGAGGCCCCCCGCTCGGCGATCCAGGTCGGCGAGGCGGACAGCTACGCCATCCTCGTCCAGGGGGCTCTGGGCGGGCAGCCGGGACGGATCTGGGGCGCGGCGAAGGGGCCGGGGCTGTGAGGGCCTAAGCCCTAGACCCACTCGCCCCGGCGCATCACCGGCACCGCGCGGCCGTCCGGCGCGATGCCATCCACGTCGATCTCGGCCGAGCCGATCATCCAGTCGATGTGGATCAGGGAACGGTTGGCGCCGCGCTCGGCGAGGTCCGCCTCGCTGAAGCTCGCGCCGCCGCCGCGGAAGCACTTGCTGTAGGCTTGGCCGAGCGCGATGTGGCTCGCCGCGTTCTCGTCGTAGAGGGTGTTGTAGAACAGGAGGCCGGAAGCCGAGATCGCGGAACTCGCCGGCACCAGGGCGACCTCGCCGAGGCGGGCGGCGCCCTCGTCGGTGTCGAGCACCCGGGCGAG
>NZ_SMNT01000093.1 GCF_004348265.1 Methylobacterium segetis
TCCCGCACGTTGCCCGGCCAGCCGTAGCGGATGAGGCGGCGGACATCGCCCTCCGTCAGGCGGGGCTCGGGCACGCCGAGGCGGTGCGCTGCGCCGCTGAGCATGTGCTGGGCGATGAGGGGAATGTCCTCGGGCCGATCGCGCAGAGGGGTCGCGCCGATCGGGAAGACGTTGAGGCGGAAGTAGAGGTCGCCACGAAAGCGACCGCGGCACACCTCCTCCTTCAGGTCGCGGTTCGTCGCCGCCACGAGCCGGACGTCGACCGCGCGGGTGCGCTCCTCGCCGACGCGCTCGAACGAGCGTTCCTGCAGCACGCGCAGGAGCTTGCCCTGAAGGTCGAGGGGGATCTCGCCGACTTCGTCGAGGAACAGCGTCCCGCCGTCGGCCAGTTCGAAGCGCCCGACCCGGTCGCGCAACGCGCCCGTGAAGGCGCCGCGGGCATGGCCGAAGAACTCGCTCTCGAACAATTCGCGCGGCACCGCCGCGCAATTCACCCGGATCATGGGTCGATCCCGGCGGCGGCTGGCCTCGTGGATCGCGCGGGCGATCAGCTCCTTGCCGGTGCCGGACTCGCCCGTGACCAGCACCGTGGCGTCGGTGCCGGCCACGAGATCAATCTGGCGCCGGATCACCTCGATGGCCGGGCTCCGGCCGATGATGCCCTGATGGTGGCTGCCGGCCCGAATCTCCTCCTTCAGGTAGGCGTTCTCCAGTTCGAGGCGCTCGCGCAGGGAGACGACCTCGGCGAGCGCCTGCCGCAGGCGCTCGTCCGCCTCGCGGCGCTGGCTGATGTCGCGGAACACGATGACGGCCCCGACGAGCGCGCCACGGTCGCGGATCGGCGTCGAGGTGTACTCGACCGGAAAGGAGGTGCCGTCGCGGCGCCAGAACACCTCGTCGTCGACCTGATGCACGGCCCCGTCGCGGAAGGCCGCGTAGATCGGGCAATCCCGGTGCGGATAGGGGCAGCCGTCCGGATGGGTGTGGTGCACGGAGGCGTGCATGTCCCGGCCGACGAGGTCGGCGGCGGCCCAGCCCAGCATGCGCTCGGCGGCCGGGTTGACGAAGGTCGTCACCCCCTCGGCATTGACCCCGTAGATGCCCTCGCCCGCGGCGCGCAGGATCAACTGGTTCTCCCGCTCGATATCGCGAAAAATCCGCTCCATGCGCTGCCACTCCGAGAGGCCGGCGCGCATGTGGCGGTCGGCCTCGCGGTCGACCTGCCGCTGGCGGCGCTCGTCGAGATCGAACAGCGTGACGAGGACGAGCCCATCGGGCAGCACCGCGCCGACGGACTCGACGTTGAGGGCGCGGCCCGCCCCGTGCCGGGGCGTGAGCGTGTGGGTCCACCAGCGCCCCTTGGCCTGGACGCCCTGCGTGAACACGATCAGCGCCGGCACCTGACCCGGATGCAGGGCGCTCGCCGCCATGGCCCGCAGCGCCGCTCGCGGGTGACCGAGCAGGCGCGCCGCGGCGTCGTTGGCATCGACGATCCGGTCCCCGGCCGGATCGAGCACCAGCATGGCCTCGGCGCCTGCCTCGAAGACGAGCCCGAAACCGGCATATGCGGCTGAGGAGAGACCTGCCTCCGGCATTACGAGATCTCGTCATTGAACTACGAGACTTCGTTTTACACGAAATCTCGTAGTTTTGCAGTGTCGCTCCAAGTCATTGACGAGAAACAGGTTCGGCTGATCCGCGCGCTTGGCACACCCCTTGCCAATTCCTTGACGTCCCGAACCGCGCGAGGCGCAAATGGCCCTGTTCGACAACCCCTTCGATGCCAAACGCCGCTTCGCCCGCGGCGGCTGCTCCTGCGGTGCCCATGCGAGCCAGGCCGCGCACGACGCGGATCACGCCGCGCCGACAGGCGAGGCTGCGCTGGAGAGGGCGGTCGAGGGCGCGGTGATGCGCGCGCTCTTCCCCCACGACGCCGAGCGGCGCGCCTTCCTGAGGAGCGTCGGCGCCGCCACCGCGCTCGCGGCAGTGAGCCAGTTCTTACCCGTGAAGTTCGCCGCCGAGGCGTTTGCGCAAGCAGGCAAGCCCGAGAAGGCCGACCTGAAGGTCGGCTTCATCCCGATCACCTGCGCCACGCCGATCATCATGGCCAAGCCCATGGGCTTCTACGAGAAGCAGGGCCTGAACGTCGAGGTGGTGAAAACCGCCGGCTGGGCGGTGATCCGCGACAAGACGCTGAACAGGGAATACGACGCCGCCCACATGCTGGCGCCGATGCCGATCGCGATCTCCCTCGGCCTCGGCTCGAACCCGCAAGCCTACACGATGCCGGCGGTGGAGAACGTCAACGGCCAGGCCATCACACTGGCGATGAAGCACAAGGACAGGCGCGACCCGAAGGACTGGAAGGGCTTCAAGCTCGCCGTGCCGTTCGACTACTCGATGCACAACTACCTGCTGCGCTACTACTTGGCGGAAGCCGGCATCGATCCCGACACCGACGTGCAGATCCGCGCCGTGCCGCCACCCGAGATGGTCGCGAACCTGCGCGCCGACAACATCGACGGCTTCCTCGCCCCCGATCCGGTGAACCAGCGCGCGGTCTACGACGGCGTCGGCTTCATCCACATCCTGTCGAAGGAGATCTGGGACCGGCACCCGTGCTGCGCCTTTGCGGCCTCGGAATCCTTCATCAAGGAGACGCCGAACACCTACGCGGCGCTCCTGCGCTCGATCATCCAGGCGACCGCCTACGCCTCGAAGGCGGAGAACCGGAAGGAGATCGCCGCCGCGATCGCGCCGGCGAACTACCTCAACCAGCCGCTCACGGTCGTCGAGCAGGTGCTCACCGGCACCTTCGCCGACGGGCTGGGACAGGTGCGCAAGGTGCCCGACCGCGTCGATTTCGACGCCTTCCCCTGGCAATCCTTCGCGGTCTGGATCCTGACCCAGATGAAGCGCTGGGGCCAGCTCAAGGGCGACGTCGATTACGCCGCGGTCGCCCGCCAGGTCTATCTGGCGACCGACGCCGCCAAGCTGATGAAGCAGGACGGCTTCTCACCGCCCGAGGCGACCAGCAAGACCTTTGCGGTGATGGGCAAGACCTTCGACCCATCGAGGCCGAAGGAATACCTCGACTCGTTCAAGATCAAGCGGGCGAGCTGAGCCATGACGCGCACACTCAACCTCCGCGCCGGCGTGCTCTCGCTGGCGCTGCTCACCGCAATCCTGCTCGTCTGGCAGGTCGCGGTGAGCGGCACCGCCAAGACCGAGGCGATGAACCCGGAATACGCCGCCCTGATGGGAGCCACCGCCACCACCGGCAAGTCCGCGATGCCGGGGCCGCTCGATGTCGCCGAGACCATTGGGAAGCACCTGAAGGACCCGTTCTACGACCGGGGCCCCAACGACAAGGGCATCGGCATCCAGCTCGCCTACTCGGTCGGGCGCGTCGCGCTCGGCTACGGCCTCGCGGTGCTGGTGGCGATCCCGGTCGGCTTCCTCATCGGCATGTCGCCTCTGATGAGCCGTGCGCTCGACCCCTACATCCAGATCCTCAAGCCGGTCTCGCCGCTCGCCTGGATGCCGCTCGCCCTCTACACGATCAAGGATTCGAGCCTGTCGGCGATCTTCGTGATCTTCATCTGCTCGGTCTGGCCGATGCTGATCAACACGGTGTTCGGCGTCGCCTCGACCCGGAAGGAGTGGCTCAACGTCGCCCGCACGCTGGAGGTCGGTCCGATCCGCCGGGCCTTCACGGTGATCCTGCCGGCCGCCGCCCCCACCATCCTCACCGGCATGCGCATCTCCATCGGCATCGCCTGGCTCGTCATCGTGGCAGCCGAGATGTTGGTCGGCGGCACCGGCATCGGGTACTTCGTCTGGAACGAGTGGAACAACCTCTCGATCACCAACGTGATCACCTCGATCCTGGTGATCGGCCTCGTCGGCATGGTCCTCGACCAAGTGCTCGCCCGGGCGCAACGCCTCGTCACCTTCCCCGAGTGAGGCGCCCGATGAGCAAGCTTCTCCCCTTCGTGCGGCGCGCCGGTCGCACCGCTCCCGACACCGATCAGGCCGGGACCCGCCGCATGTCGACGTCCGAAAAGTTCATCTCGATCGAGGGCATTGCCCGGCGCTACCCGGCACCGGGGGGCAAGACGACCACGATCTTCGAGAACCTGTGGCTGCCGATGCGCCGCGGCGAGTTCGTCTGCATGATCGGCCATTCGGGTTGCGGCAAGACCACCGTGCTCAACATCTTGGCCGGGCTCGAGGCGCCTTCCGAGGGCGCGGTGATCGTCGATGGGCAGGCCATCGCCGGCACCAGCCTCGACCGCGCGGTGATCTTCCAGGGCCACGCCCTGCTGCCCTGGCGCAGCGTGCTCGGCAACGTCGCCTACGCGGTCTCGTCGCGCTGGCGGAAGGCGCCGAAAGCCGAGATCGAGGCGCGAGCCCGGAAGGCGATCGCCACGGTTGGGCTCGCCGGCTCCGAGCACAAGCGGCCCTCCGAATTGTCGGGCGGCATGAAGCAGCGCGTGGGCATCGCCCGGGCGCTGTCGATCGAGCCCAAGATCCTGCTGATGGACGAGCCGTTCTCGGCGCTCGACGCGCTCACCCGCGGCACGTTGCAGGACGAGGTGCGCCGGATCTGCGTCGAGACCGGGCAGACCGTGTTCATGATCACCCACGACGTCGACGAGGCGATCTACCTCGCCGACCGGATCGTGCTGATGACCAACGGGCCGGAGGCGAAGGTCGCCGAGATCGTCGAGAATCCGCTGCCCAAGGATCGCGACCGCACGCAGCTCCACCACGCGCCGGGCTATTACGCCCTGCGCAATCACCTGATCGACTTCTTGGTGTCGCGCTCCAGAACGATGCGGGACGCGATGCCGGCCGATTACGATCCGCGTCACCCGCCCGTCGTCCGCCCCTCCCTCAGCGAGGCCGACGCGGAGGCGATCGCGGCCTCGACCGAGCCGGCCCCGCGCCGCGCCTGACGCCCCACGCCACACCCCGTTCCGTCACGGCCCGTCCCTGAGCGAGGGGCCGAAGACGGGATCGCCGTCCAGGCGCCACGCCCCCGCGCCCGGACGGCCGACGGCAACCCTGAAAACTCTCGATCCAAAGGAGCAGAGCATGAAGCGCGACGACCTCACCGAGAAGCTGCTCGACATCAAGCGCGAGAAGGGCTGGACCTGGAAGTACATCCAGGACGAGATCGGCGGGATCTCGCCGATCCTGATCACGGCGGCCTGCATGGGCCAGATGAAGCTGCCGAAGGCCCAGGCCGCCAGGGCGGCGGAGCTGTTCGGCCTCTCGAAGGCCGAGGAGCGGATGCTGAACGAGGCGCCCTATCGCGGCTCGATCCCCCAGATGCCGCCGACCGACCCCTTGATCTACCGCTTCTACGAGCTCGTCATGGTCTACGGCACGACGTGGAAGGAGCTGATCCAGGAGGAATTCGGCGACGGCATCATGTCGGCGATCGACTTCAACATGACGATGGAGCGCGAGCCCAACAACAAGGGCGACCGGGTCAAGATGAACCTCTCGGGCAAGTTCCTGCCCTACAAGTACTATGGCAACGAGGAGGGCGTGCCCGAATACGGCTTCAAGGAAGGGTGAGCGCATCGCTCCGGCCGGCGGATCACAACCGGCCGGCCGGACGTGGATGCGTTCTACGCGCGTTGAACTTGCCACACTCAGGATTATCGCCGGTATTCGATTCTCGACGTGACACCAAGCGGGCATCTGAAGCGCTGCCGCCGAAGGCTCGGATGGGGTGCGGAGCAGTCATCCTTGCTCGCCGATTTCTTCACGACCCGACATGTTCGATCGGCGCCTGAGCGCGCACTTCAAGATCGTCCTGGCCCTGCTTGTGGTGCTGGTTCTGTTGTCGGCTCCGCCATTTCCAGGCGCGATGATCGGCTTCCTGTTCGGGATCGCGATCGCCTTCTCCATCGCGCCGCTGACGATCCTTTTGGAAGGGCCGCCCTGCTCGCCGCGCGCGAGACATATCGCGCGCGCCCGGAGCGTTGCCGCTGCCGTGCGCCTGTCAGCGGCGAGGGCGCTCCTGCTGATCGCGCTGCCCCTGATCGCGTGGCTGTCCTCGCGAGCGTTGATCCGCGCTTGGCCCTGATGAGGTTGTCCCGTGCCAGCGCCGCCCCGGCGTGCGAACCGCTGTCCGCTCAAGGTCGATTTGCCACCTTCATCTGAGCCCCGCCGAATGTGCGCCATGGCGCCGACGCGTGTCGATCAGAGGCTGCGTGGGGCAAGCGGCTTGATCACTCCTGGCGCGTCGGGCCGGCGCCGGAGGCTTTCGGAACGGCGAAGCGTCCCTCCTCGGCCTTGTTGATGTACTGGCTCGCGATGAAAAGGCCCTTCAACGGCCGAATGATCGGCACGCAGGCGAGCAGGAGCAGCGGCAGCGTGATCACGGCATGGATCCAGAGAGGCGGGTCGTAGGCCAATTCCAGCCAGATCCCGAAGGCGGTCACGGGGAAGGCCATGGTCATCATGATGAAGAAGGCGGGCCCGTCGGCCGGATCGGCGAAGCTGTAGTCGAGTCCGCACGCCTCGCAGCTGGGCTTCAGGGTGATGAAGCCGTCGAACAGGTGGCCCTCTCCGCAGCGAGGACACCGGCAGCGGAGTCCCACCGACATCAGCGATTGATCCGTCGATCTCTGCATCGTCCAACGTTCCTGACTTCGCTGCTCGTCCTGCATCTCGGCAGGAGCGCCGCTTGCACACCGCCAATGTATGGACTAATAACCATACATTCTGAGCCGAACGCCGGGCTATCACTGCCAGCTAGACAGTAGGGCATTCAGCCTATTAGCGGGGTGCGCGTAGGCATACACTGAGCTGAGATCAGGGGTCAATGATGGAAGCTTGGAGCCCTACAATTGTCGCAGCCGCGGGGCCGAAGTACCTGGCCATCGTCAAGGCGCTGGCCGAGGACATCCGCAGCGGGCGCCTGGCGCCCGGTTCGCGCCTGCCCCCGCAGCGCGCCCTGGCCAAGCACCTCAACGTCGATCTCACCACGGTGACCCGGGCCTTCAACGAGGCGCGGCGGACGGGCCTGATCGATGCCGCAGTCGGCAGGGGCAGTTTTGTTCGTGGCTCCTCACGGCCGTCACGAGGCTCCAGCCTGCCCGTGCTCAGCCCGTCCGGCAGTGTCGATTTCAGCATGAACATGCCCCCGCAGCCGGCGGAGGCGAGGCTGGCTGAGCGCCTGGAGGGGGGCCTGTCGAGGCTCGCCGCCACGCCGGGCTTCCTCGATCGCATGCAGTACCAGGACAGTGCGGGGAATTTGGCTGATCGTGCGGCAGCAGCCGAGTGGCTCTGCCGCCGCCTGGGCCCCGTGGCGGTTCAGCGCGTCCTCGTGGCCGGCGGCGCCCAGGCGGCCTTGTCCGCCGTCCTCGCCGTCGTCCTCAAACCTGGCAATGACCTGTGCGTCCCGGCCCTGACCTATCCCGGCCTGCGCATGGCCGCCGAGCGTCTCGGCGCGCGCCTCGTGCCCGTGGAGTGTGACGAGGAGGGCTTGATCCCGGAAGCCTTCCTCGAATGCTGCAGGGCGCGGCGGCCGCGGGCCCTGTACCTGGTGCCTACCCTCGACAACCCGACGACCGCGACGCTGCCGGCGGCCCGACGCGAGCGGATCGCCGAGATCGCGCGCGCGAACGGTGTCGCGATCATCGAGGACGACGCCTACGGCGCGCTGCCGCCCGATGCCCCGGCCCCGTTCGCGGCCCTGGCGAGCGACATCACGTGGCACATCGCGACCTTGTCGAAGTGCGTCAGCCCGGGCCTTCGCATCGCCTACGTCGCGGTCCCCGGGACGAACGCGGCGGTCTGGCTCGCGGCCGAGCTCCGGGCCATCAACATGATGGCCTCGCCGCTTGCGGCGGCCTTGGCGTCCGAGTGGATCGCCGAAGGGGAGCTCGACGCGATCGTTGCCGCCATCAGGAGGGAGAACGGGCTCCGCCAGACGATAGCGGCGGAGACGCTCGCGGGCCTCAACTTTCGCTCGCATCCCTGCGGCCATCACCTCTGGCTGCAGATGCCGTCACCTTGGCGGCGGGGCGAGTTCGGTGCGCACGCGCGGCAACTCGGGTTGTCCGTCATTCAGAGCGACGCCTTCGCGGTCGGGCCGGCTCCCGAGGCGATCCGCGTCTCCTTGGGCGCCGCACCCGATGGCGCGACGCTGCAATATGGCCTCAGCCTGCTCGCGAACCTGCTCTCGCATCCGCCCGGTGCGATCTCGACGGTCGTCTGACATGGCTGACAGGGCGGGCGCGTCCCGCGGCCCTGATCATCCGGCCGCGTGGAAGGAACGACCGGTGGCACGGGCGCGCCCGCGGATGTTTGAACGATCATGCCGAGGCATGCATCGCCCATGGCTCGCACGGTGCACCGCACTGCTCCTGCTCGCTACCCTTGCCGCAGGGTGCTCCGATGACGAGCGGGAACGGCGCCGAGCGCTGGGCCCCGACCCGAGCTTGAGCGACGTCCTGCGGGTCGCGGACCCAGGGAGGGGAGGCCGCTTGTTTGCCCGCTGCGCAGCCTGCCACACGATCGGGAGGGGGTCGGGCGACCGGAATGGCCCCAACCTCTTCGACGTGATGGGCAAACCCCTCGCCAGCAACAGCAAGCGCTTCAGCTACACCGGCGCGCTACGATCGCTGGGTAAGGTCTGGTCGCCGGACCAGATGGACGCTTGGCTTGCTGCTCCGGCCAAGTTCGCGCCCGGCACGAGCATGACCTTTACCGGGATTGCGGATCCGCTCGACCGGGGGGATGTCATCGCCTACCTGCAGGCGCAGTCGGAGCGACCCGATGATCGTCAGGGCCGGCGAGCGGCGACCCCGGCCGACCGGCAGCGTCCGCTCCCATGAGCCGGTCGCTCAGGAACGGTCCTTCCGTTGCCGGCCGAGGTCCCGGGGAACGGCCGCGGCGGTGCCGCTCCGGTTGCGATCGCCGGTCGCGGGGCTCGGAGGGTCAGCAAGGAACGGCAGTCAGCCGACGGCGAGTGCCCGCCGCGGGCCGGACGGGGATCAGATGTAGGTCGAGGCCAGGGCCGGCGAACCGTCGAGGGCGTGGGCCAGCACTTCGAGCCCCTGCGAGATCTGCGCCCGGGTGATGGGGCCGCCGAGGCACAGGCGTACGGCCTCGGGCGGCGTGCCGCCCACGCAGAACGGGTCGCTGCCGACCACGCCGAGCCCGGCCGCGCGGCCCTGGCTGGCGAAGGCCGAGCGGGTCCACCCTTCCGGCAGCGTGATCCAGACATGGAACCCGTGCGGGTCGGCTTTGAAGGTGCCGGCCGGGAGAAGGGTGGCGGCGATGCGCTGGCGCGCGGCCGATTCCGCGCGCACGAACTGCACGATCGCCTCGGCCGTGCCGTCCGTGATCCACCGCGTGGCCAGGGCCGTCGCGATCGGCGAGGCCATGACGGTGGCTGCGCGCAACGCGCCGCCGAGCGGAAGCGCGGCGCGGGCGCTCGGCGCCACCAGGAAGGCGAGCCGCAGGCCGGCGCCGAGGCACTTGGACAAGCCGGCGACGTAGTAGGTGATCTCGGGAGCGAGCGTCGCGAAGCTCGGCGGCGGCGTCGGGCAGATCCGGGCGTAGGCGTCGTCCTCGATGATGGTCACGGCGTAGCGGCGTGCCACCGCTATGATCGCCTCGCGGCGGCCCCGGGGGATCGTCGCCGTTGTTGGGTTCTGCAGCAGCGGATTGAGGTAGAGCGCCTTGGGCGCGACCTTGGTGCACGCGGCCGCGAACGCGTCCGGATCCACCCCATGGCGGTCCATCGGCAGGTCGACGAGGCGCAGGCCGAGATGCGCGGCCATCGCCCGGATGCCCGGGTATGTGATCCGCTCGGCGCAGATGACGTCGCCAGGGCGTGCGACCTGCCCGAGGATGGCGAACAGGGCGCTGTGCGCGCCGGGACAGATCAACAGGCGCTCTCGCGGCGCTTGGACGCCGCGGCCCGCGAGCCAACGCGTCGCCGCGTCCCGATCCTCCTCGGTCCCGCCGAAGCCCTGGTAGCGAAGGAGGTTGACGAGGTCGCCCGACAACTCGGCAAAGGAGGCCTGCATGCGGGCTTTCAGCGTCGGCGAATCGGGTTCCGGGGGCAGGTTCATGGTGAAGTCGACCGGCCCCGGCCGGGCCGCCTCGGCAGGGCGCATGGTGCGGGCTGGATCGACCACGAAGGTCCCTTGGCCGACGCGGCCCTCGATCAGACCGCGCTTGTGCGCCTCGACGTAGCCCCGCGACACGGTGGTGAAGTTGAGGTCCAGGACCTCGGCCAGGGCGCGCTGCGTGGGCAGACGCGTGCCGGGCAGAAGGCGGCCGTTGCGGATGTCGTCCGCCAGCGCCTCGACGATCGCGAGGTAGTGCGGCTTGCCCCAGCGCTTCAGGTCCGGCGCCCACGCTCCAGCCCCCCCGTGCAAGCCCTCTGATCCCGCTCCGCGTCCGGTCCCGTTCATCCGCGCGCCACCCATCCTACCATCATCCGATCAATATCAGATTGTATGGCTAGCAATAGCCGTACCGCTCTCCGCCGTGCTGACGCTTCAGGTTTTCCATACAAGGCGGTCCAGCAGTGGCTGCCGTGAATGCACATGGTGCCGAAATATTACGCAACTGCCGCTACGGGATCATGGGCAATCGGCCAACATCCTTCAGCGCACCCCGATTATTTGATCGTATTATTGTATGCATTCAAGAGGAGTCATTGATGGCAGTCCTTATCCAACCATTTTGGCATGCCGCTTGCCATGCCGGTGGCGAGACCGGCTGACGCAAAGGGATGGTCGGTCCTGTGCATCAAGGAGCGAGACCATGCCGGCCGTAAATCGCGAAGCCCACAAGAAGGGCGACTTCCTGGTCGATTACGAGGAGAAGGTCTTCGAGGACGTGAAGGCCGAACCGGGCCAGAAGGCGCTGGTGACCTTCCATACGGTGGCCTTCGAGGGCTCGATCGGCCTCGTGAACCTGCTCCAGGCCACCCGCCTGCAGCGCAAGGGCTTCGACACCTCCATCCTGCTCTACGGCCCCGGCATCACGCTGGGTGTCCAGCGCGGCTTCCCGCGTCTCGGCGACGAGGCCTTCCCGGGCCACCTGAACTTCAACAACCAGCTGGAGAAGTTCATGGCCGAGGGCGGCAAGGTCTATGCCTGCCGGTTCTCGACCCAGGCCCTCTACGGCCACGGGGAGGCGGCCTTCATCGAGGGCATCCGCATGATCAATCCCCTCGACGTGCTCGACTGCATCCTCCTGCACAAGCGCGACAACGCGGTGATCATCGACACCTGGACCGTCTGACCGGCTTTCGCGCCCGCCGACCGGGACGTCCATCCGGCGGCCGCACGACGCGGCCGCCGTCACAGCCCGAGGATCATCCATGTCAGAGAACCGGATCGTGCGCGCCGCCGCCGTCCAGATCGCACCGGACCTCGACCGTCCGGAGGGCACCCTGGAGCGCGTGCTCAACGCCATCGACGAGGCCGCGGCCAAGGGCGCGCGCTTCATGGTCTTCCCCGAGACCTTCGTGCCCTACTACCCCTACTTCTCGTTCGTGCTGCCGCCGGCGATGCAGGGCGCGGAGCACCTGAAGCTCTACGAGCGGGCACCCACGGTCCCGGGCCCGGTGACGCAGGCAGTCGCGGCCGCCGCCCGCCGCCACGGCACCGTCGTCGTGCTCGGCGTCAACGAGCGCGACCACGGCTCGCTCTACAACACGCAGCTGATCTTCGACGCGGACGGTGCGCTGAAGCTGAAGCGGCGCAAGATCACGCCGACCTACCACGAGCGCATGATCTGGGGGCAGGGCGACGGCGCTGGCCTCGACGTCGTGGATACGGCCGTGGGCCGCGTCGGGGCACTCGCCTGCTGGGAGCACTACAACCCGCTCGCCCGCTACGCCCTGATGGCCCGCCACGAGGAGATCCACGCCGCCCAGTTCCCGGGCTCGCTGGTGGGCCAGATCTTCGCCGACCAGATGGAGGTGGCGATCCGCCACCACGCGCTGGAGGCGGCCTGCTTCGTGGTCAACGCGACGGGCTGGCTCACCGACGAGCAGGTGGCCCAGGTCTGCCCCGACGAGCGCCTGCGCGGCGCCTGTCGCGGCGGCAATTGCACCGCCATCGTCTCGCCCGAGGGCAAGCACCTCGCCGACCCGCTCGGCCCCGGCGAGGGCATCCTGATCGCCGACATGGACCTCGCGCTGGTGACCAAGCGCAAGCGGATGATGGATTCCGTCGGCCACTACGCCCGGCCCGAGCTCCTCAGCCTCCTCCACGACGACCGTCCGGCCTCGTTCGTGCACCAGCCGACCCGTTCCCAGACCGACCTCCGGAGCCTCGACCATGAGCAGCAGCCCGCTTCCGACGAGCCTTCCCTCGTTTCCGCCGGTCGTGGCGGGCTTGGTCGGGATGCCGACGGAACGCCTGATCAACGCGTTGCAGTCCTACGGCGTTAGGCTCGCCGACAGCCGCGCCGGGGCGCCGAGCCGGCGCGGCGGAGCCGGGCCCTCGGACCACAAGGCCATGACCATCGCGGGCCGCACCGTGATGGTGCCGGTCCACACCGAGACCGCCTTCGACTCGCCCTTCCTGGTGCGCCGCCCCGATGGCGACGGGGTCTCGGTGATCGAGCACGACGGCGTGGTGATCGGGCGGGCCACCTTCCCGGGCAAGCCTCGCTTCTACGCGCTCTCGACCTTCGACGGGGTGCCCTATTCCAAGATCGCGGTGCTGCACGGCCGCGACGTGCTCGCCACCACGATCCTGCAGACCTGCATCCGCTACGCGAGCCGCGCCAAGACCTGCCAGTTCTGCTCGATCGGTCAGTCACTGGCCGCCGGCCGCACCGTCGCGCACAAGAGCCCGGAGCAGCTCGCCGAGGTCGCCCGCGCCGCGGTGCTGCTCGACGGCGTCAAGCACATGGTGATGACCACGGGCACGCCGAACGCCACCGACCGGGGGGCGGCCGTGCTGTGCGAGAGCGCCTTCGCGGTGAAGGCGGCCGTGGACCTTCCGATCCAGGCCCAGTGCGAGCCGCCCGATGACGACCGCTGGTTCGAGCGGATGAAGGTCTCGGGCGTGGACGCCCTCGGCCTGCATCTGGAGGCCGTGACCCCGGAGGTGCGTGCGCGGATCATGCCGGGGAAGGCGAGCGTACCGCTCGCGCGGTACTACGATGCCTTCGCGGCCGCCGTCCCGGTTTTCGGGCGGGGGCAGGTCTCGACCTACATTCTCGCCGGGCTCGGCGACACGCCGGAAGCCATCCTGGCGATGGCCGAGCGCCTGATCGGTATGGGCGTCTACCCCTTCGTGGTGCCCTTCGTGCCGATTTCCGGCACGCCGCTGGAGAGCCATCCCGCCCCGGGTCCGGACTTCATGCACGCCATCCTGAAGCCGCTCGCGGACATGCTGGCCGCCGCAAATCTGCGCTCGACCGACATCAAGGCGGGCTGCGGGCGCTGCGGTGCCTGCTCGGCGCTGTCCACCTACGAGCGCGCGGGGGTGGCGGCATGATGTTCGAACCCGTCCCGCCATACCGGCCCAGCCACTTCCGGGTGAAGTTCGCCACGAGCGCATGGGAGCGAAGCTCCTGCGCGGCCCTTCGCCGCCAAGTCTTCTGCGCGGAGCAGGGCATCTTCGCGGGCGACGACCGGGACGCCATCGACGCGCATGCCATTCCGATCTGCGCCCTGTCGACGCTCGCCGGCGACGCTGACGCCGTGGTCGGCACGGTGCGCATCCACGAAGTCGCGGAGCGGCCCGGCGAGTGGTGGGGCTCACGCCTTGCCGTCGCCAGCGCCTTCCGCGGTACGGCGGCGCTGGGCGCCGGGCTCATCCAGGTCGCGGTCTCCTCGGCCCATGCCCGAGGCTGTACGCGCTTCCTGGCCCACGTGCAGGAGCGAAACGTGCCGCTGTTCCAGGCCCTTCACTGGGTGAGCCTCGACACGGTGGAGCTCCATGGACGGCCGCATCACCTGATGCAGGCGGATCTCGTGGCCTACCCGCCGATGCACGACCCCGAGCACGGGCTCGTCACCTTCCGCAGGGCCGCATGATGACGGCGGCCTTCGACCTGCAGGGACTGGCCCGCCAGATCCGCGACGCGCGCGGCGTCGCGCACAAGCGCGACATCGACGCGGTGGTGGCGCGGCTCGGGCTCGGCGGCCGGCACGCCGCGGTGCCGGTCGGGGACGACTGCGCCGCCATCCCCGACGGCGACGGCCACCTGCTCCTCGCCATCGAGGGCTTCCTCGACAGTTTCGTCGCCGCCGACCCGTACTTCGCCGGATACTGCGGGATCATGGTCAACCTCAGCGACGTGGCTGCCATGGGCGGGCGCCCGCTTGCCGTGGTCGATGCCTTGTGGAGCCGGGAAGCGGCGGAAGCCGACCCGATCCTCGCCGGCCTCTCAGACGCCGCCGCCCTCTACGGCGTGCCGATCGTCGGCGGACATACCAACACCCGCGCGGCTGCCGACAACCTCGCGGTCGCGGTCCTCGGCCGGGCGGGCCCACGTCTTCTGACGAGCTTCGACGCGGCGCCGGGCGACGACCTCGTCGCGGCCATCGACCTGCGCGGGCGCTTCCGCGATCCGCATCCGTACTGGGATGCCTCGACCGGCGCTCCGGGCGAGCGCCTGCGCGGCGACCTCGCGTTGCTGCCGGGACTTGCCGAGGACGGACTGGCCTGCGCCGCCAAGGACATCAGCATGGCCGGCGTCGTCGGCACTGCCTTGATGCTGCTCGAATGCTCGAACGTCGGCGGCGTCATCGACCTCGACGCGATTCCGAAGCCCGAACACGTCCCGCTCGCCCGCTGGCTCTCCGCCTTCCCGAGCTTCGGCTATCTCCTGAGCGTCCGCCCCGACCGCACTCCGGCCGTGCTCGCGCGCTTCGCGGAGCGCGGCATCGCAAGTGCCGCCCTCGGCCAGCTCGACGCGAGCCGGGTCGCCCGGGTCCGGAGTTCCGGCGAAGCGGAGGCCGTGGTTTGGGACTTCGTGGCCAGTCCGCTCATCGGCTGCGGCCGGGATGCGGGGAATGCCGCATGAAGCTCCTGCGCATCGCCATCCTGACCCACTCCACCAATCCGCGCGGCGGGGTCGCGCACTGCCTCGCGCTCGCCGAGGCTCTGTGCGGTCTGGGCCACGAGGCGGTGGTCCACGCCCCCGATCCGGCCGGCCGCGGCTTCTTCCGGAACGCGGGCTGCCCCACCGTGCCGGTGGCCGCCAATCCGGTCGCGGGCAGGACGGTCGACCTCGTGCGCGCTCGCATCGACGACTACCTTCGCCACTTCGCGACACCTTCCGCCTGCGATTTCGACGTGTTCCACGCCCATGACGGGATCGGGGGCAACGCACTCGCGACCCTGAAGCACCGGCGGCTGATCCCGGGCTTCGTGCGCACCGTCCACCATATCGACAGCTTCTCCGACCCGCTGCTCGCGGAGTGGCAGGACCGCTCGATCCGCGAGGCCACCGGCCTGCTCAGCGTCAGCCGAACCTGGGCCGACCGGATCAGGGACGATTTCGGCCGGGGGGCGCAGGTCGTCGGGAACGGGGTCGACCTGTCGGTCTATCGCAGCGAGCCGACGGAAGCGGACACGGCCGTGCGGGAGCGCTGGGGTCTCGGCCCGGGGCCGGTCGTCCTCTGCGTCGGGGGCTTCGAGGAGCGCAAGAACACGGCCGGGACCATCGCGGCTTTCGCGCGTCTGCGTGAGCGCCAGCCGCGAGCTCAGCTCGTGGTCGCCGGGGGTGCCTCGCTGCTCGACCACGCGCCCTACCGCGCCCGGTGTGGGGCGGCCCTGGCGGCGCACGGTCTCGCCGTCGGCCTCGGCGAGGCTGTGGTCGAGACGGGGCCTGTGCCGCAGGCCGACATGCCGGCGCTCTACCGGATCGCGGATGTCCTGGCCTTCCCCTCTTGGACAGAGGGCTTCGGCCTCTGCGTCCTCGAGGCGATGGCCTGCGGCACCCCCAGCATCGTGTCCAGCCGGCCGCCCTTCACCGAGCACCTGACGGCAAAGGACGCCCTGTTCGTCGATCCCGCCGACCCGGACGACCTCGCCCAAGCCATGGCCGAGGCTCTGAAGCCGGACACTCGTACCGGCCTGCGAACGGCCGGCCTCGCGCGGGCGGCCCTCCATTCCTGGCGCGCCTGCGCGGAGCGCCACCTCGACGCCTACGCGGCCTGTGCCCGCGTCCACCAGGAGCCGATCCATGCCTGAGATGCACTTCCACGTCCGCTGGCCCGACGGCCGGCGCGAGGCCTGCTACTCGCCCTCTCTCGTCGTGAAGGACTTCCTCACGCCGGGCGAAAGCTACGCCCTCGACGACTTCGTCGCGAAGACCCGCACGGCCCTGAACATCGCGAGCGAGCGGGTGCGCGAGAAGTACGGGTTCGCGTGCTCGTCCGCCCTGGATCAGCTCGCCCGGATCGAGGCCGCCGCGAAGCGACAGGCTGCCGGGGGCCGGGTCACGGTCGAGGCCTTCGAGTCCTGAAGCCGCACGTCTTCCCAAGCATCACGGAGTGAGAGCCATGTCGTCCAAGCCCCGTCACGTTCCCGTCACCGTCGTCGGCGGCGGCCAGGCTGGTCTCTCGGTCAGTTACCACCTCAAGCAGCGCGGCATCGACCATCTCGTCTTCGAGAAAAAGACCGCCGCGCACACCTGGGCGACGCAGCGCTGGGACACGTTCTGCCTCGTCACGCCGAACTGGCAGTGCGACCTGCCGGGCCACCGCTACGATGGGCCGGACCCGGACGGGTTCATGAAGAAGGACGAGATCGTCGCCTACCTGACGGCCTTCGTCGCCAAGGTGAACCCGCCGATCCGGGAGGGCGTCGCGGTCACCCGCGTCGAGCGGCGCGAGGACGGCATCTTCTCAGTGCAGACCTCGGAGGGCGACTACACCGCGAACGAGGTCGTCGTCGCCTCGGGGGGCTACCACACACCGATCATTCCCCGCATGGCCGAGAAGCTGCCGGGTGCAATCACGCAGATCCACTCGAACGAGTATCGCAACCCGGACCAGCTACCCGAGGGCGCGGTCCTGGTCGTCGGCTCCGGTCAGTCCGGTGCGCAGATCGCCGAGGATCTCCACCTCGCCGGTCGCAAGGTGCACTTGGCGGTCGGCGACGCGCCCCGCTGCGCCCGGTTCTATCGCGGTCGCGACGTCGTCACCTGGCTCGCCGATATGGGCTACTACGAGATGACCGTCGGCAACCATCCGCTGCGCGACGGCGTCCGCGACAACACCAACCACTACGTGACGGGCCGCGACGGGGGCCGTGACATCGACCTACGCCACTTCGCCCTGGAGGGGATGAAGCTCTACGGCCTGATGGAGGATTACCGGGACGGCAGCCTGCGCTTTCGCGACAACCTCAAACGCTCGCTCGACCAGGCCGACCGGACCTACAACGGCATCAACGCGGCGATCGACAAGTACATCGCCGACAAGGGGATCGAGGCCCCGGCGCAGGAGCACTACACGCCGGTCTGGGAGCCGGGCGAACCGGTCACCGACCTCGCCCTCGAAGGCTCCGGCATCGCCAGCATCGTCTGGTGCATCGGGTTCACGCCGGACTTCCGCTGGCTCGACGCCTCCGTCTTCAACGGCGCGGGCAGTCCCAAGCATAGGCGCGGTGTGACGAGCGAGGAGGGCGTCTACTTCATCGGGCTGCCGTGGCTGAACACCTGGGGCTCCGGACGCTTCGGGGCGGTCGGCCGGGACGCCGAGCACGTCGTGCAGGTGATCCAGCAGCGCCTCGGCGCGGAACGCTTCGCCCTGAAGTTCGCGGTCTGATCGGGCCTTCGAGGCCGGCGACTGCCGGCACCGCATCCATCCTGTGCCGCATGTGCAACAGAGGTCCGCCCCAAGCATTCGGATCGATATTTAAAGTAGACTCAGAATGCTAACAGCGCAGAATATAGGAATTGATGGAAAGACATACAATTTGTCTGCATTTCCATTCAATCAATACCGATAGATCAAGAAGCCTTGCTAGCACGCCCTCGACGCCGATGCATGTCGGCGAACGGGGAAGGCTTGCCGGCGCACGAACTGACAAGGGGATCCATGATGTTGAAGACATTCGCGGCCGCAGCAGGCGCGCTCGCTGCGATAACTCTGAGCGCGACGGCGACCTACGCGCAGACGACGACCGTGCCCGGCGAGCAGGTGGGCCTCGCCGTCGGTGCGCCCCTGCCCGAAGGTCTCTACGCCATCGACACCTTCACCTATCGCAGCCCGGACGGGCCGAACGGCACCGCCGTCGACACCTCGGTGAACGTGCCGGTGCTGGTCTGGTCGACGCCCTGGAAGGTCTTCGGTGCCCGCATCGAGGCGGTGGTCGCCCAGCCCACGGTCGCGGTGTTCCCGCGGGCGCGAGGCGCGCGCGACTTCACGATCAATGTCGGGACGCTCGTCGGCTCGATCTTCGCCTGGGACCTCGGCAATAATGTCGGCTTCAGCTATCTCGCGGCCGTCCACCTCAACGACCTGAATGCCGGCCGCGGCCTGCCGATCTTCTCCTCGAACACTTATCGCCAGGGCTTCGCGCTGAGCTACACGGGCGACGGCTGGAACCTCACGGCGAACCTGACCCACAATTTCTACGACTCGCCCGGCCGCTTCGAGGGCGGGCCGCCCGGCTTCGTGCGCGGCCCCTACTTCATCGCGGATGCGCTCACCCTCGACCTGACCGCGACGAAGAAGTTCGGCAAGTTCGAGTTCGGTGCGATCGGCTACGGCACCACCGATCTTCCGGGCCGCGGTTCTGCTCAGGCACGCGCCAACTCGGGCTACGTGAAGAGCGGGCGCTTCGCGCTCGGCGGGCTCGTCGGCTACGATTTCGGGGCGTTCACGGCGCAGGCCTGGGTGGCGCGCGACGTCGCCACCCGCGCGCTCGATACCCGCGGCCGCGATGCCTACTCGACGGAAGGATGGGTCCGCGTGATCGCGCCGCTCTACACCGTCGCGGCCGCGGCCGAGCCTGCTCCCGCGCCGCTGGTGCGCAAGTACTGATGCACGCCTCTTCCCGGAGGCGGACCGCCACGTGGCAACCGCCTCCGGCACAGGGATCGAAGTGAGCCTCCTTCCCAAGGACACCGCTTCGACAGGGGCCGGGTGGCCAAGTCTCAACAGCTCACACCGCCCGGCCCCGCCTCCTCCTCATGTGGAGAAAGCCGATGGGCTTGCACATGAGGCTGCCTGGGGGAAGGGATTCCCCCTGGTCGGAGACGAGCCGCTACACGCTCGGCATGCCGCACCTCTGCCCGAACGGCCTCTCCGAGAACTGGCTCTGGAAGGAGTTGGGACACCGGCACTGGGGATTGATCGCCCGGGCCTTCGGCAGGGCAGCGGCCGGCTTCGATCCATCGAGCCAGCAGCCCACCTACGCCGCGTTCCGGCGGATTGCCTTGCAGGGAGGCAACCTCGGCTCGGTTCGCGAGAACGACACGCTCGACGTGCGCTCCACGCTCACAATTTGGGTTTGGCCGATGGCTGCCTGCCCGCCTCGGGGCTCAAGCTTGTGTCCGTGGCGCTCTCCGACCTGATTCCCGGCATGCTCGACGAGGTCGAGGCCTTCTTCGGGCCATACAACCAGCTCGCCGGAAAGGAGTTGAACGTGTTCCGGCGCGGCGAAGCCGAGTCCGCTCGAGCCCTCGTCCGACCGGGCCATGAGGCGGTCGAGCAGGAAGGAGCCTGATCTCGGTTGTCACCCGGATGGGCCGTCCCGCATCCCGGCGAGGTGATCCCGGATGTCAGGATCCGACGCGGGACAACTGCCCATGTCATCCCCCGGAAGTCCTCGACGACGGTCTGGTCCATCGCCGCCCAACCCCATATCTCCTGCCGAGAATGGAGAGCGTGTCGTGTTCACAGTGAAGGGTGTCGATCCATCGGGCAGGGCCATGAGCTTCGCCTGCGGGACGGATGAGCAGGCGATGGAGAAGACCTGGGAGCTGCAGCGGCGCGGCTTCCGGGACGTCATGGTCGTCAACCCGTCCGGCCGGGTGTACGGGGCCGCCGCCTTCGAGCGGACCTTGGACATCGATTGGGACTGAGGCGAGGCGGGTAACGGGGCGCTTCGATCAGCCCTGATTCCGGCTGCGGTCCGACCGGGTCATCGAATTCCGTTGCGTTGCAGATGCATGCAAGCGGTGAGACGGTACAGAGCCGGCCCGGCCCGTTTGGACGGGTGCATTGGACCGGGTCCTGTTGGAACATCGGCTTCATGCCCATCGGCAGGTCGCGCGCCGGTTCCGCCGCTCACGGCTCCACGACTGCCTGATCGGTCTTGCGAGGCCGGACCGGTGCGCGTCTCACGCGGACGCAGCCCATCCTCCAGGGTCAAGCGAAGCTGTAATCGTCCGGGCTGAGTTGGGCGGCCGAGATCCCCGCCAAGGCAACCTGAACGCTCCCGTAGATCACGACGGCAAGTCCGTTCTCGTCGACGACCACGGGCTCCCCTGTGAGAGCGTGGCGCCCGTGGTGCCCGTGATCGGAACGCGACGCGCCCGGCCCGCCAAAGGCCTCGGCCCGAACCCCGGCCGCCTCCTCGAAGACCAGATGGTCTCGCCCAGGGCGAAAATCGGTGATCAGGGCACGCGTGTCCGCCGTGAACACGAACCGGTCGCTCCCAGCCCCGCCGGTCAATGTCTGATGGCCGGTGCCGGCGACCAGCATGTCGCCCTCCGGCCCTCCCAACAGCTCCGCTTCGCCAGGGGTGCCGATCACGAGTTGCGGCGCGTCCGGATGCTCGGAAACGACGTCGCTGCCGTGACGGTCGTAGAAGGTGAAGACGTCGTCCTGGATGGCGCGGGTGTCGGTGTTGCGCGCGATGATGTCCGACAGCGTCGTGTGCTGGATCTCGTTCAGCGTCCGCTGATCGAATTGACCGTTCTGGTACCAGAGGCGATCGCCGTCGCGCAGCCGCTCGAACTGAGAGCCGATGATGGCCGAGAAGGTCGGCCCGATCATCGAGCCCGGCGCGTGACCTTCCGCCAGGCCGCCGGTCCAGAGATCGACGGCATCCACCCGGCCGAACGCCTCGCGCATCGCCGCGACCGTGGCCTGATCGTGCGTGATCTCGGAGAAATCGCGGTACGGCGCGAGACCCAGATCCTCGCGGGTCTCGTTGAGCGTGCCGAGCCCGAGATCCCGGCCGCGTTGGATGTTGATGCTCGCCAGATCCTGACCGACCGGTGGGTCGATGAGGAAGTTGCGCAGATCCTCGACGATGCGCACATCCATCGTCTGCGAGGCATCGTCGGCGAGGTGACGCAGGAAGCCGTCCGCCCCCGACGCAGCCGCGAAGGCCGCCGGCGTCATCCCGAAAGTGTCCCGAAGTTCGAGCCCCGGCCCGACGAGGTTGCCGTCCTCGTCGATGCGCTCGGTCTCGGCCGAGACGATCGAATGGCCGAACCGGTAGGCCGCGCCCGCGAATTCGACGCTGATCCGCGGATCGATCCCCGGATCGTAGCCCGCATAGGGGCCGATTGCGCCGCGTCCGAGGAGATGGGGCAGAAACTCGTCGTAGGTGATCCGCTGGATCTCCGCGGTCACGATGGCCCGCGCCTGCAGGTAGAGGGCGTCCCCGTCGAGCCCCGGATCGGCCGCATGGAGCCGGTCGACCTGAAAATTGTGCTCGCGCAGGAACAGCGTCTGGAGGGCGGTCAGGGACGGGTTCTCGGTGGCGCGGACATCGCCCGCGACGAAGGCGCCGTCCACGATCGGCAGATTGCCGCCGGCGGAAGTCGCCAGATGCCCGTCGGGCTGCCGCAGGCTCGCGGCATTCGCCGCGTCCGAACCGTAGACCATGGATGCGTCGAGCCAGCCGCTGATCGCGTTGACGGCAGCCGCCGGCTTGCCCGTGCCCGGCCCCGTCGCCGGGTCGATCACGGCACGCGTCATCGGGAGGAAGCTGCCGGCCGCGAAGTACGCGTCGCCCGCCGGGATGACGACGGCGATCGGCGTGACGTGATCCGTCAGGCTGAGGTCGAGATCGTGGTCGATGAACTGACCCCAGGCGTAGAGCATGCCCGACAGCCCCTCGGGGTTCGGGATCGTCGGGTCGCCCTCACCGACGACGATGTTGCTGATCGTGCGCGGGTTGGGCCCATCGACGAGAGCTGAGATCCCGTCCGCGAAATGCGCCGCGCCGAGCCGCGCGAACGTCGTGCCGGCCGCGTTGAGACTAGGTTGAGACAGGTTGTTGCCCGAACCGTCGACGGAATAAGCTTCCATATCGGAGCATCCTTTCAAGGCGTTTCCGCAAGGAGCCGCGCAGCCGGCAGGGTTCCGGCAATCAAGCCGGGATGGCGGGAGCCCGATGCGCGTCACGAAACAGGGAGGTTCAGGGCGGCGTCATCGTCGCCAGCGGCGATGCCCGTCACGGCGCATCCGCGCGCTGCCGCGGCGCCTCTGCTGTACGGTCATGGAAGGCCCTTCTCGCATGCCCGATGGGCAGGAGCCGCCCGGATGCGAACGGACCCGGAAGGTTGACCACGCAGCGATGAGCGGCGTGGCGGCGTCGAGCAGCAGAGTACGAGATGATTCGCCGAAGGCTCCTCAGCATATGTTAAATCAGGGCGGCTGATTTACGGATCCATGTAAGTATTCGTATTAAATCGATGAAATACATGAACCAGATTCAGCAGATACTGGGAATTTTTCATCGAAAATTCCTCCATCTACATTCAATTCGACGAATTCATCGCAATGAAATCGGACTCGGCGAAAGGGCAGAAGCTTTCCCGGTGCTTTGAATAATGATCGCCGAACGCTCGGGCCGATTGCAAGCACGGGCGTGCCTGCATGTCCTGCCGCTCTGCTGTTCGCGAGCGTACGCCAACGATCAGGCCGTACAGAGCGAGCCCGTCCTGCGTTGCGAACGCCGAACCATTGCACCCGTCGGGATGAGCTTGACCGTTCACCTTACGCGCCGGAGCGGATGGACCTGAAGTCCCAAGGGAAGCTTCACGAATCGTGATCCGCAGAACCTGAATTGTGCGAAAGAACGCAGGATCGCCCCAGGCACGAGGTGATCGCCGAGCCGCCCGTCGATGCCTTTGGAATTCCATCGAGGCCGGCGTTGACGGGCGGGCTTGCCAGCGCCTAGCGTGGGTGCTGACGGTTCCCCTCGGGGATCAAAAGGGAACGCGGTGAGGAGCCTGCTCCGAGGCCGCGGCTGCCCCCGCAACTGTCAGCGGCGAGCCCTTCACCACCATGTCACTGGGTCGTGCCCGGGAAGACGGTGCGAGGGCGGCGACCCGTGAGCCAGGAGACCTGCCGTCAGCCGTGGTCACACGCGAAACGCGTCGGGCGGGGTGTCCTGACGGGTGTCGAAGCGCCGTCCATCCCGTGCGGAGACGGCGGCCGAGGCCTCGTTCGCGGTGACGTGCCAC
>NZ_SMNT01000094.1 GCF_004348265.1 Methylobacterium segetis
GCCAGATGCGCTGAACCCGATCCTTGCCCACCTGCCAGCCGTCTGCCTGCAACAGGGCGGTGACGCGGCGGTAGCCATAGCGCCCGTACTCGGACGCCAGGGCGATGATGGCTCGGGTCAGCCCATCCTCGTCGGCGAGCATGGTCGGCACGTAGCGTTGCGTGCCGCGATGCTGGCCGACAATCCGGCAGGCGTGACGTTCCGAGAGGCCGTACTTATCCCGGATGCCAGCAACCGCCTGCCGGCGTCGCTCGGGGGCTACAAGTTTCCCGAGGCGACGTCCGCCAGCACCTGCTTCTCTAAGGACAGATCGGCCACGAGGCGGCGCAACCGAGCATTCTCGCGCTCAAGATCCTTCATCTTCCGCGCCTGATCAACCTGGAGACCGCCGTACTCCTTGCGCCAGCGGTAGTAGCTCTGCTCGGAGATCTCCGCCTCCTTGCACGCCAGGGCCAAACTCTTGCCCTGTGCTGTCTGCACCTCGATCTGGCGCAGCTTTAGCACAACCTGCTCCGCGCTCGTCTTCTGAACCTCGCCGCATGTCCGACTCCTTCGGTCCTGGCTGATCCTCTCAATCAGCCCGGTCCAAAGCCAGCCGGTCAGGTCACATAGCCAGTCAGTCAGGTCAGCTTCTCCCTCAAGGGCCTTGAAAAAGACGTTAGCAGGCGCGAGAGCTCTACCAATCGCGTCGATAAATATCTAGCATAAGCAAAGATTTCTCCAGATTTTCGTCCTAGCTTAGTTGGCTTCATGAGAAATTTGGAGAAACTCGACCGGCAAGTCGAGGCACTCGTCGAAAACGCCCGCTGTGAGATTGCCTCCTCCTACAGCATCGGTGTCCAGATTGGTGCGATGCGAGCGCACTTCGGGGAGCCCGATCCTCCGAGGCGTATGACCGTGCACGATGTGCTTGCCGAAATCGTAATCGGCCGACAGGAATGGCTCGCGGATCCAGAGACGGTTTTTCACGTCGAGATCGATGCCTGGGCGCCCGGGCCGGAAGCCGGCGTGGACGTAGTAGTGCCGGGCATCCTCGTGCACGGTCGGCAATGAGGAGAGCCATCTAAACACAGAGTGCGGGAGGCTCTCGGCATCGTCCACGCCATAGGAGGCGAGGGTGGCGCCGCCGCCGTTCTCTCGCCAAGCCAACATGCCAAGGGCCCCCTCGCAGGCCTGCAACATCAACTCCTCGTGGTTGCCTAGGAGACAGATCACCGCGTCCGGTGCGCGTTGTTGAAGCTCGCGTAGGATCCGAATGACAGAGGCGCTGTCCGGTCCACGATCGACGTAGTTACCGAGAAAGACGAGGCGATATGGCCTGCCTGCCCGGTGCGTCTCAATCGCCGACAACAACCTCTGCAGCAGCTTGGAGCACCCGTGGATGTCGCCGACGGCATAGGTCAAAGGCTTCGGGCGACCGCTCGGCGCGCCGGAACCGTTCTCCGTCATAGCGGATGCGCTGATAGTGCTTGCAGAAGCACGACCGGATGCGTGTTCTTGCAGGCGCAATTCCGGCCGTCGACCAAATTCCTGAAACTCCTGATCGAGGGAAACTCGATAGGGTACCTTGTACAGTCGAGATTCACAGGCGCAGTCTCTAAGCTTTTTCTGCCGTCGGGCCTTTTTTACCCGGTCATTGAAAAGCTTCCGCTGCTCGGCGATCATGTCGTGCGTTCGAGCCGCGACATCCTGCTGGCTCAGCTCCTCCAATTCGTACAGTGTCTTGTCTTCCGAAGCTCGTCGACGGCTGACAAAATTGAAGCGCATCGTTTGGTAGTCGAGGAGGCTGCAATCCGCCTGAACAGCAGCGGTATAATCGTCCTCGATGTACGCCGCCCACCTCGTCATCATGGACAGTTTAAGGTCGCGGAATTGATTGCGGTTGTAATGCTTCTCGGTTACATCATTGGACATGCCGCCGAGGTGATCGAGCACAAGCTTCGCCAGGGTCGGGGTCCAGTGTCCGTGCTCCGACCCGAAGGTCGTGAAGCCGCTGCGAGCATCGTGAGGTGTCATCGTCACTCCCATCGCACGAATGGTGCGTGTGAGGACGGACGCATCCATATGTGGAAGATGGTTCTGCTTTTTTTCCGACGACCACTCGCGGGCCGGAAGCATCCAGTCGCTGCTGGTGGCAGCGGCGATGTCGTGAAGGCGGATGGCGGCCTGCGCTCCTCGTCCGACCAGCCAAACCACGTGCGGCATGCGACTCTTCTTCCGCCGGGCCTTCTTACGGAAGTAGGGAGGGACAGACCACCTCACGATCCCCTCAGGCAGGATTGTCATGTTGCTGCGGCGCATACTCACCACGGCGCGGATGCGCTGGCAGCTGTAGAGAACGATCAAAGCCGCGCAGGCAATCCGCTCGTCGAGGACGTGGCGACGAAAGCCTTTCGGCGTCGGCTCGACCGTCGTGCAGTGAGCCACCACGCGGCCGAGTTCCAAGCGTGGCGGTGGTTCCCCTTCGCGCCGGTGGGTCATTGCGTTCGGCGTTGGCTCGATCCGGCTAGGATCACCCGGTTCCTTGTCGCTGCTTTCCGGAACCTGGAGCGAGCGCATCGCACCTGGACGCACGGTGGTGATGTCTGCCTCCTCCGAGGCCATCCATGACCACATCGCCCGGATGTAGGCGACGGCCTTCTCCGCCTCCCTGAGCGCCCCTCGTTGTGTGATCTCCTTCAGCGGTTCATGGAAGTCCTTCGGCGCGATCTCGTCCACTCGCCTCCCTTTCAAAGGGGCGAAGGCCTTGTCATTCTGAAGTGTCTTCCGCGTATCGTTCGCGGTTGACGGGCGACGCTTCTCCCGCAGCCATGCGAGGCGGTTTGCAAGCGCCTCATCCCAGAGCCAAGTCTTGGAAGCGTCGCGGGGCGGTTCCTCGCCGCGGGCCTGCTGCCGCTCGGCCTCGGTCTCCAGATGGGCGTAGGTGATGTAGGCGCCGGGGTCTACGTTCTGCTTCACCCGACTTCGAACCTTGGCGATCAGATCGCGCAGCCACGGGATGCCGCGGCGCGGCGTTCTGCCGGCCAAGTCTTCGACCGAATGCACGAGGATCCAACGGCGCATCGTGCCGTTCAGGCGGCCCTTGAATGTCAGGGACACCGCTTGAGGGCGGATCCGGACCCACACGCCTGGCTCGTCGGCAAATCCGACCTCGCCGAAGTTCTTTGCGATTTGCCCAGCGAGCGCCGACTCGAGTGCCGACTTCGTGAGGTAGGGTTTCTGGCCGGGCACGGCACCCTCCCTGGGTCTCGGTGGGGTCTCGCGGCTGCCGAAGGAATGGATCGAGCGGTCCGAAGCGTGCCCCGAGGATGCGCTGTCGAGGCGCAAGCTGTCGCCTTCAAAGGAGAATTCTCGGCTCCTTTCGCGGAGAATTTACGGGCGCGCCATTGCTGGGGAGAACAGCTGACTCTTAATCAGCGGGTCCTAGGTTCGAACCCTAGTGCGCCCACCAATTATCTCAAGGGCTTAGGGGCGAAACGGCCCCGCTCCGACCTCCCCTTCTGCAGCAGACGTAACAGCTGACGTAACGACGTACAGCTTTGCAGATTGCTGCCGCTATCGGCTTGCTGGGATTTCGCCACGGCTGTGCATCTAGTTGGAGGCTTGGTCGGCTCGCCGACACCTGTGAAGCGGGGCTGGGGCTCGACCCTATGCCCGCTGCTGCCTTTCGCAGCCGCCAACTTCTGAGTTCGTCGAAACCGCCGGTTCTCACACATCCAGGCGTAGGGAAGTCTGTTTCCGGGTTGTTGGGCATCCTCGCCTCGGATGACCGAAGGTGGCTGTTTGCGGCCTGTCTGCTTCGGGGCAGAAGATATGGGAGGCGGACGTCCAGCGCAGCACAGGTAGATGCCCTGAAGGACCCTAAGCGAACATTTGAACCGCTGGTGACGAAGGTTCGAATGGGGTAGAAAGCCTGCTGTGTCTCGGATGTAGACACCCTGCCGTTAGGGGCCGTGCGACCATGCGTCAGCCACGGGCCGGTAGCTGCAATCCTTAGCAGGCGACATGCAGCCGATCGGTTGCCGCGCTTCTTCTCAGTAGCCGAGATCTCACTTTTAGATGAGCGTCACAGGCGAAGAGCCGCGCTCACGGATCAGGGGTCGGCTCGTCTTCAAGCAGGGTGATCGAGGTCGCGACCGGGCCGTCCAATGGTCCCACGTGGGCTACGAAGCGTGCACGCGACCAGAGTTCGACGCGGTCTCCGTCGCTCAGGTAGAGAGCACGTTCCGCAGCGTCCGCGTCGGTGGCGGCCTCGATCGGGATGGTCGACCTGACGCTACCATCTGGCGCGAACCGGTATGCTCGGTATGGCGAGTTCGCACAGGAGGATTGGCGGCCGGCTGGGAAGCTCACGACGTCTGCCATTCACGCGCCTGTCCGCTACAGTCGAAAACACTAGCCCCATGCCGCTGTAGCTTGACGCACTCTAGCCGCCGATGCTGGCATCCTGCGCCTCCATGAGCCGCGAAGATAGCCCAGATGACTGGACTGCCGGAGCGAACGCGGGAAGAGCTGTCAAGGTTCTTGAGATCGCCCAATAGGCACTATCCGGTCCGTGCAACGCATGGAACGGTCGGCCGACACGGCCGTTTCGCCCCTCACGGCACGCCGCGTTGGCGAGCCGGCGACAAGGTTACCGCTATGGCTACCGGCACCGTGAAGTGGTTCAACGAGACCAAGGGCTTCGGCTTCATCCAGCCCGACGACGGCGGCAAGGACGTCTTCGTCCATATCTCCGCCGTCGAGCGCGCTGGGATGCGCAACCTCATCGAGGGGCAAAAGATCTCCTACGACGTCGAGGCCGACCGGCGCAGCGGCAAGGAAAGCGCCGCCAACTTGAAGAGCGCCTGAGCTTTCCTTCGACGGGGTAGCAGCGAGTTCTCGTCAGGCCGCTTCGGCTGGCCGGATCGGCCTGCCGTCATCTACGCGATCCAAGTTGAGCATCGGCTCACCCCGGTGAATTCGGTGGCCTCCTCGGCACCGCTGGCCTTCGATGGCGCCGCGCTGGGGTCTTCGGGTCGCGGTTCAACATGGTGGCATCTCGGTCAGATGCCTTCCACACCGGCAACGACCCCTCGCGAACGAACATGGCGAACGCCTCGGCCACCTCCCATCGGTCGAAGGCATGCACTCCGTCCACGGCGCGACCAACAATGCAGGCCTCGTCGGGCGCCTCTGCGATAGGTGGCCGGCTCTCCAGCGAGAACACCACGCCCGACCGATCCGGCCTGAGTTCGTCGGGCAGGGCCCCGATCTTTCGCCACAGGCAGTGCCAGCGGGCGCATGCCTCCGGGCGCTCAAGGTAGATCCCGCACGCCGTGCCGGTGTTGTGGCGGCACAGGATCCCCGCGGGCTTGGCGAGCGCCTCGATCTCCAAGACTGAATAACAGGTTGTACACGGACCGCATGACCGCCCCTGAACGAGAGCAGCGTTAGTTCGTGGTTGCGTTAGGCGGTGACCGCCTCGTTCACGAGGTTCCTTGATGATGGTCCGGTCCTCAATGTCACGTTGTTGCAGCTTGCAGCGCAGGGTGTAGAACGTCGCGGATGTCTGACGATGCTACGCACTCGGATCTCGTGACCACCGAGCGCATCGCGATCGAGCCCGTCGGCGCTGCCGTCGACGTCTACCTCCCTGAACCGACTACGCAGGCTCATCCGATCGGGTCAGACCACATCCTCGATCTGGCCGCGATCGTAGCAGCTCACGCCTCCGCGCCCGCGACCATGATCAACGCCGAGGCCAAAAAGCCGTCGCGTCGCATAGCGGTGCGATCGGCCCTGTTCATGGCGCGCCCTGCGAACCGATCAACCGGACGCCGAGACCGCTTTCGAGATTGGTGTTCGGATGCTCCGGCGATGAGCTTGAGCGCGGCTACTGGTCGTCATCGTCGTCGTTGACCTCGATCAGGTCGCTGGTGTCCTCGTCGTCCTCGTCGACCACGAGGGTGTCGTCTTCGACCCTGTCGCCATCGTCATCGACCTCCAGGGCGTCATCGCCCTCAGCATCGGTGTCCGTATCTTTGTCGGCCTCCTCGGCTTCGACTTCATCCAGCGACACGAGTTCTGGCCCGTCCGTCTCCTCCTCATCGTCGACCGGCGCCTCTTTGCGCGCCACCACGGGCGTGCCTCCCCTGGCGAAGGACGTTAACACGGAGGTTGGGACGACCTCACCCGAGTAGGGCGAGATCACGGGGCTCTTGTTGAGGTCGTAGAACTTCTTGCCCGTCGTCGGGCAAATTCGCTTCGTGCCGAGGTCCAGACGCGCCACTGCAACTCTCCATGGACGTGCTCAACGCTGGATGACCAGCGCATTTCCGGCTTCGTCTATCATAGACGGCAGCGGACGACCCTGCTGTAGGTCAGGCTGGATCGCATCTGGGCAGCGGGTGCACGCCGACGCCGGCACACTTCTCGCTGCCGACGACGGGCTAGCTGACAGAGCTGGAGGTCGAACAATTGACGCTAGCCTTACCCCCGCTTGAGCTTTTCGATGTCCGCTTTGTGCAGGCCGCTCGGATATTTCGAACGACCCATAATGGGCGCATAGCTGCCGGCCTGACTTGGCCGCAAGTCCTGGCTGATCCTCGCAATCAGCTCGGTCCAAAGCCAGCCGGTCAGGTCACTGGCGCGATGACCGTCGAGCAGGCCCATGAGATCTGCGACCGGCTCGAGGCGGCACTCCGCGCAGCCGTCGAAGCTGCCGTCGTGAGCATCCACGTCGAGCCCGACCACAAGGCGAAGCACTCCGGCATCCGCTTCGCCTGAGCGATCCACGGCGCGTGTCACCCACGACGCCGAAGATCATTCATGGGACACTCGCACGGCGGCGGCATCTCGTCGGGCTCGGCGGCGAGGAACGGGAGCCGTCTTGCCGGGGCGATGGCGCTCACCCTGGCCTACATGCTGGCCGAAGGCACTTCTGGGCGAATGACGACGCGGCTAAGCTGGCCAAGGGCCTGCGCGAGGCGCTCGACCAGATGAAGGTCGCGAAAGGCTGACACGGATGCACGGCCCGAGCTCTCCTCCCTTCAAGGTTGCCGTCGTCTGGCGAGGCGATGCGCAGGCGCGGGTCGAGGCACGCCCCGAGAGCAGCCGGTTCGTGGCGGTGTTCGCCGCCCTGGGGCGGCACGGCATCGCCGCCGAGCCCGCCGTCTGGGTCGAAGGGCAGGCAGACCTCCTCCGGGCCCAACTCATGGTGATGGACGCGGTGCTGGTCTGGGTGAACCCGGTGACGGAGGAGACCGGCGCGGGCCGTGCTGCCCTGGACGCGGTGCTGCGGGAGGTCGCGGAGGCTGGCATCCTCGTCAGCGCACATCCCGACGTCATCGACCGGATGGGCACCAAGGAGGTGCTGTACCGGACCCGGGAGATGGGCTGGGGATCGGAGACATACCTCTACCGGAGCCATGCAGCCCTCGCGGCCGAATTCCCTAGCCGCGTGTTCAAGGAGCCGCGGGTGTTGAAGCGGAGCCGCGGCAACGGCGGCATCGGGGTGTGGAAGGTCGAGCGCGGGACGGGCGCGGACGTCCTTGTGCAGGAGGCGCGGGACAGGAGCCTGCGCACCGTGCCACTCGACGCGTTCCTGGCCGAGCGCGCCTCCGACTTCGCGGCGGGCGGCACCCTCGTCGACCAGCCCTTCCAGGCGCGCCATCTGGAGGGGATGGTCCGCTGCTACGTCAGCGGCACGCGCGTCGTGGGCTTCGGTGCCCAGTATGTCACGGCCCTCGCGCCGCCCGAGCACGGGAGGGCGCCGCCGCGCCTCTATTCGGGGCCGGACGACGAGCGCTTCCAGCGTCTTCGCGGTCTGATGGAAGCGGACTGGATCCCGCAGATGACGGCTCTTCTCGGGTTGAAGCCGGACGACCTGCCGGTCATCTGGGACGCCGACTTCCTGCTGGGGCCGAAGGATACTGCCGGCGAGGACACCCACGTGCTCTGCGAGATCAACGCGAGCTCGGTGTTCCCCATCCCCGACGAGGCGCCCGATGCCCTGGCCGCAACCACGATGCGAAGGCTGGCCCAAGCACGCGTCCGCTGGACGTCGAGACGTTCCTGACGAGAGGCCCCTGCATGTGAAGCCCGAAAGGTCCGTCCTGTCGGGTGACTAGGCGAGATTCGGTCAGACCGGTTCGCCGCCTCGATAGCGCGCGAAGGTGGTCCGGCCCTCCGGCCCGAACAGGACGACGTCGTAGGTGGCCGGCTCCATGCCGTCGACCTCCATGCCTGGCGAGCCGGCCGGCATGCCGGGGACCGCCAGCCCCGTACTCTGGGGCTTCTCGGCCAGAAGCCGCCTGATCGCCCCGGCCGGCACGTGCCCTTCGATCGCGTAGCCGCCGACCTGGGCGGTGTGACAGGAGGCGAGGTCCCGCGGCACGCCGAGGCGCACCTTCACCGGGTTGACCGGGCCCTCGGTCACCGTGACGGCGAAGTCGGCTTCGCGCAGGTGCGCGACCCACTTCTCGCAGCAGCCGCAGGTCGGGTCCTTGGTCACCGCGACCGTAGGCAATCCCTCTGCCAGGGCACCCCGTCCGAGCGCCAGCCCCGCCGCCAAGCCCGCGAGCACGGCACGCCGGGACGGCATCATATCGCTCCTCATCGTCATCTCCCGTTCGACCTCACTCGGCCGCCTGCGGCAGCCTCACGTTTCCGTCTGTCGCCTCGCGGGCGACCTTGTCCGCCGAAGGCAACCCGCGGCCCTTCACCAGGGCGTAGACTGCCGGGATCACGACCAGCGTCAGCACCGTCGAGGACATCATCCCGCCGATCATCGGCACCGCGATGCGCTGCATGACTTCGGAGCCCGAGCCGGTGCTCCAGAGGATGGGCAGAAGGCCCGCCATGATGGCGACCACCGTCATCATCTTAGGCCGCACCCGCTCGACCGCGCCGACCATGATGGCTCGCCGCAGGTCCTCGCGCGTGATCGGGCGCCCCTCGCGCCCGCACTCGGCGCGAACCTCGTCCAGCGCATGGTCGAGGTAGACCAGCATGATCACGCCGGTCTCGGCGGCCACCCCGGCGAGCGCGATGAAGCCAACCGCCACCGCGACCGACAGGTTGAAGCCGAGCCACCACATCAGCCAGACGCCCCCGACCAGGGCGAAGGGAAGCGACAGCATGACGATGAGCGTCTCGGTCAGGCGCCGGAAGTTCAGATAGAGGAGCAGGAAGACGACGAGCAGAGTGAGCGGCACCACGATCTTCAGCCGCGCCTCCGCCCGCTCCAGATATTCGTACTGCCCACTCCACTGCAGGCTCGTGCCCAGCGGCAGCTTCACGGCGTCAGCCACCGCCTTGCGCGCCTCGGCCACGTAGCCGCCCAGGTCCCGTCTGGCGATGTCGACGAACAGGTAGACCGCGAGCTGCCCGTTCTCGGTGCGGATCGAGGTCGGCCCGCGCGTGAGTTCGACCTTCGCCACCTCGCCGAGCGGCACCGTGCCGCCTGTCGGCAGCGGGACTTGGACCTCGTTCGCGATGGCTCGCGGGTCCGAGCGGAAGGCCCGCGGGTAGCGGACGTTGACGGTGTAGCGCTCGCGGCCCTCGACCGTGTTCGTCACGCTTTGCCCACCGAGGGCGGTCGCGACCACATCCTGCACGTCGCCGACCATGAGGCCGTAGCGCCCAAGCGCCTCGCGGTCGGGCGCGATGTCGAGGAAGTAGCCGCCGATGACCCGCTCGGCGTAGGCGCTCGATGTGCCCGGCACGTTGCGGACGACGGCCTCGACCTGACGGGCGACCCCCTCCATCTCCCGGAGGTCGCTGCCCAGCACCTTTACGCCCACCGGCGTGCGGATGCCGGTCGAGAGCATGTCGATGCGGGCGCGGATCGGCTGCGTCCAGGCATTCGACACGCCCGGGAACTGCAGGGCCGCGTCCATCTCGGCTTTGAGGCTCGCGAGCGTCACGCCCGGACGCCAATCCGCTCTCGGCTTCAACGCGATGACCGTCTCGAACATCTCCATCGGGGCCGGGTCGGTCGCCGTGTTGGCGCGGCCCGCCTTGCCGTAGACGGAGGTCACCTCGGGGAAGCTCTTGATGATGCGGTCCTGAGTAGCGAGGAGTTCGCCCGCCTTGGTCACCGAGATGCCCGGCAGGGTTGTCGGCATGTAGAGCAGGGTACCCTCGTCGAGCTCCGGCATGAACTCTGAGCCGAGCTGCCGGGCCGGCCATGCGGTTGCGGCCAGCACGCCCACGGCGAGCAGAATGGTGAGCCCCCGGGCCCGCAGCACGCCGGCGATAAGCGGTCGGTAGACCCAGATGAGGAGCCGGTTCAGCGGGTTGCGGTGCTCGGGGACGATCCGCCCGCGCACGAACAGCACCATCAGGGCAGGCACCAGGGTCACCGACAGGAGCGCTGCCGCCGCCATCGCGAAAGTCTTGGTGTAAGCGAGCGGCCCGAACAGCCGGCCCTCCTGGCTCTCCAGGGTGAAGATTGGCAGGAAGCTCACCGTGATCACGAGGAGCGAGAAGAACAGCGAGGGCCCAACCTCGCTTGCCGCCTCGACCAGGACCTCGACCCGCGGTTTGTCCGGCGGCGCCCGCTCCAGGTGCTTGTGGGCGTTCTCGATCATGACGATGGCGGCGTCGACCATGGCGCCGACCGCGATGGCGATGCCGCCCAGGCTCATGATGTTGGCGCCGATTCCGAGCGCCTTCATGCCCGCGAAGGCCATCAGGATGCCGACCGGCAGCATCAGGATGGCCACCAGCGCGCTGCGCACGTGCAGCAGGAAGACGATGCAGACGAGAGAGACGACGACGCTCTCCTCGACCAGCGTGTGCCGCAGGGTCTCGATGGCCGCGTCGATGAGGTGCGAGCGGTCGTAGACCGGCAGGATCTCGGTGCCGGCGGGCAGGCTTTTGGCGACCTCCGCGAGCTTCGCCTTCACGCCTTCGATGACGTTGAGCGCGTTCGCGCCGAAGCGCTGCAAAACGATGCCGCCGGCGACCTCGCCCGTGCCGTTCATCTCGGTGATGCCGCGCCGCTCGTCCGGGCCGACCTCGACCCGGGCGACGTCCCGGACCCGCAGCGGCGTGCCGCCTGAGGTCTTCAGCACGATGTTCTCGATGTCGGCGACGGTCCGGATGTAGCCGCGGCCGCGTACCATGAACTCGAATTCGGAGAGCTCGACCGTGCGGCCGCCGACATCGGCGTTGCTCGCGCGGATGGCGTCCCGGAGCTTGTTGAGCGAGATGCCCTGCGCGCGCAGGCGGTTCGGGTCGGCGACGACGTTGTACTGCTTGACGAAGCCGCCGACGCCGGCCACCTCGGCCACGCCCTCGGCCCGCGAGGCCCCGAAGCGGACGACCCAGTCCTGCAGCGAGCGAAGCTCGGCGAGCGACCTCTCCTTGGCGACGACGACGTATTGGTAGACCCAGCCCACGCCCGTCGCGTCGGGGCCAAGCGTCGGCGTCACTCCGGCCGGCAGGCGGCTCGCCGCGCCGCTGAGGTACTCCAGCACGCGGGAGCGGCCCCAGTACGGGTCGGTGCCGTCCTCGAAGATGACATAGACGAACGACACCCCGAAGAACGAGAAGCCACGCACCACCTTTGCCTTCGGCACCGTCAGCATGGCGGTGGTCAGCGGGTAGGTGACCTGATCCTCGACGACTTGCGGGGCCTGGCCCGGGTACTCGGTGTAGACGATGGCCTGCACGTCCGAGAGGTCCGGGATGGCGTCGAGCGGCAGGGTCCGCAGCGCCAGGACGCCGCTCGCGACCGCGAACACGGTCCCGATCAGCACCAGGACGAGGTTGCGGGCCGACCAGCCGATGAGGCGCGCGATCACGGCGCACCTCCCGCGCTCGCCGTCTGCCGGTCGTCCTTGGGCGCGGTCATCCCCTGCAGCGCCGCCTTCAGGTTGCTCTCGGCGTCGATCAGGAAGTTCGCCGCGGTGACCACCCGGTCGCCGGCCGATACGCCCTCGCGGATCTCGACGTAGCCCCGGCGGCGGAGGCCGACCTTCACTGCCGTAGGCTCGAAGCGCCCCTCGCCGCGGTCGAGTAGCACGACCTAGCGTTCGCCCGTGTCGATGACGGCGTCGTCCGGTACCGCCACCACCGGCTTGCCGTCGCCCGTCGCGATCTCGACGTCGGCGTACATCGACGGGCGCAGCGCCCCGTCGGGGTTGGGTAACTCGATGCGCAGCCGGGCGGTCCGGGTCTCCGCCATCAGGTGCGGGTAGATCCGCGTCACGGTCCCGGAGAAGGTCCGGTCGGGAAAGGCCCGGACCCGCACCGTCGCCTTCTGCCCCTCCGCCACCCCGGCGAGGTCGCGCTCCGGCACGTCGGCCAGCACCCAGACGCGCGCGTGGTCGACGATGCGGAACAGAACGTCGCCGGACTTGGCCTTCATCCCGTCCGAGACGTTTCGCTCGACCACGACGCCGTCCCGCGGCGAGGACCAGGTGATGGAGGGCGGCACCCTATGGGTGCGCTCGATCTCGTCGATGACCTCGGGCGGGATGGCGAGGTTCTCCAGGCGCCGCCGGCCGCCCTCGTAGCCGATGGAGGTCAGGTACTGGGCCGCGACCGCGTTGATCTCGGGCGCGAACAGGCGCAGCAGCGGCTGACCCTTGTGGACGTGGTCGCCCGTCGTCACCGGCTCGACCTTCTCGATGAAGGCGTCCGTGCGCATGGCGATGACGGAGATGCGGCGCTCGTCCTCCTCGACGCTGCCCGGCGCCCGCACCGGCACCGACAGGACGCGGCGCTCCGCGACCTCGGTCCGCACCCCCGTGCGCTGCACCTTGCCCGGCGACATCTTCACGACGCCGCCCTCGTCCTCGCCCGCGTAGACGGGGATGTAGTCCATCCCCATCGAGTCCTTCTTCGGCACCGGCGAGGTGTCGGCCAAGCCCATCGGGTTCCGGTAGTAGAGGATGCGCCGGGCGTCGCGGCCGGGCTTGGCCGCCTCGCCCGGCTCCGTACCGTGCCCGGCCATGTCGGCGGGGATGGCCTCGCCGTCCCCGTCGTCGAAGCGCACGTCCTCGCTGGCTCGGACCGCCCGGAACTCCCGGCCGTCCGCCGTCACCGTCGGCGACGCCGAGTAGACGGGCTTCCCGTCCGGGTCCCGGTAGTAGACCACCGGTCCGAACGCGGGCTTGGGCAGGGCTGGCGCTTGCGCGGCGGGCAGCAGGCGGGCGACGCCGTGGCGGGCCCGCTCCACGAGCGCCGGCACGTACCCGGACCTCGCCCACTCGACGAAGGCCGGAACGGGGCCGTCCTGCCGTCCCGTCCAATAGCCGAGCCCCCCCGCCGCGAGCGCGGCGAGGGTCCCGGCGATCCATGCCGGGCGGGTCATTTCGCGGCCTGAAGGACCAGCTTGTCCTCGACCGTGCCGGTCTCGCCGTGGACCTTGGCGGCCAGCGAGAGGCGCCAGCGGCCCTGCATCGAGAGCTTGGCCTTGAAGCGGTAGACGCCGGGCTCGGTCGAGGGGACCTGCTCGACCTTCGTGGCCATCTCCTCCATCGCGTCGGGGGCCATGTCGAGGCGCTTGGCGAAGACTACGGCGTCGGGCACGGGCTTGCCGCTCCGCTGGTCGACGAGCCGGACGGCGATGATGGCCTCGCCGACCTTCGCTTCCTGCTGCACGAGCTCGAAGCGGTAGTCCTTGACGTCCGCCAGAGCGGGCAGGGCAAACGCCGACGCCGACAGGGCGGCGCCGAGCAGCGCGGCCGGCACGGCGCGCGCGAAGGGGTTCTTGGTCACGGGTTTTGTCTCCTGAACGCGATGGATGGCCACGCGCGGGCGCGCGTCAATGTGCCGGCGCACGCGCCGGCGGCATCGGGTTCAGGTTCGGGGAGGCTCTGGTAGCGGTGGTCCGTGCAGGCTGGCGAAGGACGTGGCGTGAGGCCAGGCCGGCGCGGCATGCGTCGCGACGGGCGCCGGAACGAGGATCGCGCTCGGCAGGAGCGAGGCGACGCTGGCGAGGCAGAGCGCCATCAACGGGCAACCCGCATTGGTGCAGTCCGGCTTGTCCGGCGGGCAGCAGGGCATGTCGTCCATGTCCATACCGCCTCTGTCCATGGCTGCGTGGTCCATGGCGGGCATCGCCCCGTGCGAGCCGTGCGCCTGCGCAGTCATGGACGCGTGCATGCCCGCGGCAGCCGCGCAGGCGGTCACCGGCGTCAAGGCGAGGCTGAGGACCGCCAGAAGCGGGAGCAGCCGCCGGAGGGCGAGCCAGAACGTCACGAAGCGACGATGCCAGTTTTCTGGGTCGTGCGGAAGGTCGATGGACGACACGGTGCTGCTGCCCACGGTGGGAAGGTCAAGGGCGCGCAACCACCGGGACCAATCGGACCGTCCCGGCGGTCCCCCGCGGTGGGTCAGTACCCGTAACGGTGATGGTGGTGGCCCCGGTTGGAGTGGACGAGGCGGTCGTAGCCGTGATGGTGGCGGCGTTCGTGGCCATAGCTATACTCGTAGCTATGGCCATGGTGGCGGTAGTGGTCCCTGTCGTCATGATGGTGGTGCCGGGGTCCATGCTCGTACCTCTGTGCGGACGCCGCGCCGGGGAGGAGCACGAGGGCGGCGACGACTAGACCTGTGACGCGGAGCTTCATCGGACAACCTTTGAGGTTCGAGGATGCACGCAGTCTCGTCTGACCGCGTTGAACCCGCTCTGAAGCCGACGCGCAGCTTCCGTTCAGCGAACGGTGCCGCTTCCTCCGGCAACATCCGGTCGCGGCTCCTTGTGGCGCGTCTCGGCCATTCGGGTGCGTGTTCATCATCGACGAACCCGCGGAAGAAGGCGCTTTCTGCTGGGGGGTCAGCTACAGGTCGTTGGTGGCAAAGTAGCCGGCATGTGAGCAGAAGGATTGGGTTGAGTGTGCCCAAGTTTCAAACACTTGGCCCTGCTCGATTTTGCAAGAATTGCCTGATGTGTGCGGTCGGGTAGTCGCGCGGCGTGGCGTTGTGATGAGCGGCGGACGAAGTTCGTCCTCTGGCGCTCAAGCGGCGCACTCATGGGGCGGCTGCCAAAGCGCCGGTATCGGTATCGGGACGGTAGGGCAGGGGGTGATGGTCCCCGGCCTCGTGTCGTGCGGGGCCACAGGTATGGGGAAGCGAACATTCAGCGCTGCACAGGTAGATGCCTTAAAGTGACCCCTGTCGGGCCTTCCGCGGTTCAGATCCGAACGTCTGCTCCAAGGCGGTAAACGCACCACGCCGAGATCCAGCGAGCACGCGTTGCATTTGCGGCCGCGGGACAGGGGGCGCCGCGGTCGACCGCGAGGTGGCCTTGATCGCGCGAGTGCGTGCGATTGGCCCGGGGCCTGATCCTTACGGTCGCCCTTGCCTACTGCCTGGGCTCGCCCAAGCTCCCGCAGTCGCGCACCTCGAAGTAGTCAAGCGCTTCTAGCACTAAGCCACCCCGAGGCGCGGAATCTCGTCCTTAGAGGATGAAATCCCCAGCCGTGAAGCTGTGCAGGCCTGACGCCTTGATCGCGAAGTCTGCGTAGACGTCGCCGTTCACGTCTCCCACGAGGTAGGTGTGGCCGCCGGAATCGTACTCCCGGAGCTCGCCCGCCTTGTGGTGAAAGCCCTGGTCACCGATGAAGGTGAAGCCCTGGTCGCCCGAGGTGCGGGTGTTGGCGTCGATCAGGTGCAGATCCAGCTTGTCCGTCCCGTGCGCGAAGTCCGCGACCGTCTGGCCGTGGGCTTCCTTGACCGTGTCGAACACAAACGTGTCCTTGCCGGCCCCACCGAACAGGGTGTCGTAGCCGCCGTTGCCGTTGATCGTGTCGTTGCCCGCGCCGCCCTTGAGGGTTTCGGCCGCGCTGGTCCCGACGAGCGTCTTCCCCACGTCCGGGATGGGGGCGGTCGAAACCGGTGTCGGAGCTGGCGCCGGCGTTGGGGTCGGAACCGGAGCAGGCGTCGGCGTGACGAGGGAGCCCCCCACGTCGTTCGCCTCGGCCCGCTCGGTAGCGTTCGGGACGCCGAAATCCTGGGTCACGAACACGACGCTGCGGCCGTTGAGCGTGCCCTGCTGGAGACCAATGCCGACCTCTGAGAAATTACCGACGATGTTCGCGTAGTGACCGGGCGAGTTGACCAGATTCTGGTGCAACTGCTGGACGGTCGCTTCGTTGAGGGTGCCGGTGACCCAGGCAATGTTCTCACCCCACGATGTCCAGCCGTAACCGGCGCTGGTCTCGCGATCACCGGCCGAGGAGCCGTTCACGCCCGTGTGGGAAAATGTGTCGGTCTGGTCCATCCACTGACTGTGGGAATCAGCGGCGTTCAGAAGCTCGCCATCGAAGCTGAGCGCAGTCTTGCCGGCGCTGGCGCGGGTCTGATTGACAAGGGACAGGAAGTACGACTCAAGACCGGTGGGAGTAGCTGTAGCCATTATTACAAATCATTCCTTGATAAAATTCTTAGGTCTGCATTCCTCTTTATTTGTTGTTGGCTTTTGTTATTTGGAATGCGGGTCGGCAAATCGCCGCCAACCTTGGCGAGAATATGTCCTATGTTAACCCCAGCGCAGGCGGAACAGGGTCGCCCCGCACTCGTCCACGAACCAGATCTGGATCGTCGCGTCCGGCATCATGGGTCTGCGCCTGCACGAAATCGAAGCTCCAGACGTGGTTGCGATGCTGCGGCCGCAGCCGTTTGCCCGAGCCGTCGTTGAGCCACAGGCGGCTGCGTGACCGGTGCTTCTGCGGGACCTTCAGCCCCTCGTGACGCCACCCTCGCCCTTCGCAGCGATGCGCTGGTCTATCGGGCACCTCGTACTTCGTGATTTGAGCGGCCATCACATCGCGGCTGACCTTCAGCGTCCGCTTCTGGGTTCCTGATCTCGCAGACTCAGATGACCGAAGGTGGCCGATAGCTGCCTGTCCGCTTTGGGGCTCAGGCTGCGGGCAAGCGGACGGTATCCGGGCTCAGACTGGGTAGGGTGACGCAGGACGCGGAGGACCGGCGATCAGTACCTCCCGTCCTACAGCCCTTATCTCAATCCGATCGAGCAGGCCTTCACGAAGCTCAGGGCGGTGTTGCGCAGTGCGGCAGCCCGACGATCTCAGATCTCTGGGCCGCAATATAGAGGGCTTACACCCGTTTCACTTCGCAGGAGTGCCGCAACTATCCCGCAGCAGCAGGCTACGAGGACGACTTGGCCGTCGCTACCTGACCGCTGACAACTCTAATCCCCGTGTGCCCGGCGACGTAGCGCCCGAGCGCGCTCGCGGCGTTGAGCATGTGGGCGCGCATCCGGCGGGCCGCGGCCTCGCCGTCGCCCTCCGCGATCGCCGCCAGGATCTCGCCGTGCTCGGCTCGCGAGCGCTGGATGCGCTCGCCCTGGCGCAGCTGCGTCCGGCGGAAGGCCGCCAGCCGCGTGCGGATCGCGAGCGCCTGCTCGGCCATGAAGGCGTTGTGGGTCGCCCGGTAGAGCGCCTCGTGGAAGGCCCGGTTGAGGGCGTCGTAGGCGTCGACATCGCCCGCCTCGACGAGCGCGCCCGCGCTCTCGTGCAGGTCGAGGAGATGGCTCCGCTCCAGGGGCGTCATCCGGTAGGTGGCGAGCCGCACGCACATCGCCTCCACCTCGGCGGTCGTCTCGAACATGTCCATGATGCGCTCGGGCGTCATCCGGGTCACGACGACGCCCCGGCGCGGGCGCACCTCGACGAGGCCGCTCACCGCAAGCTGGCGCAGGGCCTCGCGGACGGGCGTGCGCGAGGCGCCGA
>NZ_SMNT01000095.1 GCF_004348265.1 Methylobacterium segetis
GGATTGGAATGTGGCGCGGTCGGGCGGCGGGGGGATTTGGTGTTGATCAAGCGTCTCACGCCCGCCCCTGCCGGCCCCGGCTCTCGCCCGGGTCCCGGCCCGGCCAGCAGCCGAGATCCCGGCCGATGCCCGCGCTGAGCCGGCCCGCGCCGGGCCCGAGCCCCGCCTTCCCCCGCATCGACACCTTCCTCAAACACCACATCGCCGCCCGAGCCCTGGCCTTTGCTCTGGAGCGCGGTCTCGTCGATCGGCTCGCCACGCGCCCGATGCCGGCTGGCGAGCTCGCTGCGGCGCTGCGCCTGCCGCCGGAGAGGCTCGACGTCCTCGTTGGTCTTCTCGTCGCGAGCGGCGTCCTCTCCGACGGTTCCGCGGGTTCGATCAATCTCTCGCCGGCGTTCCGAGCCGTTCTGCCGGCCCGCGACCTGATCGAGGCAAAGCTCGCCTTCGCGACGGCGGCCGCGGACGATCTGAACACCCTCTTCCCGGAATTCATCGCCGACCTGCCGGCCTTCATGGAGCGCTCGCGGACCTTCGAGCTGTTCCGGTACGACCGCTGCTTCGAGGTGACGGAGGACAATCTCGTCGCAACCCGGCGCTGGGTTTCCTACACGACCTGCCTGACCCGTTACGAGGCCGGGCCCTGCCTGGATCGCCTCGATCTGGCGCGGCACCGTCGCATGCTCGATCTCGGCGGCAACAGCGGCGAATTTGCCGCCCAAGCCTGCGCCCGCGCCCCAGACCTCCGCGCGACCGTGGCCGATCTGCCCGTAGTCTGCGTGCTCGGCCGGGAGAACCTCGCGGGCCGACCCGAGGGGGAGCGCGTCGCCTTCCATCCCTGTGACATGCGCCGCGACCCGCTGCCGGAGGGGCAGGATCTCGTGACGTTCAAGTCGGTGCTGCATGACTGGCCCGAGACCGAAGCGCGCGCGTTGCTCGCTCGCGCTCACGCGGCCCTCGTACCGGGAGGCCGCCTCGTCATCTTCGAGCGCGCGCCGATGTCTCTCCGGAGCACAGAGTCCGATTTCGCGGCCTCGGCCAACCTCGTCTTTGAGCCGTTCTTCCGTCCGGCCGACTTCTATCGATCGGCCCTGCGGGGCGTCGGCTTCGGGCGCATCGCCGTCGCCAGCGTCGAACTCGAGACGGCCTTCCACCTCATCGAGGCGACCAAGCCTTGACCTTGACTGCAAACGGGCCGGCATTCGTCATCGCCATTTCCGGGGCGCCCGGCAGCGGCAAGACCACGCTCGCCAAAGCGCTTGCACGCGATCTCGGCGGCGCGCCGATCCTCGATTACGATTCCTACGAGCAGATCACGATCTGGCCACCGGAGCGGGTGGCGGTCTGGCTGGGGCGCGGCGCGCCCATCGCGGAGGTGCCGCTGCCGGGGCTCGCAGCCGACCTGGCAGCGCTCAAGCAGGGCCGGGCCGTGGCCGACCGTGCACGCGGCGGGACGATGCGCGTCTCCCGCGCGGGTCCCCGTGCCATCGTGTTCGACACTCTGCTCGGTCGTGCGCATCAGGATAGCGGCCTCCTGATCGACTATCTGATCTGGCTCGACGTGCCCCTCGACGTGGCCCTGGCGCGCAAGGTGCGCAGCTTCACCGCGGAGGCACGGGGCGACCTGCGCGCAGGTGCGTCCCTCCTCTCCCACATCGACACCTATCTCGGCCATTACGAGGACCTCTTGCGCCCGACCTACGCGATCCAGCGGCAGCGCGTGCGCCCGGGTGCCGACCTCGTCCTGCCGGCAGCGCCTCTCGCCGCCCTCCGCGATGAGGCGCTCTCCGCCCTGATGCGCGCCGTGCCCGATGCAACGAGCGAGACTTCGGAATGATGCGACCGCAGCCCGAGACCCCAGCGCCCCGCGTCGTCGTGGTGGGGGGTGGCCTCGCGGGCTGGATCGCCGCGGCCTATCTCCGCCGCGTCCTGCGCCGGCTCGGCGGGCCGGTGACGCTTGTGGCTCCCTCTAGCGTGTCGGCCACGGGCGTCCTCGCCACCCGGCCCGGCCTCACCCGTTTCCTGCGCGGCTTCTCCATCGACGAGACCGTGTTCATGCGTCGCTGCGGAGCGACGTTTCGCCTTGCGAGCCGGTTCGAGGACTGGTTCGAGGTGGGCCGCGGGCATTGGCACCCCTTCGGCGAGTGCGGACCACGGGTGGATGGGCTCGACCTGTTCCATTTCTGGCTGAAACAGGGCTTGGAGGCCGGAGACGCGGGCGCCTACGCGGACTACGCGCCGCAGGCCCGAATGGCGGCTGCCGGGCGCGGGCCGATGAGCGAGGCCGGCAGCTCGACGGCGATGGAGGCCGGAAGCTACGGCTACCACCTCGATCGCGCGGGTCTCGTCCGCTTCTTCCGGGAGGTCGCTCTCTCCGAGGGCGTACGGGTGGTGACGGGACGCGTCCAGTCGGCCGAGCTCGGCCTCCTCGGGGATGTCGCGAGCCTCTCGATCGACGGTGGAGGCACGGTCTCCGGCGACCTCTTCATCGACGCCACCGGCGCCGCGGCCTTCCTGATCGGCGAGACCCTCGGAGAGCCCTGGATCGATGGCCTCGCGGGAGCCTGTGATCGGGTCGCGAGCCTCGCGCTGCCGCCCGATCCCGAACGGCCGCCCTTCACGACCTATGCCGGATCGGCCGAGGGCTGGATGGCGCGAGTGCCCGTCGCGGGTCGCACCGAGGCGTCGCTCGCCTACAGTGCCACCCTGAGCACGCCGGAGGCCGCCGAGGCGGCCCTGCGCGGGTGGACCGGCGCGGATCCTGCCACCGCCATCGGTCATCGCCCCCTACGCATCGGTCGCCGCCGGACGCCATGGCTCGCCAACGTCGTCGCGATCGGCGCCGCGGCACGCGAGATAGGGCCGCTTGCCGGTCTCGAAACCGACCTCATCGTCTCCGCGCTCGAGGCGTTCGTGGAGCACCTGCCACGTGGGGAGGGAACGCCGGTGCTGAGACGGGCCTACGGCGCGCGGATGGCGGCGCTCGCCGACGAGACGGAGGGCGCACTCGCCCTGCACTGTGCGCTCGGCCGCCGTCCGGAGCCGGTCTGGGCGGCCCTGCGCGCCGGTTTCCTGCCTGACGCCCTGGCCGACCGCCTTGATCTCTACGAGATCGGCGGCCGGATCGCCCTGCCGGAGGCACAGCTCTTCGACGAGACGGACCATTACCATCTCCTCGCCGGCGCCGATCTGCTGCCGCGACGCCCCTTCGCACCGGTCGATCTCGCCGGCCCGCGCGGGCTCGGCAACTTCCTCGCCGGCATCCGCGCGCAGGCGGATCAGATCGCGGGCGCGATGACGCCACACGCCGTCCTGATGGAGCGCCTGCACGGCCCCACCGAGATAGCTCGCCCCCCCGCCCGGCTCGCGCCGGCCACGCGCCCCGCCACCGGTCCGGCGAGCCTGCGCCGCACGCCTGAGGGCGCACGGCTCGCGGACCTCGTCGCCGCGTTGGGCCAGCCCTTCGGCTACGAGCGGTCGGTCAAGGCATCCGACGGCGTACTGCAGACGGATCGTTTCCTGATCAGCGTCCACAAGGTCGGACTCGGGCCCGAGCCGGGCCCTGCGCTCTCCGTCCTCGCCGCCAAGCTCGGCTTGGGCGAGGCAGAGCGCGACGAGGCCGCGGCCCTCGTCGCGGATGCCGACATCGTCCATCTCGGCTACGAGGACGGCCCCTCGGGCGCCCTCTACAAACTCTACGTCGAGTGGTCCGCGCGCACCGATGCCGCCTGGGCGAGCGCCGAGAACGGGGCGGCGGACCCGATCCTCGTCCACCGTGCCTACAAGTGGAACTTGCAGCGGCCTGGTCCGGCTGTCGTCACCCTCTATCACTGGCCCTGGGTGCGAAGCGCCGACGAGATCGCCGGCCGATTGTCGCGGATCGGCTCGGGACAGGCCGGCTGGGGCGAGGCTGGCCCCCGTGTCGTCGGTATTGCGCAGGCATTGCTGCGTCTGGCCGAAACGCACGGGCGCGGCACGCCGCACTACCTGGAGGCCCGCGAGGCACAGGGGCCGCGGCTCTCCTACGACCTGAACCTGTACGATTGCCACCTGACGGTCGGACAGGCCGAGTCGCTGCTCGCCACGGCCTTCGTCGATCTCGATGTGCCGCGCGCCGAAGCGGCCTCGGTGCTCGCTGAACGCCGCGAGGACGTTCTCGGCCATGTCGCGGGCGGAGTCGGTCGGGACGGAAGGCCCTTCCTCACCGTCTATTCCCGCACATCCAGGGACAGGACAGGATGAGGCTCGACCCGGCCCGTATCGAGCTCGCCGAGCCGGGCGACCGCTACGCCGATTACTGCCTGTGGGATTACGAACCGCTCGGGCCGACCCGCGGGCGGCTGAGGCAGGCGACCGTCCTGTGGCATTCATTGGCCTGTGCGCGTGCGCATCCGCGCCTCTACGCGATCTGCGAGGCCTTGCGCGCCGGTCTGGGGCCGGGGCGCAGCGTCTGGGGCGCCAAGCGACGCGGTGACGTCACGACCTGGGAATTCTACTTCTACGATTATGAGCGGCTGGAGCGCACCGTCTCGGTGGAGCGCGTCCTCGAGATCCTTGCCCCGCTCGCTCCTTCTCGGCTCCGGTATTCCGGCCGCCGGCCCTACTTCATGTTCTCCCTCGATCTCGACGAAGCGCTGGCGCGGGGCGAGCGCGAGATCGATCAGATCAACATCTATGTCGGCAATCCCGGAAGCACCGTCTCATCGGGCCTGTCCTACGCGGTCACGGAAACGGATCTGCGCTTCGACAACCTCTACTGCTTCTTCGATGCACGCACCGAGCGAGACGCGATCCGTGACAAGGTCGCCTGCTCCGCCCATCTCGACCAGCCCGGCCTCGATCTCGACGCGATCCTCTGGCCCGAGCTGATGACGTGCCGCACCTTGGTCGTGGCCAACAAGCGCCTCTGCGACGGCATCTATTTCTCGCGGGTCGACATCGACCTCCTGATCGTCGCCCTTGAGCGACTCCACTATCCGGAGGAGGAGGTTGCGTTCCTGCGGGAGGAGCGGCGGCGGCTCGCGCATCTGCTCTTCGACGTCGGTATCGACTACGCCGTGGTGAACGGAGCGCCGAGGGTGACCAAGAGCGCCTATTACGGATTGCTGTGAGGCACGGGGGCCGATGACGGGACGCTACGATCACGCCGCCTACGTCTCCCTGACGATGGAGTTCCGCTGCAATCTCAAGTGCGTGCACTGCATGATCGAGGGCACGATGGACTGGTTGGCACCGGAATCCGACGCCCATTTCGAGGCCGTGCTCTCCGAGAATCTGCGGACGCGGCGCTGGACCGGCCTGATCCTGACCGGGTCGGAGATCACCCTACGCAAGGATCTGCCCGAACTCGCCCGGCGGGCGCGCGCCAGCGGGTTCGAGCACGTGCGCATCCAGACCCACGGCATGCATCTCGGCCAGCCGAGCTTCTGCCGACGGCTCGTCGAGGCCGGCGTCGACGAGTTCTTCGTGTCGATCGCTGGCTCCGATGCCGCGACCCACGATGCCCTGACGCTCGTGCCCGGCTCCTTCGAGAAGGCGATGCGCGGTCTGGAGACGCTCGACGCGATGCACGGGGTCGAGACCCTGACGAACACCGTCGTCACGGCGCGCAGCTACCATCTCCTGCCCGGCATCGTGCAGCGGCTCGCGCACCTGAAGCGCCTGACGCAGATGGAATTCTGGGTCTATTTCCCGATGGCGGAGCGGGACGAGAAGGACCTCGTCGCCTCGCACGCCGTCGTCCTGCCCTACTTGCGGGAGGCCGTAGCAGAGGCACGAGCGCTCGGCCGTGCGGTCGAGGTGAAGAACTTTCCCGAGTGCCTGCTCGGGGATCTGGGAGACGCGCTCGCCAACGGGCAGCCCGAACTCCACATCGATCCGGATTTCTGGCGCGAATTCGAGCGCAACGGCTTCTACCAGTGTATTCATCGCGAGAGCTGCGCGTCGCGGGAATGCCTCGGGTTGAACAGCGCCTACATCGCCAAGTTCGGCACCGAGGCCGACCTGCTGCGGCCGTTGCGTGGGCGCCGCGTCTGACTTCTGCGCGCTGCGCGCCGCTACCGCGGCACCTTCCCTGCCTGTTCGCGCCGACCGCTTTCACTCTCACGCCGGCGATCACCGGTGTTCTCCGGCGATTCGCCGGAGACGAGCGGGGCAGCGAACTGAGGCTCGCGTTACTCCCGCCGGCCGATCCTGAACCTGTGCGACGCCTCGCGCGTCGCGCGGAGCAATTCGTTTTCCCTTTCCGTACGGCGCAGCTTGGGTTTAATCTTTCGATACGGCTCGACGTGCGAAGTTTCGTGGGCTGAAAATCAGATTCGCCGGCGGAACAGCCGGGAACGACCGATCTTTCTGGGGGCATGGCATGAAGTTTGGACCGCTCTCGTTGCGCCTCACCGGCGCGGCGCTCCTGTTCCTCGCGGCCGCGCCCGGCGAGGCCGCCAACCGGAAACTCTTCGAGAAGATCGGCAAATGGGAGGTCGAGCGCGATTTCGCGGTCGAAGGCCCCCATGCCTGCCTCGCAGCCAAGCTCTACAAGGACAAGAGCGACGAGGACGCGGAGAACGCGATCGTGCTGAAGCGCGAGGAAGGGGCGATCGTCATCTCCCTCGGCTACGAGAACTGGGGCTGGGACAAGAAGGAGGAGGTCGAAGTCGCCTTCCTCCTCGACAAGCGCATGGTTCTCAAAGATTCGAAATGGACGGGTGACGATACGATCCTGGTGACGAGCTTTCCCGACAAGATTCTGCCCGACCTTGTCGGTGCCAAGAAAATCGTCCTGCGTTTCAGCGACGGAGACGCGGATTTCGATTTGGCCGGCTTGCCGGATGCCTACGATGCCTTGAAGCGCTGCGATGCGGCAGCGTCCGTCGCCGCGGATCTCGGGCGCGCAGTCGCTCCGGCGCCTGCGCCCGCTCCGCAAATCGCGGCTGCGCCCCCGGCCGCCGCTCCCGCTCCGCAGGTGGCAGCCGTGCCTCCGGCCGCCACGACGCAAGCCGCGGTACCGCTCCCGGTCGCGCCCGCAACGCCGAGTGCAGCCGCGGTTCCGGCCGCCCAGCCTGCTCCGTCCGCGGCCCCGGTCTCGCCGGCGCTGCCGAACAAGGAGCGCATCGCGGTCTATTTCTTCGGGAGCATGGTGCAGGAGGCGCTGAAGACCTGCGACATTCGCTCGACCGGCAAGCAGCGCATGGACCTTGACGCCAAGCTTGCTTCGATGAAGGCCGAAATGGCCCCGGTCGAAGCTGAAATCCGGCAGAGCGTGAAAGAGGCCCTCGCCGCGAAGCCGTGCCCGGGCGGTGCGGACCTCGCGAAGGTCGAGCGCACGCTTCAGAACTTCATCGACAAGTCTCCCGAGGCTTTCGCAGCGCAGATGGAGACCGAAGCTGCTGCCGCGCCGAAGGAGGCGGCGGCTGGCGCAAACCCTTGAACCGCCGATGCTGATCGGGAGGCGGGAGGGGATCTCAGGTCGACCAGAGTAGGAGTAGCCCTGCCTCCCGCCTTGCCTATAATGCGCCGCAATTCGAGCCCCGCACGAGCGAGCGCATGACGTCCCGCATTCCCGACTTCACGACGATTCCCTTCAAAGCGAGCTTTGCGGCTCCGCTGCCTACGGCGAGCGAGCCGTGGATGACGCCCGAAGGGATTCCGGTGAAGGGCCGTTACGGGCCCGAGGATCGCGCCGGCATCGAGTTCTTGAACACCTATCCGGGCGTCGCACCCTATCTGCGGGGCCCCTATCCGACGATGTACGTCACCCAGCCTTGGACGATCCGGCAATATGCCGGCTTCTCCACGGCCGAGGATTCGAACGCCTTCTACCGGCGCAATCTCGCAGCCGGGCAGAAGGGACTCTCGGTGGCCTTCGATCTCGCCACCCATCGCGGTTACGATTCGGACCATCCGCGGGTCTCGGGCGATGTCGGCATGGCGGGCGTCGCGATCGACTCGATCTACGACATGCGCACCCTCTTCTCCGGCATTCCGCTGGACGAGATGACCGTGTCGATGACGATGAACGGTGCGGTGCTGCCGATCCTCGCGCTCTACATCGTTGCCGCGGAAGAACAGGGCGTGCCGCCGCAGAAGCTCGCCGGAACGATCCAGAACGACATCCTGAAGGAGTTCATGGTCCGCAACACGTACATCTATCCCCCCAAAGGATCGATGCGGATCATCTCGGACATCTTCGCCTACACCTCGGCGAACATGCCGAAGTTCAATTCGATCTCGATCTCCGGCTACCACATGCAGGAGGCCGGGGCGACGAACGATCTCGAACTCGCCTACACGCTCGCCGACGGCGTCGAGTACATCAAGGCCGGCCTCGCGGCGGGGCTCACGATCGATCAGTTCGCGCCGCGCCTGTCCTTCTTCTGGGCGATCTCGACGAACTTCTTCATGGAAGTCGCGAAGATGCGGGCTGCGCGCCTCATCTGGGCGAAGCTCGTGAAGGAGTTCGAGCCGAAATCGGACAAGTCCCTGCCCCTCCGCACCCATTCGCAGACGTCGGGCTGGTCACTGACCGCGCAGGACGTGTTCAACAACGTCACCCGCACCTGCATCGAGGCGATGGCGGCCACGCAGGGGGGGACGCAATCCCTGCACACCAATGCCCTCGACGAGGCGCTGGCTCTTCCGACCGACTTCTCGGCCCGCATCGCCCGCAACACGCAGCTCTTCCTCCAGCAGGAGAGCGGCACCTGCCGCATCGTCGATCCCTGGGGCGGCTCCTACTACGTCGAGCGGCTCACCGCCGATATCGTGGCCCGCGCCTGGGAGCACATCCGCGAGGTGGACGAACTCGGCGGCATGGCGAAGGCCATCGAGGCCGGCATCCCCAAGCTTCGGATCGAGGAGGCAGCGGCCCGTGCACAGGCGCGCATCGATTCAGGTCGGCAGACCATCGTGGGCGTCAACAAGTACAAGCCGGACGACGAGCGCGCGATCGAGTTGCTGCGCGTCGACAATGGCAACGTGCGGACCCTCCAGATCGACAAGCTCAAGCGTCTGCGCTCCGAGCGCGACGAGGCCGACGTGCAGGCCCGCCTCGCGGCTCTCACGAAGGCGGCCGAGGGAACGGAGAACCTTCTCGCGCTCGCCGTCGACGCCGCGCGCGCCAAGGCCACGGTCGGCGAGATCTCCGAGGCGCTCGAGAAGGCCTGGGGCCGGCATCGGGCGGAGATCCGCTCGATCTCGGGTGTCTACAAGCGTGAGGTGGGTGGCATGTCGCCGGTGGTGGAGCAGGTCCGCAAGCTCGTCGAGGCTTTCGAGGAGAACGACGGACGGCGGCCGCGAATCCTCGTCGCGAAGATGGGCCAGGATGGGCACGACCGCGGGCAGAAGGTGATCGCGTCGGCGTTCGCCGATCTCGGCTTCGACGTCGATATCGGCCCGCTCTTCGCGACCCCCGCCGAGGCGGCGCGGCAGGCGGTGGAGAACGACGTCCACATCGTCGGTGTCTCCTCGCTGGCGGCGGGCCACCTGACGCTGGTGCCGGAATTGCGGTCCGCTCTCGCAGAGGCCGGGCGCGACGACGTGATGATCGTCATCGGAGGCGTCATCCCGCCCGCAGATTATGCCGCGCTTTACGAGGCCGGTGCGTCGGCGATCTTCCCACCCGGAACGGTGATTGCGGAGGCGGCCGTCAAGCTCATCGGCGAGTTGAATGAGCGCCTCGGCTACGTCGAGCGGCAGGCCGCCGAGTAATCGGCGGCAACGGAGGCACCCCGCCCGTCGATGAACCCTCCCGCCCTCCAGCCGTTGCTCCCGGCGAACGGAGATTCGGTTGGAGTACGAGATGGTTCGATTTGCCTGCGCGGCCGTGATCATGGCCGCGGCATTCGCTCACGGCGCGTCCGCCGCAGCGGAGGAGGCGCCCGGCACACCGTTTCTCGGTGCCCGTCCGCCGGGTCTCTTCAGTGCAACGAAGCTGAAGGGGCTTCGCGTCATCGGGCAGGACCATGTCCGGGTCGGGTCGATCGACGACGTGCTGGTGGACGAGGAGGGCAAAGTCCGCGCGGTCGTGATCGACGTCGGCGGCTTCCTCGGCATCGGCGAGAAGCAGGTGGCGGTCCCCTTCGACCTTCTGGCCTGGAACGCGGGCGGCGGCGAGACGACGCGCGCGACCTCGGTCGCGACGCCCGCCAATGCACCCTCCGCCGAGGCGACGCGATCGGCCGGACCCGAGACGATGCCGGGTGCTGGAACCAGTGATCAGGCCCTGGCCGCCGTCGAGGAGCGACGGAGCGGGACGGTCGACGGCACGACGGGATCGACGAGCCGAACGGACACCTCCCGCGGGCGGGCCACGGTGCCGATCGGGGAGCCGACGGAGGCCGAGATCCGACTGACCAAGGCACAACTCGAGGCTGCCCCGACCTTCGACGGCAAGCGCCGCTGAACTTCAGGCGCTCTGTTCTTCGAGCGGTTTTGCCGGCCGACACGCATCCTCGGGCCGTGTCATGCTCCAGTCGGGGCCGAAGGAAAGCCGTGGTTGCGTCCCCAGACGATCACTTCCGACCGCTTGTGCAGGCCGAGCTTGCGGTAGAGGGCCGCCGTGTGGTTCCGGACCGTGTTCCGCGATAAGCCGAGGCGTTGGCTGATCGCATCGTCACCGAAGCCTGAGCAGATCAATTCGAGCATCTGACGCTCGCGAACCGTGAGGTTCAGGGTGGCATCCTCGCCACTCCGGCCAGGGTGGCGCAGACTGGCGAGCTTCTCGATCAGTCCGCGACTGAACCACGACGTGTCCGCCATCACGGCCTCGATCGACGCGAAGAGTTCGCGCTCGCTCCGCTTGCGATTCGTGATGTCCTGCAGGACGCAGAGCAGAAAGTCCTCATCTCCAATCGCGACGCGCTCGGCCGCGATGAGACTGTCGAGTTCGCCACCGTCCTGATGACGGAGGCAGGTCTCGAATCCGGCAACGATACCGGTGGTGGCCACCTGCGCCTCGAATTGCTGCCGAGCCGTCTCCCGGATCCACAGCCCGACCATCTGGGGTGAACGCCCGATGACAGCCTCCTCCCCGTAGCCGAAGACACGGGTGAAGGCTGTGTTGACGCCGCTGATCACGAAGTCCGAGGCCCGCAGCAGCACGGTCGGCGCGGGTGTGAGGCGGAATGCCTTCTCGAACCGCTCTTCGCTCTGGCGCAACGCCGTCTCGGCCTTCTTGCGCAGTTCGAGATCGGCGAAGGTGAAGAGCATGCAGGGCTCCTCGGCCATCTCGATCGGCTGCCCTGCAACGATCACGAAGCGCGTGCCGCCCTCCGGCAAGCGCAGGCATGCCTCCATCTGCGGTATGGTCCGGCCCGCGTTGAGGCGCTCGATCGCCAATTCCCGGTTGAGGGCGCCACCCAATACGTCGAGTTCATAGACACTGCGCCCGATCACGTCGCTCCGGCGGTAACCGGTCATCTCCAGGAAGCCGCTGTTCACCTTGACATGGCGCAGGTCGGACAATCGGCAGATGACGGCAGGCGCCGGATTGGCGTTGAACGTCCGCTCGAACCGCTCCTCCGCCTCGAATTGCGGCGTGACGTTCTGCAGGATCAGGGCGAGGCAGGTGGGCTCGCCTGCCGCGTCGCGCACGATCAGGCTGCGCAGGGAGTGGACGAAGGCGATCCCGGGCTCCGTTCGGGACACGACATCGACGATCACGTCCTGGAAATGCTCACCCGCTGCGGCGCGCCGCATGGGCGGGGATGAGATCGCCCCGTCCTCTCGATAGCCTGACCGAAACTGCGCCTCGTAGTTCGCGATCGTGGCGCCGAGAGCCGGAAGGCTGGAGACGCCGTGCATGGCGAGGGCAGCGTCGTTCGCCCACGTGATGCGCCCATCGCTCTCGAGCAGGATGATGCCCTCGGAGAGGCCGGCGACGATCTGCCGAAGTTCCGATCGATCGACGCCTTCTGTCACCTTTGGTGCCTTGACCCTGCCAGAACGGATCCGAAAACCCAGCTACAACAGGGCCAAAACAGACAAGTTCCCATTTGTCAGAGTGAGGCCTCGTTGAGGGGAGACCATTCGGCCTCGCCGGAATGATGCGGCGAATTACGCGAAATCCCCTCCGACCGCCTGTTCTCCACGCGACTTCGTCATCGAGCGCGTTATGCGAGAACAATTCTGAGTTGTGTATCCGCGACGAGGCTGGGTGAGTCTCACTCGAAACGATCACGACGCCACCCCGTCGAAGCGCAATCTCAAGCAATCGTCGCCCGGCCAGACGTCTGATTTCTCGGACAGGGCGGAACCGGGCACCCGGACCACGATCCTCGATAGCGTCCGATCCTTCCTACCCCGCGCAGACCGCCTCAAGAGGCGAGCGCGGATTTGCGGCAGCCGCGATCCCACCAAGGTCGATCTGCGCCACGTCAGAGCCGCAGAGGCTCAGATGTAATGCCGGAAGACGACGCTCGACGTGGCCTCGGGTTTGACAGGGCTGGCTTGGCGAAGGCCGCCCTCACGGCAGGTCGCCGCGAAGGCGGGCATGACGAGAGCGGTGAGGGTGAGGAGCCAGCGGAAAGGACGGGCAGCGAGCATGCGAGCCTCCTCGACAAGGGGGCCGGCTGGTAGGCCCCGGATCATTCCTGGCGCAACCGGGCCGGAAAGGCCGTGCTTCAGCGCACACGGCCGCGCCCGGCGCCCCGTTTCGTGACGACCAAACCTCCGAGGGATGATCTAAGTTAGGAAATCTAGGCTGCGACTAATACTTTCGATCATCAAGACAAGCCGCCCTACTATAAGCTAAGACGATCGGGGACACAGACGGCGAAAGCCGCGTGAGGGGACTCGATGAGATCGCTGATCGGCATCGCGATCGTGCTCGCACTGCTCGGCACGATACCATCCCTGTCGCAGTCGCGCCGCGCCCTGATCTGCGTGGAGGAAGTGTCTGTCGGCCTCTCGCCCGCGGAAACCCCGGCCGTGCCGAAGCCCGAGCCGTTGGCGCCCCGTACCTTCTCGCTGATCCTCAACCGCGATATGCTGAATCTGATCTTCGCCGGCCGGACGGAGTTCTTCGAATGCCAGGAGGTCTACTACCGCGGTGAGGGACGCCGGCGAACGAACACGATCAAATGCCAGAACGCCACCAACTTCTTCACGCTCGACCTCGTGCGCCTGAAGTTCGCCAAGTCGCAGCTCAACCCCGAGGACCAGACCGAGATCAAGTTCAGCTATGGGTCCTGCAAGCCGCTGTGAGACCAGCATTCATTCGAGCATCATCAGCGCAGCCCCGTAGGCGAGGATCACCACCATCACGAACGCGATGAGGAGGATGAAGCGGCCTCCGGTCTCTCGGTCATCGGAAGGGTTCGGATCGTTGCCCATGCGACCGCCGACCATGTACCCGACGACGGATCATCCGTGAAGGCGGCAGATCTTGCCTGAACAAATGAACGCTCGCCATCCGCACAGAATATGGACGATCGCACCGCGTACGGACCCGTACAGGGCCAAGCGTTACTGTGCTGAAGTGGGCGCTAGACCATGCCTCTCAGCATCCGATGCAGATGTCGTGGACGGCTCGATCGCGTTTGGGGCCGGTGTGCTGATTGGGTAGGCGGCCCGGAAACGGAGCCGGATCGGCGGGTCGCACAATTACCGCCCTCCGGAAGCCCGTCACTTCGGGCATTCCGGGCTTTGCAACCAGCGCCATACCCTGCCAGGGGGTGGTCAAAGCCATCCCGCCCGCCGGGACGAAGCCAGGGCGCTCCGCCGCAGGCGCGGTCGTCGTCAGGCAGGCCAGGGCGAGTCCGGGAACGAGGTAGGATCGAAGGGTCATCAGGCGCCTCCGTCGCCGTCCTCAACGCTGCCGTCCCGTCGAGGTTGCAAATCCGACACGGGTCGGCCGAGGAGATCCGCACCATCGACGCCGAGCGCCCAGGCGAGACGGAGCAGTCCAGCAAGATCGAGGCCGCCCCCGTCGCCGGCCTCGACGGCACGCAGAAGGTCTTCGTCCAGATCGGACAGGTAGGCGAGATCCTCGCATGTCAGACCAAGCCTCAACCGGCTCCGCCGGGCACTGACGCCCAACCGGCGGAGCAAGTGGGCTGCGTCTCGCGCGCGGCTGGGCATGCCGCAGAGATGGGGGCGCCCGCGCGATTCCGGCCAGAGGGTGCGTCGCCATCGCCCCGGCGCATCCGCACCGTCGCGGTGAGCCTCTCGAACCCGGCAGCCGGCGATCAAGTCGCTGGGGCCGCAGTGAATCCCGATCCGCAGCGCGCCGCTCGGAAGGCCTTCTCGTGCTCTGGCGTGGAGGATGGGATGGCGCTCCTGACGAGCGGCATTCGCGGTCCGAACCTTGCTCAAGCGAATTTGACGCTCCGCATCCGCAGGGCGCCGCTCCTTCTCCTGCGCGGGCGAACCGCCGACAGGATCCGTCCGTTACGATCGGCGAGCGTTGCGGTGGCGGGGTATGGGTATGGCGGACGGATACCAGTTCGGAATCGAGGAAGAGCTCTTCCTGGCGAGCGCGCGCTCACGCTCGGCACCGCGTCGGTCGGTCTCGGCCTTCCACGCGGAGGCGGAGCAGCAATTCGATTCGGTCGAGCGGGAACTGCTGAAGAACCAGGTCGAGATCTGCAGCGCTCCCTCGTCGAGCTTTCCGGAGACACGGGCCGCGCTCGTGCGGCTTCGCTCCGGCCTTGCCGGGGTCGGACGCCGGCACGGGCTTCTCGTCTTCGCCGCCGGCACCCACCCGACCGCTCTCTGGCCCCACCAGCAGCAGACCGAGAAGGCGCGCTACGAGGCGATGATGCACGATCTGCAGATCGTCGGGCGCCGTTCCATCGTGTGCGGCCTCCACGTCCATGTCGAGGTCCCGCGCCCCGAGCGGCGCGTCGACACGATGCAGCGCCTGATGCCCTTCCTCCCCGTGCTTCTTGCGCTCTCGACCTCCTCGCCGTTCTTCGAGAAGCGCCGCACCGGACTCGCCGGCTACCGGCTGCGGGCCTATGCCGAGCTGCCCCGGACCGGACTGCCGGAACTCTTCCACGACGCGGCGGATTTCGATCGCTACGTCAAGGGCATGACGCAGGCGGGCGCTGTGAAGGACCCGACCTATTTCTGGTGGCAGATCCGCCCATCGGTGCGCTACCCGACCCTCGAACTGCGCGTTGCCGATAGCTGCACGCGCATTGCCGACACGATCACGATCGCGGCGCTGTATCGGTGTCTCGTCCGCCTCGTCGACCGGCGGCCCGACCTGCATGCCGGGATGACCGGCTCCTCCCGCGGCTTCGTGATGGAAAACCTCTGGCGGGTCGAACGCGACGGTGTCGCGGCGACCCTCATCGACGAGAGGAGCCTCCGCGCGATCCCGCTATCCCAGGCGCTCGACGAGATCCTTGATCTGACCGCGGAGGATGCCGCGATCCTCGGTTGCCGCGCCGAGTGCGAGCATGCGCGGCGGATCGCCCGCGAGGGGTCGAGCGCGGACCGGCAGGTGTCGATCTACGAGGCGGCTCTGAGCGAGGGCCGGCCCGAGCGGGACGCGCTGGCGGCCGTGATCGACTGGCTGGCAGACACGACGGCGGCCGACAGCTGAAGGCCGCCTGGCCCGCAGGCCGCGAGGCTCGATGCCGGCGGGTGAGGCGCAAGACGCCACGCCCGAGCTCCAGTACGATATCTAACTCATTCTGAACGCGCCACTTTCTCGCCACGCACCAAGTCCTAGGCTTGGGGTGGGTGTTGGTGTGTGCGTAGCGTAGGAGAGCGGTATGGGCGACCGGAGTCAGGAAACCCTCGCCACCATTCTGGAGAATGCCTGGGCGCAGACACAGGCCGTTCGTGAGCGGAGTGGGATCGTCATCGAACTTCGGTTCACCACCCTTGGCCTCACCGTCGTCTCGAACGACTTCCTGTGCGGACGCATGGTGAGTATCTCTTGGAGCGACTTGAGGCGGGCCGACGATCTCGCCGCCCGGCTGTCGGACGCGATCGAAGCGGTCGCCGACCAGCCGCGGCGAGATCTGCGCGCGCCGCACGGATCGACGCACCGAGAGCCCGCTCCCGCGGCGGCCCGAAGTCAGGAGGCCCATCGAAGGCGCCGGTCCGTCGGCCGGTCGCCTGCCAAAACAAGCCGCGCCGAGCGCAAGCGTTCGCAGGGCTGACATGTTCAGGCAGGCGAGCCGGGGCCGCGGGCGGAACCCATGTGGCCGTCGCATGGCAGGGCCGTGACGCGCCGTTCCCGGCCCTCCGACACCGCAGTGCAACAGCAACCGGCATGCGGTTTGCTCGTTCCCATTTCAAGAAGAGAGAGCAGTTCGGAGGTAGCGCCCGGAACGCCAGAGGATCACGGCGCATGCTCTACGGCCTCTACTTCCTGACCTGCCTGTCCGCGAACCCGACCCATTGCGTGACCCGCGTGCATTATTTCAGCGAGGAGGTGACCACTCCGCAGCAGTGCCTCACCGTGGCGCAGCCGCAGATGGCGCAGTGGCAGCGGATGCACGAGCGCTGGCGCGTGGAGAAGTACCGCTGCGGCAAGCCGCCAAGGGACGATGGTGCGCGGATCTGATCAGGCCATCGGAACCCGCCTTCTCGCAAATTCGGCGCTCGACGGGCCTGCGCGATAGCATCGCATCCGCCATCCGCTCGGGCCGCGGCGCCGTCATCCAATCCTGTCGTTCGCCGCGCGGGATGAACCGATCGTGCAACGCGCATCGTCGGCCCTTCCGGGCGCGGGAGCGGACCTCGCCCCACCGCTGGTTGACATACGTCTCTCACTCCCGGATGCGGGCAAGCCGCGACAAGATCGGGCGCATCGCTGCGGCCCGCTCGTTTGTTGCAGGCGTGTGACGCTCGCTCTTTAAGCGCATGGTCAGCACTTATCCTCACACGGTGGTCAGATTTGGGGTGTTATTCGCTGGGCCATCCACCCTCGGTCCGCAGTCGCCATCCGATCATGTCCACCGCCCTCGACAATCTCCTGTTCACGCATCGTGAAGTCGTCGCCGTCGCCCTAAGCTCCAGCCTGTTTCTGGCTGCCGTGCTTCTCGGGACCTGGATCGTCACCTGAGCCGGCCCTCACGAAGCCGGCGCGCACTCCCCACCGGCCTGACGCCGCCGTGATCGGCGGCCCTCGTAAGACGATACAAAGATGTCGCGAGGCATCCTGGCAGCGAGACCCGCGGGCCGAGTTGCCGATGACATCTTCGAACACGTACCGCTCCCTGGCGCGCCGACTCGGCCGCGCCGTGGTCAGCGCCGTCCTCATCGCCCTCGTCGTCGGCTCGGGTCTGACCGTTCTGAGCGAGGCCGGCCGCTATGCCGCCGACAAGCGCGATGCCCTGCGCGCGGTCGCGACGATCTTCGCCAGCGCGACCGCGAAGGCCGTCGCGGCAGGTGATGAGGTCGCGGCCGCTGCCGCTCTTCGAGGCATTGCCGAGCAGCGCAACGTCACCTACGCCGCCGTCGTGCGCGCGGACGGCTCGCTCGTCGCGGAGCAGGGCCTCGGCCTGCGCCTCGCCGACGATCTCGATCTCGACCGGAAGGAGGGCGTCTCCGCCGTCGATCTCGCCCTGACCCGCTCCGTCCGTCTCAGCGTGCCCGACATCGATGGCGGACGGGAGATCGGGTCCGTCACCGTCGTGGCCGAGACCGCCGACCTCGCCGAGCGCCTGCTGGCCGTTCTGCAGAATGCGGCTCTCGCCGCGGTGGCGGCCGTCGCGATCGGTCTCCTCGTCGCCTGGCGGCTGCAGAAGGCACTGACGACCCCTCTGCGCGCGCTCGCCGAGACCATGAACGCGGTGCGCGAGAACCACGATTACGCGCGCGCTGCGGCCGTCACCACCAACGACGAGGTCGGCGTCCTCGCCACGACCTTCAATGGCCTTCTCGGCGCCGTGCGCGAACGCGACCAAGCCCTTGCCGAGCACCGCGCGAGCCTGGAGCAGGAAGTCCTCGACCGCACCGTCGACCTGCGCGAGGCCAAGGACATGGCGGAGGCCGCGAATGCGGCCAAATCGACCTTCCTGGCCACGATGAGCCACGAGATCCGCACGCCGATGAACGGCATGCTCGTGATGGCAGAGCTTCTCGCCGGCGCCGATCTTCCCGCCCGCCAGCGGCGCTACGCCGAGGTCATCGCGCGCTCCGGTCAGAGCCTGCTGGCCATCATCAACGACATCCTCGATTTCGCGAAAGTCGAGTCGGGCAAGCTCGAACTGGAGCGCATCCCCGTCTCGACCTCCGATCTCGTCGACACGGTCGTCACCCTGTTCGGCGAGCGGGCCCGCGCGAAGGGCCTCGACATCGCGGCCGAGGTGGCCGCCGACGTGCCCGCGAGCTTCGTCGGCGATCCCGTCCGGCTCGGGCAGGTGCTCGGCAATTTCGTCAACAACGCGCTGAAGTTCACCGAGACCGGCCATGTGCTGATCCGCATCGCCGCGCTCGGGGCAGGCGGCATCGAGATCCGCGTGAGCGACACCGGCATCGGCATCCCGGCCGACAAGCTCCCGACGATCTTCTCGGCCTTCTCCCAGGCCGACCAATCCACGACGCGCCGCTTCGGCGGCACCGGTCTCGGCCTCTCGATCGCGCAGTCGCTCGTCGCCGCGATGGGCGGCGAGATCGGCGTCTCGAGCGAGGTGGGTGTCGGCTCGACCTTCTGGATCCGACTGCCGGTCGAGGCTCTGTCTCCCGCAAACCCGACAGAGCGGGCGCCCTCCGTCCTGCCGCTCGTCGGCATCGCGGGTCTCGGCTCCGCGACAGAGGCTGCGTTGCGAGCCGGGCTCGACGCCGCGGGCTTCACTGCGGCCGCGTCTAGCGAGAATGGAGCCGTCCACTGGGTCGTCGCCGCGGACGCGCTGCTGCGGCAGGGTCGGCGGCCGTCCGAGGGCGGCCGGGTTCTTGCCGTCGCGCCGATGGGGGATGCGAGCGGACCACAGGTGCAGAGACGCGGCCTCGCCGACGAGGTGCTCCGCTGGCCCCTGGTGCAGGCCGAGTGGCAGGCGGCGCTCGCCGCGCTCGCCGGGGGGCACCCCTTCGCGAGCGGCGAGGCGTCCGCGACCGCGTCAGACGAGCCTCCTCGGTTCGCGGGGCTCCGGGTGCTCGTGGCCGACGACAATGCGGTCAACCGAGAGGTCGCGTCGGAGGCTCTGCACCGCTGCGGCGTGACCGACATCCGCATGGCGGAGAACGGCCGCGAGGCGGTCGATCTCGCTCTGCAGGGCAGCATCGACCTCATCCTCATGGACGGGAGCATGCCGGTGCTCGACGGGTTCGATGCATCGCGCGAGATCCGCGCCGCAGAGGCGGCGGGCAATGCGGATCGCGTGCCGATCTTCGCCCTCACGGCCCATGTCATCGGCACGGCGGCCGATGCCTGGCGGGACGCGGGCATGGACGGTGTCCTCGTGAAGCCCTTCACCCTGGCCGACCTCGCCCAGCTCCTTGCGTCGATCGCCGATCCCGCACCGAGGGTCTTCGAGCCTGCGGCGGCGGGAGCCGATATGCAGCCCGTTGCCGAAACGGAGACGCCGCTCCTGAACCTCGACACCCTGGCGAGCCTGTTCGAGATCGCCGAGCAGAGCGGGACCGACTTCATCGATCGCCTGTTGCGGCTATTTCGCGAACATGGGCCGACGGCGCTCGAGGCGCTGCAGGTGGCCATCGACTCCGCGGACGCCGCCGCGGTGGCGAGCGCCGCCCACAGCCTCAAGTCGATGAGCGCGAATATCGGCGCGGCGGCACTCGGCCACGAACTTGCGCAGATCGAGCGCGGAGCGCGGATCGAGGCGGTGTGCCCAGAGGCCACGATCCTGCCCATCCTGCGCACGCTGTTCGAACGGACCAGCACGGAACTTGAGGGCGTCTTCGCGCAGAAGATCGCGGCCTGAGGGGTTTCTTCCGCTCGCGAGGAGCAACGAAGCGCCGCGGCTCAGGTCGCGATCAGCGGGCAGGCCTGTCCACCCGGGAGGATGACCTCGTCTCGACCGTTGACGGCCTTGCCTTCGCGCACCGGCCAGAGCGTGGTGTAGGAGAAATCCCAGCCGTTGAGCACCGGGACCAGCTTGAAGACCGCGCGGTAGCGCATCTTCACCTCCGCCATCACGAACCGCGCTCCCTCCGTTCGCATTCCGAGCGGTGCCGGCCCGATCGTGGAGCCCGCGGCGCGGGCCGTATCGCGCTGCGCGGTGCTGGAGCAGACCTTCGCCACGTACCCGTCCAGGGTCTTGTAGATGCCGCCCGCGGTCAGCACGATCCGCGCCGTTCCGACATCGTAGGGTGTCGCGACAGCCTGCACCGCGGCGAAGACCGCGTCGAGATTCTGGAAGTCGTTGCGCGAGATGAGATCGGCCATCGTGCTGGCGCCGTAGGAGAGACGCCGGCCGGTCGAGAAGGCGCGCGGCACGTCGATCGTGGCGGTGAAGAGGAGGATCAGCGCGGGCGCGATCAGCGCGAATTCGACGGCGCTCACGCCGCCGCGTGCCGCTGCGAACCGCCGCAGATGGCGTCGCACCGTGCTCACGCCGCCGCGTGCCGCCGCGAACCGACGCAGATGGCGTCGCACCGTGCTCACGCCGCCCATCCGTCGGAATTGCGGGAACGCGACGGCGCAAGGCTGCCGCCGCGGGTGGATCCCTTGCGGCGTGAACGCGGGCGGATCGGAGCGCTCCACGGTCTCAGCATGGACCGCCCCGCCGCGCGGACCGTTTCGGAGACAGCATCCGGCAGGAGCGCCCGTGCAGATGCGCGCCCCCGGTCAGTGTGGGGCCGATACGGTCTGCAACAGACGAGAGAGAACCGCCGCCGACCATCTTCCGAAACGTCCTCCCGCTCTTTCCGGGACAGTCTGCGCAGGCAAAGCACAAGACAAGGTGAAACAGATGGCCAACGTTCAAGAGATGAATTCGCGTCGTTAACGCTTTCTCATCAGGAGCAATTCCCGCGGCCCTCGCGATACCGCGCTGCATTGGCGTGCGGCGGCGGATCGTGGCCACTGGGGCGCGGGGCGCAGAAGCGCAACCGCAGAAACAAAGCTCTCGCTAACACACTCAGGGGTTGCTCAAACACTTGCCCGAAAGGTCGAACGGTTTGGCAAGATTCTCGGCATAACAATCGGTTTCCAAGGGGAGGGCGGCTTCGGCACGGGTGGAGATGATGAGGGTACTCGTCCTCGACGATGCGGAGATGAACAACCTCCTGATGGTGGAGGCTCTGCGCCCTATCGCGGATTGCCGGTCGCACGATTTCACCCGGCCCGCGGACGCGCTCGGTTTCGCCGAGGCGCATGCGCAGGATCTCGGCGCGATCCTGACCGACTACGACATGCCTGGCATGAACGGGGTCGCCTTCATCCGGGCGATCCGGGCAATGCCGGCCCTCCTTCACGTGCCGATCGTGATGGTGACGAGCATCGAGGAGCGTCGGCTGCGCCGCGAAGCGCTCGAGGCGGGCGCCACCGATTTCCTCAACAAGCCCTTCGATCCGATCGAGATTCGCGCCCGGGTGGCGAACCTGCTCGCGCTCAGCCGCGCCCTGCGGCAGGAGCGCGCGCACGCGGAGATCCTCGAGCGGGAGGTCGCCGCGGCGGTCGCCACGGTGGAAGCTCGCGAGCGGGAGATCATCACGCTTCTCATGCGGGCCGCCGAGCATCGCGACACCGATACGGGCAACCACATCGCCCGGGTGGCGAACTATGTCGCGCTGACCGCGGCGGCGCTCGGCTTCTCGGTGGAGGAATGCCGGCAGATCAGCCTCGCCTCGACGATGCATGACGTGGGCAAGATCGCCGTGCCGGACTCGATCCTGCTGAAGCCCGGCCCGCTGACGGGGGCGGAGCGGGACGAGATGGAGCGGCACGCCGAGCGCGGGCAGCGCATCCTGGAGACGTCGTCCTCACCGATCGTCCGGCTCGCAGCCGAGATCGCCGGCACGCATCACGAGCGCTGGGACGGCAGCGGGTACCCGAACGGCATCGGCGGAGAGACAATCCCCCTGTCGGGCCGCATCGTCGCGGTCGCCGACGTGTTCGATGCGCTCACCACGGCGCGTCCCTACAAGCAGGCTTGGTCGCCGCAGGAGGCGCGCGCCTATCTCCTCGACAAGAGCGGGTCTCATTTCGACCCGGGCGTCGTCGCGGCCTTCCTCAGCCGTTGGGCCGACATCGCGGCCCAGCTGAATTCGGTGAGCGAGGCGGCATGAACGCGGCGAGCTGCCGGACGATCTGACATGCACGAGACGACCAAAGACCGGATGTCCGCGGGGCGCCTTGGGGCTGCGGCGACACGCTTTAGACGGGCATGGGACAGCATGCGGGGTGGTGAGACGGGCCGGAGCGGTTCCTGGCCGGGCAGCGCGTGGCGGCGTCGCGCGAGTCTTGCGGCGCTGCGCACCGACCGGCGCGGCTCGGTCGCCGTGCTCTTCGGCCTCGGGGCGACGGTGCTGATCGGCCTCGCGGGTGGAGCGAGCGACTATGCGCGCCTGATCCACCGGCGCAGCCAATTGCAGGCGGCGGTCGATGCCGGGACTCTGGCCGGCGGCAATGCCCTGAAACTCGCCGCCTCGACCCCGGCCAGCATCGTCGGCCTCACCGAGCAGACCATCCGCGACGCCGCGAAGGCCGCCCCCGATCGACCCATCACCGTCAACGTCACCGTCTCCGAGGACCGTACGGGCGTCTTCGCGCGGGCGGAGGAAAGCATTCGCCTCACCTTCGGGGCATTCGTCGGCTACGGAAGCACGATTGTCGCCGCAAAAGCCCGGGCGAATATCGTCGGCCGGATGCGGCTGTGCATGCTCGCCCTCGATCCCGGTGCGGCGGGCGCGTTCAACCTGCAGAAGAATGCCCAGGTCACGGCCAACAATTGTTCGCTGTACTCGAATTCCCGCAACCCGATGGGGATGGTGGGCGGCGACAACGCGCTCGCCAAGGCCCAGACGATCTGCTCCTCGGGCGGCTATCTCGGCCCGAGGGCCAACTTCTCACCGAACCCCCAGACGGATTGCCCGGCGATCGAGGATCCGCTGAAGGACCGGCCGGCCCCGACGATCGAGGCGTGCCGGGAGCTGCCGTTCCCGCTAAATCTCCTCAAGCTCACCGAGAACAAGATCGACACCACCGTCACCCTTGAGCCCGGAACCTATTGCGGC
>NZ_SMNT01000096.1 GCF_004348265.1 Methylobacterium segetis
GCTTCGTGCGGCTCTGACGAGCCGAGCGTGTTTCAAGTCCTTCCCGTCAATCCAACAGGAGATCCATCATGAAGTGGTCTGCCCCCATCGTTCAGGAAGTCTGCGTCGGCATGGAAGTCACCAGCTACGAGTCGGCTGAGATCGACACCTTCCACTAAGGCTTCGTGCGGCTCTGACGAGCCGAGCGTGTTTCAAGTCCTTCCCGTCAATCCAACAGGAGATCCATCATGAAGTGGTCTGCCCCCATCGTTCAGGAAGTCTGCGTCGGCATGGAAGTCACCAGCTACGAGTCGGCTGAGATCGACACCTTCCACTAAGGCTTCGTGCGGCTCTGACGAGCCGAGCGTGTTTCAAGTCCTTCCCGTCAATCCAACAGGAGATCCATCATGAAGTGGTCTGCCCCCATCGTTCAGGAAGTCTGCGTCGGCATGGAAGTCACCAGCTACGAGTCGGCTGAGATCGACACCTTCCACTAAGGCTTCGTGCGGCTCTGACGAGCCGAGCGTGTTTCAAGTCCTTCCCGTCAATCCAACAGGAGATCCATCATGAAGTGGTCTGCCCCCATCGTTCAGGAAGTCTGCGTCGGCATGGAAGTCACCAGCTACGAGTCGGCTGAGATCGACACCTTCCACTAAGCTGACGGTCGCTTCAGCGAACCGGCTTCGGGCGCCGTTTCCCTCGGGAAGCGGCGCCCTTTCCTTTTGGTGGACCCGAGCGCGGGAAGTGGTCTCCGAGCCGCCCGGCTCACGCGCACCGGACATGCACGATGCGCGACAGCCGGGCGCCCCGCGAAGGGCATCCCGGCTGTTGTCGTGTGTGACCTGATTCGGATGTCGACCCTGCGCCCGTGGTGGGCCGGCAACATGATCTCCGCAGATCGCGCAGCCGCCTCACCGTGCAGGAGCGGAGCAGCGGCCTTCCCGCCAGGGGATGTGCCCTCCGGCCGCAGCCGGCCCGCCGTCAGAGGCGGTAGCGGATCTGGTCCGTCCAGAAGCGCTCCAGCCGGCCGAGCGCAAGGTTGAGCCGTCCGAAATCGTCGTCCGAGATGCCGCCGATCGGCTGGATCGTGCGGGCATGCTTGTCGTAGAGGCCCTGGATGATCTCGTGCACCTGCCGTCCCTTGTCGGTGAGGCTGATGCGCACCGAGCGCCGGTCCGTCTTCGAGCGGGCGTGGTGCAGGTAGCCCGCTTCGACGAGCTTCTTGACGTTGTAGGACACGTTCGAGCCGAGATAGTAGCCCTTGGTCCGCAGCTCGCTCGCGGTCAGCTCCTTGTCGCCGATATTGTAGAGGAGCAGGGCCTGGACGCTGTTGACGTCCTCGCGCCCGCGACGCTCGAACTCGTCCTTGATGACGTCGAGCAGGCGCCGGTGCAGGCGCTCCACGAGGTGCAGCGCCTCGAGGTACGAGCCGCTCGCCACGGAGGCGTCGGGGGCGGAGGTGGTTTCGACAACCTTGATGGCCTGGTTCTTCATCGTGTGCCTCACCCGGTTCGTTGTGCCGGCCGCCGCGAGGTTCGGCGCCGCTTATGGGCTCAACGTATGGGTCGGGAATGAAAGGCGATTTAAGCGACAGGATGAATTCGCGATTTACTTCTCTGGGTAAATGCAAACTGAAACAGTCCCGTCAACCTTCCATTTACCGGCCCTCGCGGGCCGCGAACCAGGATAATGCAAAGTAAACTGCAACAATACTTGCCTGCGCGATCAGAAGCGGCAGAGGCGCGGGCAGAAGCTGCGGTGTGAGCACCGCGAGCGTCAGCGCGGACGTCGCCGCGAGCAGCCAGATCACGCCGCCCCAGGCGCTGGTCAGCCAGAGCCCGACCGCGGCCGTCAGGTCGATCACGGCGAGATAGACGATCACCGCCTGCCGGCCCACCGGCTCGGTCTCAAAGGCTCTGGCGCCGGGCACCACGTCGAGGATGGTCGCCCAGGCATGGACGCCCTTGGCGAGCCAGAGCAGCGCGGTGATGCGCATGAACCAGATGAGGATCGTGTCCCAGGTCGTGCGCGGCGCGCTCGCCCCCCGCTCGATCCGGTCGCCCGACAGGTCCCCGACCGCGGCGCGACCGATGCGTCCCGGCCCGCGCATCTCAGGCGAACCGCGGCTCGGGCCGGCCCGACGGCCCGAAGGCCGCCCGAACGGCATCGAGATCCACGTCCTCGAGGCGGGCAGGCCGCCAATCGGGCATGCCGTCCTTGTCGACGATCACGGACCGCACCCCCTCGAAGAAGTCCGTGCCCTCCATCAGGCGGGTGACGAGGCGGTACTCGGCGAGGATGGCCTCGGCGAGGCTGAGATTTGGTCCCCGCCGCATCTGCTCGCGGGCGATGCAGAGGCTGGTCGGCGAGCGCGTGCGCAGGAGCGCCGCCGTCTCCGCCGCGAAGGCGGAGCCGGCCTCGGCCCGCGCGTCGAGCCGGGCCAGGATCTCGGGGACCGATTCGGCCTCGAAGCAGGCGTCGATATCCGCCCGTTGCGCAACGAGCGGTCCGGCCTGAGGCGCAGGCGCGGCGTGCGCCTCGATCGCGTCGGCCACGGCCACGCCGTCGGACAGCCGGTCTAGAAGCGCGTCGAACGCGGAGGCGGGCACGTGATGCGTGGCGAGCCCGACCGCGAGGGCGTCACCGGCGCCGATGCGGGCGCCCGTCAGCGCGAGGTAGGAGCCCGTGCGCCCGGGCAGGCGCGGCAGCGAATGCGTCATCCCGACATCGGGGAAGAAGCCGATCCCGACCTCCGGCATGGCGAAGGCGTAGTTCGCGCCCGCGACCCGGTAGTCGCCGTGAAGCGAGATCCCGACGCCGCCGCCCATCACGATCCCGTCGATGAGCGAGAGGTACGGCTTCGGGTAGCGGCCCACATAGGCGACGAGCCCGTACTCGCCCGCCCAGATGGCGTAGAGTTCCGCCTCGTCCCCGGCCCGCGCGACCTCGTAGATCCGGCGGATGTCGCCGCCCGCGCAGAAGGCGCGCCCGCCCGCACCGCGGACCGCGACACGGCTGACGGAATCGTCCTCCTCCCAGGCGCGGAGCTGCGCGTGCATCGCGCGGATCATCGGCAGGGACAGGGCGTTGAGCGCCTTCGGCCGGTTGAGGGTGACGAGACCGAGGGGGCCGCGCCGCTCGAACAGGATCTCGCCTCCGGCCTCGCTCGTCATGCTCTGCGGGTCTCCCATGCGCGACGCTTAGACTCCGACGAGACGGCCCGCGTCAACCGAGCCCACGGAGAGACGGGTTCCCCGCCAAATCGCGAAGTGATAGGCCCGGCCTCGCGGTGGCCCCGGGCCTGCCGCGGCGCCACGGAAGAACAAGCCCAGCCATGTCGCAGAACCGATCGAACGATACGCCCCAGCCGCGACCGCTCGCGGTGGAGACCGCCCGGGAAGGCGGGCGCGGCGAGAGCCTGACGATCACCCAGCGCCCGCGCCGTAACCGCAAGGCGGAATGGTCCCGCCGCCTCGTGCGCGAGCATACGCTCACCGTGGACGACCTGATCTGGCCGCTCTTCGTGATCGAGGGCAGCGGCCGCCGGGAGCCCATCGCCTCGATGCCCGGCGTCGAGCGCCTGAGCGTGGACGAGGTCGTGCGCGATGCCGAGCGCGCGGCCCGGCTCGGTATCCCGGCGATCTCCTTCTTTCCGTACACGGAGAAGGAGTTGCGCGATCCCACGGGCTCGGAGGCGCTCAACCGCAACAACCTCGTCTGCCGGGCTGTGCGGGCGGTGAAAGCGGCGGTTCCCGAGATCGGCGTCATGACCGACGTCGCCCTCGACCCCTACACGAGCCACGGCCATGACGGGCTCTTGGAGGAGGGCGCCATCCTCAACGACGAGACGGTGGCGCTCCTCGTGGAGCAGAGCCTGATCCAGGCCGAGGCCGGCACCGACATCATCGCCCCCTCCGACATGATGGACGGCCGCGTCGGCGCGATCCGGGCCGGGCTCGACAGGGCCGGCTTCCGCGACGTCCAGATCATGGCCTACGCGGCGAAATACGCGAGCGCCTTCTACGGGCCCTTCCGCGACGCGATCGGCACGCAGGCGGCGCTGGTGGGCGACAAGCGCACCTACCAGATGGATCCGGGCAACGGCGCCGAAGCCCTGCGCGAGGTCGCCCTCGACCTCGCCGAGGGGGCGGATTCCGTGATGGTGAAGCCGGGCCTGCCCTATCTCGACATCATCCGCCGGGTGAAGGACGAGTTCGCGGTGCCGACCTTCGCCTACCAGGTGTCGGGCGAGTACGCGATGATCGAGGCCGCGGCCCGCAACGGCTGGCTCGACGGCGAGCGCGCGATGGCGGAGAGCCTGCTCGCCTTCAAGCGCGCGGGCGCCGACGGGGTGCTGACCTACTACGCCCCGCGCATCGCCGAGCGCCTGCGCGCCGGGGCGTGACGCGGCTCGGCGCCCGCGGGCTTCTGCTCGCCGGCGCGCTCGGCGGATTTCTCCTCAGCCTCGCCGCCTGCGAGAGCGCGGTGCAGCACCAGCGCATCACCCTCTGCCGGCGCGCCGTGCCGGCGCTGGTGCCGGGCGAGACGGACATGAGGATCCTGCGGGTGGGCGCCGGCCCCGCCCCCGACAGCGTGCGCGTCGACTACGCGACCGGACCGCGGCCCCACACCGCCCTCTGCCGCTTCAACGCGGGCGCGGAGCTGATCGCCGTCACGCATGACGGCACGGCCCTGAACGGCGCCGCGCTGTACCTCCTCAAGCGCTACTACCTCGACACGCCGGACGCCGAGGCCGCGGACCCGGGAGAAGCCCTGCGCCGGAATTGAGCGCCGAAGCCTGATCGAGCGACAACCTGCCGTCGTAAGTGTCATGAGATTCTATCGCAGTGCGAAAAATTGGTGCACGGATGCTGCACTGCATTAAGAATCTGTTCGTACGAAAACGATCAAATATCGCTCATCTTCCGCTGGATTAAGCAGAAAATGAGCAGTGCCGAGCTGTCAGCCGGACCGGAAAACCTGACGACGCTCGTCGATCGCTCGACCAGCGCCCTGAAAATCTCGACCTCGACCAGCATCGGATCGATCCGAAACATCACGCGGCGCATGCATCTGCTGGCGATGAACGCGCTGATCGAGGCGGCGCATGCGGGCTCCCACGGGGCCGGCTTCTCGGTCGTGGCGCAGGAGGTCCGGGGCGTCGCGGGCGAGATCGACGGACTGACGGCGCGGCTCGGCACCTCGCTCGGCGAGGGCGTGGCCACGCTCACGGAGGCGGTGGGCCGGCTCGCCGCCGAGGCACGGTCGGCGCGCTGCGTCGATCTCGCCCTCAACGCGATCGAGATCATCGACCGCAATCTCTACGAGCGCACCTGCGACGTGCGCTGGTGGGCGACCGACGCCGCCGTCGTCGATTGCGCCGCGGACCCGACCGAGGAGGCGAGAGCCTTCGCGAGCCGGCGGCTCGGCGTCATCCTCTCCTCCTACACGGTCTATCTCGATCTCTGGCTGTGCGGCCTGGATGGCCGGGTGATCGCCAACGGGCGGCCCGACCGTTTCGACGTGCGCGGGCGCGACGTGCGGGCCGAGCCCTGGTTCGAGCGGGCCCGCCGCCTCACCTGCGGGGACGAGTTCGCGGTGGCCGATGTCGGCCGCTCGGCGGGGCTCGGCGGCGCCCAGACCGCGACCTACGCGGCCTCGGTGCGCGAGGGGGGCGAGGCGATGGGGCGCCCCCTCGGCTACCTCGCGATCCATTTCGACTGGGAGCCTCAGGCGCGGGCCGTGGTGGAGGGCGTGCGGCTTGCCGCCGACGAGCGGGCGCGCAGCCGGGTGCTGCTCCTCGACGCGGAGAACCGCGTTCTCGCCTGCTCGAAGGGCAAGGGCCTCCTGTCGGAGCGCTACCCGCTGCGCACGGAGGGGGCCACGCACGGCGCCTATGTCGATGCGGGCGGGCGCCTCGTCGCCTTCCACGCCACGCCCGGCTACGAGACCTATCAGGGGCTCGGCTGGCGGGGCGTGATCGAACAGGAGCCCGGCTGAGGGCGGTCCGACCTTGAGCGGGAGGATTCCGCTTCCTACCTCATCGGGGGCGATCGTCTCGCCCCGTGAGGACGCGGCCATGCTCAATCCCCCGCCCGGTTACGCCGAGCGCCTCGACGCGCCCGGCTACAATGCCCCGATGACCCTGCCCGCCCTGCGCGGCAGCCTCGGGGCCCGCTTCGTCGCCTACCTGCTCGACATCCTGTTCATCCTCGGCTTCTCGACCCTGCTCTGGATCGCGATCGCGGTGATCGGAGTGATCACGTTTGGGCTGGGGTGGACGTTGTTCGCGATCATGCCCGCGAGCGGCGTGCTCTACAGCATGATCACGGTCGGCGGCGCGAAGCAGAGCACGATCGGGATGCGCATGATGGGCCTGCGCGTCGCCACCGAGAGCGGGCGCCCGGTCGACATGATCACGGCCGCGGTGCACGCGCTGCTGTTCTACGTGGCGCTCTCGACCTTCCTGCTCTGGTGCGTCGACGTGCTGTTCGGGGTGGTGCGCAGCGACCGGCGCCTCGGGCACGACCTCATCCTCGGCCTCGCCGTGGTGCGGGCGGCCTGAACGGTCCGATTCCCGACGTTGAAATCCTCGCCGCGCGGCAAACGAGGCTGTTGAGCGGCGCCCCATCGACGCTAAACTCAGACGCGGCGGCGCGGCGCGCGCCGCCGGCCTCGAGGGCGACCTGAAGCGTGACGAGCCACCCGCGCGATACTCCCCAATTCTATCTCACGGCCCCCTCCCCCTGCCCCTACCTGCCGGGGCAGGAAGAGCGGAAGGTTTTCACCCACCTCGTCGGGCGGCGCGCCCGCGACCTCAACGAGATCCTGACGCAGGGGGGCTTCCGCCGCTCGCAGACCATCGCCTACCGGCCGGCCTGCGAGACCTGCCGGGCCTGCATCTCAGTGCGGGTGGTGGTGGACGATTTCCGGCCGACGGCGAGCCAGCGCCGCATCCTCGCCCGCAACGCCGACCTCGTCGGCAGCCCGGAGGCGAACCGGCCGGCCTCGGAGCAGTACGCCCTGTTCCGCCGCTATCTCGACGCCCGCCACGGCGACGGCGGCATGGTCGACATGACCGTGCTCGACTACGCCATGATGATCGAGGACAGCCACGTCGACACGCATCTCGTGACCTACCGCCGCCGCGGGCCGGACACGGCGATCAACGGCCGCGGGGCGGGCTCGCCCCTCGCCCTCTGCCTGACCGACGTCCTCGCCGACGGCCTGTCGATGGTCTACTCGTTCTACGATCCCGAGGCGGCCGCGCGCTCGCTCGGGACCTACATGATCCTCGACCACATCCTGCGGGCGCGGGCTCTCGGCCTGCCCTACCTCTATCTCGGCTACTGGGTCGAGGGCTCCCGCAAGATGGACTACAAGGCCCGCTTCCTGCCCCAGGAGCGGCTGCTGGCGCAGGGCTGGGCCCGGGTGGAGTAGCCCGCGCGCCCCGGGCACCCGCGGCGGGTCCCGGGACGACGCGGCCCGTCCCTCAGAACTGCGCGATCAGCTGCACGCGGATCAGCCGCGGCGCGCCCGGCGTGATGTTGTTGTTGCCGTCGGCGGTGGCGATGTAGCGGCGGTCGAACAGGTTCTCGATGTTGAGCTGCGCCCGCACCGTGTCGCTCACCCGGTAGAACAGGCCGAGGTCGACCCGGGAGAAGCTCGGCAGCCGCACCGTGTTGTCCGAGGACGCGAAGGTGTGGGTCTGGTTGATGAAGCCGACGCCGAAGGAGAAGCGCTCCGTCACGTCGAACTTGTTCCACAGGGTGAAGGTGTTGAAGGGCACGAGGCCGACCGTGTTGCCGGCCACGATCGTGGTCGACACGTTGCTCGCGATGCGCGCATCCGTGAAGGCGTAGCCGCCCGCCACCTGCCACCAATCGGTGACGTAGCCGTTCGCGCCGATCTCCGCCCCTTGCGTGTTGGTGCGGCCGGACAGGAGGAAGAAGCCCGGCCGGTTCGGATCGGCCAGCCGCTGGTTCGTGCGGTCGAGGTTGTACAGCGCGCCCGTGAGCTGGAAGGACGGGTTGACGTCGTACTTCACGCCGATCTCGGCATTCTCGAACTTCTCCGGCTGCGCGATCGCCGTGCCGGCGCTGAGCGCGCTGAACTGGTCGCCCGCCGACGGCAGGTAGGACACGCTGTAGCTGCCGTAGAAGGCGAGGTTCTCGAAGGGCTTCACGACGACGCCCGCGCGCGGGGACAGGAGGTCGTCGACGCGGCCGATCGTGGCGTTGCTGCGCCGGTCGCGGGAGGCGAAGTCGAAATGGTCGTAGCGCAGGCCGCCGATGAATTGCAGGTGCTCGTTCACCTCGATCTGGTCCTGCGCGTAGAGGGCGGCGAGGCCGAGATCGTAGAGGCTGTTGGCGCCCGACGGGATGTTGCGGAAGGTGACGCCGACGCGGCTCACGGGGCTCAGCGGGTTCACCACCAGGGTCTGCGTCCCGGTCGTGTTGAAGAACCCGTCCTGCCGGTAGGAGAGGCCCTGCTGGTAGCCGAGCTCGACGCCGCCGAGCAGGGTGTGGCGCAGCGGGCCGGTCTCGAACTTGTAGGTGAAGTCGTTCTGGCTGAAATAGTTCGTCCGGTCGGTCTCGTTGTTGTAGGCAGACAGGTTGACCTGCGTGCCGGCGGCGTTCACCGCCCCGCCGGGGAAGATGTTCTGATAGAACTTCTGGTAATCGGCGAAGCGGAGCTGGCTGTGCATCTGCACGCCGGATTCGAACTGGTGGTCGAGCACGGCGGTGGCGATGTTGGCGTCGACCCGCGCCCGGTTCAGGTCCGGATTGCCGAAGAAGGTCGCGGTGTTCTCGCGGTAGCGGTAGGGCCGGCCGAATTGCGAGGGGATGCCGCGGTCCGTGGTCCGGTCGTCGTGGAAGTACTCGTAGGAGAGCTTCAGGGTCGTCGCCGGCCCGAGCAGGAAGGTCATCGTCGGGTTGACGCCGTAGCGGCGGATGTCGACGAAGTCGCGATAGGTCGCCGTGTCCTCGAAGACGCCGTTGAGGCGGAAGAAGACGCTGTCGCTGACCCGGTCGCCCGCGTCGATCGCGACGCGCTTGTTCCCATACTGGCCGCCCTGGACGAGCACCTCGCGGATCGGAATGCCGTCCGCCTCCTTGAGGACGCGGTTGATGATGCCGCCGCCGCCGCCGCGGCCGAAGATCATCGCGTTCGGGCCCTTCAGCACCTCGATCCGCTGGGTGTTGTAGAGGTCGCGGAAATACTGGACGTCGTCGCGGATGCCGTTGACGAAGAAATCCGCGTTCGAGCGCTGGCCGCGGATGACGACGTCGTCGCGGTTGCCCTCGCCCTGGTGCGGGATCACGCCCGGCACGTAGCGGATCGCCTCGTTGATGCTCTGGAAGCCCTGATCGCGGATCTGCTGCTGCGTCACCACGGTGACGGATTGCGGCGTGTCGAGGAGCGGCGTGTCGGTCTTCGTCGCCGTCGAACTCCGCTTCGTCAGGTAGCCGACCGTATTGCCGCGCTGGCCCTCGACGCTGAGCTGGTCGAGGGTGACGCCCTCGCCGCCGGGAACGGGCTGAGCCAGAGCCGCAGGGCTCAGGGCGGTCCCGGCGAGAAGGATGCCGACGACGCAGGCTTCAGTGGTATGTCTCATCCGATCCCGCCCTCGTTGCGCCCTGTTTTTCTCAAGACGTCCGCACGTCTCGGCGTGCGGTGATGCGAGGCGCTGTAATCGAGACGATTGCGCGAGCAAGCCGTCGTGCGCGGCAAATCACTCCTTGCTTGTTTGAAGGAATTCTAAGAAGGAATTTAATCAGAATGCTAAGGTGATCCGCAGCAATACGAATCCTGGCCCGACATTCATCCTGGAATTCTTCCAGTGTGTTTCCGGATATGTCTGGATGTGGCTAACGAGCAACATTCCGCGCGCTCGATGACGCGGCGGGACGGCCGTCGGGGCGCGTCGGACCACCTGTGACCGGCAGGCCACAGGCGAGCACGAATCAACAACACAGCTTGCATCCGCCACATTTCGCCCGCTTGAGCGTGAGCGCATGGGCGGACCGGGACCACGAGAGAGGACCACCATGCCGACCTCATTCCCCCGTCCGGACCTGCGCCCCCTCGAAGCGGCCGCCCTGCGCGGCGTCGTGAAGGGCCTCGCTCCCCTGCTCTGCGACGCGTTGCCACCCGTGCACCACGCCCCCCTCAGCCACGAGATGGCCGCGCTGATCGACCGGCTGCATGCCGGGCCCCTCGGCGCCACGGCTCGCCGCCGGGCGGCTTGAGGGCGCTGTTCGAGCCCTTGCCGGGCCGCGCCCTGGGGACGCCATCAACAGCCGGCTTCTTTTCGCGAGCAACCCATCATCACCCACGTGCGTTGGTCGTCCCCAAGATGAAATAAGGACAGCGGCAAAAGCGTGCTGTTCTAGGGAGCGCACGCTTTGCTGTATTTCACACGCGACACGTGTAACCTGATGCTTGCGCCGGCGCGGATCGCGGCCGATGCTGTAAAGCTCGCGTGCGAAAATCCGTTCAACCCGTTCGCCGCCGCGCCGGGCAGCCGCATGATGGCGGCGTCCTGTGAGATCTTCGAGCGCGCCACCCGCACCTACGCCAAACCCATCTTCGATCTCGGCGTGCCCGAGCGCGTCGTCTGGGAGCGTCCGTTCTGCCGGGTGGTCGCCTTCGGCGAGATTGCTCCGGAGGCGCGCTCAACCAAGCCGAAGCTGCTCCTCGTCGCGCCGATGTCGGGCCACTACGCCACGCTGCTGCGCGGCACCGTCGAGGCCTTCCTCGAGACGCACCAGGTCTTCATCACCGACTGGCTCGACGCCAAGGAGGTGCCGCTGTCGGCGGGGCGGTTCGACCTCGACGATTACGTCGATTACTGCATCGCCATGTTCTCGGCGCTCGGCCCCGACCTCAACGTCGCGGCCGTCTGCCAGCCCTCGGTGCCGGTGCTCGCCGCCATCGCCCGGATGGAGGCCGAGGACCATCCGCGCATCCCGCAGACCGCCACCCTCATCGGCGGCCCCATCGACACCCGCGTCTCGCCGACCGCGGTGAACCGCCTCGCCTCGGAGCGCGGCCTGCCCTGGTTCGAGCGGCACTGCATCCACACCGTGCCGTGGGGGCATGCGGGCCAGGGCCGCTCGGTCTATCCCGGCTTCCTGCAGCTGACCGGCTTCGTGAGCATGAACCTCGACCGCCACCTCTCGGCGCATTGGGACATGTTCAACCACCTCGTCGAGGGCGACGGCGACTCGGCCGCCAAGCACCGCAGCTTCTACGACGAGTATCTCGCGGTGATGGACCTCACTGCCGAGTTCTACCTGCAGACGATCGAGCGCGTCTTCATCACGCACGACCTGCCGCGCGGCCGCATGATGCATCGCGGCCGGCCGGTCGACCTCGCCGCGATCCGCCGCTGCGCGATCATGGCCGTCGAGGGCGAGAAGGACGACATCACCGGCGTCGGCCAGACCCGGGCGGTGCTCGACCTGACGGGGAACCTGCCGGAGGCGAAGAAAGCCTATCACCTGCAGCCCGGCGCCGGGCATTACGGCATCTTCAACGGCTCGCGCTTCCGCGCGGAGATCGCCCCGAAGCTCTCGGCCTTCATGGCGGCCCATGCCCGGCCGATCGAGCAGCCCCGCGCGGCGCGCCGGCCGATCCTCGTCGCGGCGACGCCCCGCCCGGCGGCCCGGCCCCTGCCGCACGCCGCGCCCCTCCTCGGCCCGGACCGGGCCGGGCGGGCGGAGATCGAGGCCGAGCCGCGGAGGCAGCGCGTCCGCGTGATCGCGCAGGCGTGATCCCGGAACGGGCGCGCTCTAACCTAACTGAAGGCAGCCCGGGCCGGGCCATGCGAGACCTCCCGTCGGAGCGCCGCACCGACGGGGTCGTGACATGCCGCAGGAGACGGGGCAGGAGGAGTCGGGGGAGCCGGAGACGGGGCACCTGAAAGGCCGCGTCGTGCTGCTCGTCGAGGACGATTACTTCCTCGCCTCCGACCTGCAGCGCCACTTCGCGGCGAGCGGCGCGGAGATCGTCGGGCCGGTCCCCAGCGTCACGGAGGCGCTCACGCTGATCGCGGCGACGCCGGCCCTCGACGCGGCGGTGCTCGACATCAACCTGCGCGGCGAGATGGCGTTTCCGGTCGCCGACGCCCTGATCGCGCGCGGCGTGCCGTTCCTGTTCGCGACGGGCTACAGCGCGGGGACGCTGCCCCCGCGCTACGGCGGGCTCCGCCATTGCGAGAAGCCGATCGAGCCGCAGCAGATCGCCGAACTCCTCTGCGCGAGCGGGCTGGCCGATCCCGCCCCGCACCCGACATCCCCGGCGGCCTGACCGGCCTCAGCAGGCCCCGGCGGCTTGGCCGCCCTCAGCAGGCCCCGGCGGCCTGGCCGCCCTCAGCAGGCCCCGGCGGCTTGGCCGCCCTCAGCAGGCATTGGCCGGAAACAGCGCCCGGCAGGCGCGGTCGAGGCTGTCGAGCCGCCGGATCAGCGGCTCCCGGCGACGCTGCCGCTCCGCCTCCAGGCGCTGCAGGTCCGGCCGCCCCCGTGGCGCGGCTCCGGGCTGCGCGACCGCCGCCGCCTCGCTCGCCTCCTCGCAGGCCACCGCGAAATCCGTCTCGACATCGGCGAGGGCCGCGAGGACGTGCTGGATCTCGCCGAGCAGGACCTCGTGATCGACCGGGGCTTGGAGAGCCGAAAGGGGAGTCATCGCCGCCTCCTCACACGCATCGTCTCCGGGAGGGCGAGGCTTAGCACGAACGGGCGGGCGCGGCATGACCTGTGGAAGCATTGCCACGCCCCCGAGAGTCCCGGCCCGCTCATGCCGCGATCGCGCCTTCCGCGCACCGTCTTAGGGTTGACGAAACCATTGTGCTGCATCATGTCCGTCGCAGTCGCGAGACCCTGCCCGAGGCAGAACCGCGACCCCACTGGAACCTGCAAACCCCATGCCCAGCGACAGTAGTCGATGGTTCGTGCCGCCTTCGGCCGCCCGCGAGACCCGCGCCTGATCGCTTGATCGGGCTCGCCCGCGAACGGCCCCCGGCGGCCGTTCGAACGAGGTGAGCCATGACGACCCTCAAGACCCGCACCCGGCGCGCGCCCAAGGCCGCCTCCCGCACCTCGCGCGACCGGAGCATCGCCCTCATCATCGTCTTCATGATGGGGCTCGTCTTCGTCCCCGTCCTCGGCCTGCACGTCGCCGCCGCCCTCGGCGGCCTCGACAACGCGCCCGCTCTCGCGAGCGCCCCGCCGGCGACCGCAATCAGCGCCGCCCGCGAGGCGCGGGACCGGCGCGGCTGAGCCCTTCGGCCCTCGGGTGAGGCTGCCTCGGGCTAGGCTGCCTCGCGACTGACAAACTCTCTCCCTAACCGACCGGCCGGGGGATGGAGAGACGACATGCGGATCGCGACCCTTCTCGCCGGCCTGCTGCTGACCAGCGCGGCCCAGGCGCAGGACAAGCCGCAGGACAGGGCGCCGGACAAGGCCCGCCAGGAGTACAACCGGGCCGACCTCGTCCGCGGCCTCTGCCAGCCGGACGGCTGCGACGAGTTCGCGATCCTGGCCGTCGAGACCGTGCGGACGGACCCGGAGGGCACCCTCAAGCGGACCCGCTTCAAGACCTTCCACGCGAGCCCGAGCGGGCGCGAGCCCCGCACCGAGGAGACGGGCTACGTCTATTGCTCGCCGACCCGGCCCGCGCTCGTCGCCGAGAAGCAGGGGCGCACGGTGGGCATCCTGCTCGCGCCCTTCGCGACCCAGGATTCCCGCGAGACCGTGCGCCGCTACGCCAACGTCGCCGCGACCTACTTCGCGGTCTGCCACGGGCTCGAGAGCGGGCGCGCGGCCGCCCGGGACCTCGCGGGCACCGCGGGCGCCCTCGGCTACCGGGTCGCCGCGCCCCAGACCGAGACGATCGACCTGCGCCGGCCCGAGGACATTGCCGGGCCGGCGCGCCCGCCCTCCGCCGCCCCCGCCGACGCCCAGGCCGCGAAGGCGCCCCCCGGCCGGATCCCGGCGCCCCGGGCCGCCCCCGGCGAGGAGCCGGAGCCGACGGGCAAGGAGCCCCTCCCCGAGGATTGAGCCCGGCGGGCGGGGATTGAACCAGACGGGTGCGCCGTGGTTACCTACGGTGCCCGGGGCCGCCCCGCCGCATCATCGCGCGCCTCGACCGTCGGCGTCCGGGCAGCTGCCCGGGCCGCGGCAACAAGGGAGAGGTGAATGGGACAGGCGACGCCCCCTGCACGGACCGCTCTCGTCGTCGAGGACGATCGAACGCTGCGCACCCTCGCCGCCGCGGTCCTGGAGGAGACGGAGCTCCGGGTGATCGAGGCGGATAGCGGCGAGGAGGCCCTGCACCACCTGCGCGCCCATGCCGACGAGGTGGCCCTGATCTTCGCGGACGTGCGGCTGCCCTGCATCCTCGACGGGGTAGACCTCGCCCGGGCGGTGAGCACCCGCTGGCCCTGGATCAAGCTGCTCCTGACCTCCGGCGACCCGGGCGACCGGATCGAGCACCTGCCCGCCGGCGCGACCTACCTGCAGAAGCCGTGGCGCTCCATCGACGTGCTGCGGGCCGCCGAGCAGGCGGCCGCCCTCCGCTGAGCCCTCAGCGCTGCCACTCCCAGCCCCGCGCCTTCGGCGGCAGCGGGCTCAGCGAGTGCAAGCCCCCCGTCACGTAGGGAAGCGGCACCGCGAGCGCCGGCTCCGGCTCCTGCGCGGGTGCCGGCGCGGGGGCGACCGAGCCGGTCGTCACCGGCAGGATGTCCGGGTCGGCGCTGGCGAGCGCGACGGGGGCGGGCTTCTCCCGCCGGACGACGCGCTCGATATAGACCGGGACCTCCCGCTCCACGACCACGACCCGCACGCCGCGCCCGTGCCGCGCGAGGCGGCGCCCGCCGCGTGCCGCGTGGAAGCCCGCCCGCTGCACGTCCCGGCGGAAGGCCCGCTCCGAGACGCAGATCCCGCGGGAGGGACGATAATATTGGCCCGATCGGCAATGGGCCGCCTCCGCCGTCGAGATGCCGAGGAGGCAGACGAACCCCGCCGCCCATACGGCCGGTGCGCTGGATGCCATCACGGATACTCCACCTGTCATTGCACGCACTCGACCAGCCAACTCCAACGCAACCGCGCTGATCATCCTCGATTGGGGTGCGTATTTATGTCGAAAATACGTTTCGCTTCGCAGTCCAATTCCGTACCATCCATTGACGATAACATTTGCTGATCTTCGACGTTGCTTGCTCACGTGACTGGAACGGGCTGCAAGGCCCGGCGAGCGGGTCCTGCAAGAGGACCCTGCCGGCCCACGGACGCCTTGCCTTCCCCCGGCGCATTGAATAGCCAACGCCCGTCAGCCCGCACGAAGCCCCGGGGCCGGTGAACGGCCGGCGCGCGGCGGGCGGCCCCGCAGGAAGCGTCACGCATGATCCCCCGCTACAGCCGCCCCGCGATGACCGCGATCTGGTCGCCGGAAACCCGCTTCCGGATCTGGTTCGAGATCGAGGCGCACGCCACGACCGCGCTCGCCGAGATCGGCGTCGTGCCGCGGGAGGCCGCCGAGAGGGTCTGGGAGAAGGGCCGCGACGCGGTCTTCGACGTCGCCCGCATCGACGCCATCGAGGCGGTGACGAAGCACGACGTGATCGCCTTCCTGACGCATCTGGCCGAGATCGTCGGACCCGAGGCGCGCTTCGTCCACCAGGGCATGACCTCGTCGGACGTGCTCGACACCTGCCTCAACGTGCAGCTCGTGCGCGCGGCCGACATTCTGATCGCCGACGTCGACGCGCTGCTCGCCGCCCTCAAGCGCCGCGCCTTCGAGCACCGGCTCACGCCGACGATCGGCCGCTCGCACGGCATCCACGCCGAGCCCGTCACCTTCGGCCTCAAGCTCGCCCAGGCCTATGCCGAGTTCGAGCGGGCCCGCGCCCGCCTCGTCGCGGCCCGCGAGGAGGTCGCCACCTGCGCGATCTCGGGCGCGGTCGGCACCTTCGCCAACATCGACCCGCGGGTGGAGGAATACGTCGCCAAGCAGATGGGCCTGACGCCGGAGCCCGTCTCGACGCAGGTGATCCCGCGCGACCGGCACGCCATGTTCTTCGCCACCCTCGGCGTCGTCGCCTCCTCCGTGGAGCGCCTCTCGATCGAGATCCGCCACCTGCAGCGCACCGAGGTGCTGGAGGCCGAGGAATTCTTCTCCGAGGGGCAGAAGGGCTCCTCGGCGATGCCGCACAAGCGCAACCCGGTTCTGACCGAGAACATGACCGGCCTCGCCCGCATGGTGCGGGCCTACGCGCTGCCCGCGATGGAGAACGTCGCGCTCTGGCACGAGCGGGACATCTCGCACTCCTCCGTCGAGCGGATGATCGGGCCGGACGCCACGATCACCCTCGACTTCGCCCTGGCGCGGCTGACCGGCGTCGTCGACAAGCTGCTGATCTACCCCGCCAACATGCAGAAGAACCTCGACCGTCTCGGCGGGCTCGTCCACTCGCAGCGGGTGTTGCTGGCGCTGACCCAGGCCGGGCTGTCGCGGGAGGATTCCTACCGCCTCGTCCAGCGCAACGCGATGCCGGTCTGGCGCGGCGAGGGCGACTTCCTGACCCTGCTCAAGGCGGACCCGGAGGTCACCGCGGCGCTGCGCCCGGAGCAGATCGAGGAATGCTTCGACCTCGCCTACCACTTCAAGCACGTGGACACGATCTTCGAGCGGGTGTTCGGCGGACAGGCCTGACGCGCGCTCCGTCCGAACCCGACGAAGCGGGCGCAAACCGGACCGAGCCGAGCGTGACCGCTTGACGGCCACGCCGCGACGGACGACCTCTACGGGCGGACACAAGTCCTGCATCTAGAGGTTGCGGCGTGCTGCTCGACCGGATTCTAGAGTGGGCCTTCGGGATGAGCGGCCTCAGCGGCCGGCTCACCGTCACGACGGCGAGCGGCTACCGCTTCGACGCGGGCGACGGGTGCGGTCCCGAAGTCGCGATCCGCTTCCGCGACGCGGCGGCCGAGCGCGCCGCCCTGCTCGACCCGGAATTGCGCCTCGGCGAGCTCTTCACGGACGGGCGGCTCACCATCGAGGACGGGACGCTGCCCGACCTGATGGCGGTCCTGCTCGCGGCCAACCACGGCTCGCCGCCCTTCCCGCCCCTGCGCGGGCACGGGCTGGCGCGGGCCCTCCTGCGCCGCCTCCTCGACCGCAACGGCCCGGAGCGGGCCCGGCACAACGTCGCCCGGCACTACGACCTCGACGGGCGGCTCTACGGCCTCTTCCTCGACGCGGACTGGCAATATTCCTGCGCCTATTACGCGGCGCCCGGGATCGACCTCGACGCCGCGCAGGCCGCCAAGAAGCGCCACATCGCCGCGAAGGTCATGGCGGGCCCGGGCCACCGGGTTCTCGACATCGGCTGCGGCTGGGGCGGGCTCGGGCTCTACCTCGCCGAGGTGGCGGGCTGCGCCTCGGTGCGCGGCATCACCCTCTCGGCCGAGCAGCACGCGGCGGCGCGGGGGCGCGCCCTGGCGCGGGGGCTCGAGGAGCAGGTGCAGTTCGCGCTCGAGGATTACCGGACGGTGCGCGGCAGCTTCGACCGCATCGTGTCGGTCGGCATGTTCGAGCATGTGGGGCCGGCCCATTACGCCTCCTTCTTCCAGATCTGCCGGGAGCGCCTCGCCGAGGACGGGGTGATGCTCCTGCACACGATCGGCCGCACGGGGCGGCCCGCGGCCACGAACCCCTGGATCACCCGCTACATCTTCCCCGGCGGCCACCTGCCGACGCTCTCGGAGATGGTGCCGGCGATCGAGGCCTCGGGCCTCGTCGTCAACGACGTCGAGGTGCTGCGCCTGCACTACGCCGCGACCCTGCGGGACTGGCGCACCCGCTTCCTCGCCCGGCGGGCGGAGGCCGAGCGCCTCTACGACGCCCGCTTCTGCCGGATGTGGGACTGGTATCTCGCGGCGGCCGAGGCCGCCTTCCGGCACGAGGACGCGGTCGTGTTCCAGATCCTCCTCGCCCGCCGCAACGACGTGGTGCCGGCGACGCGCGACTACATCGCGCGCGCCGAGCGGCGTCTGCGTCGGCGCGAAGCCGCTCTCTCGCCCCCCCGTGAGCGGGCGGGCGGAACGGGCCTCACGCACTACCGTTGAGCTTGCAACCGAGACCGTCTTCCTCGCCGAGGAGCCACCCGTGCCGCATGCCCAGCCGATCCCCTTCGCCCCGTCCGTCGAGACGCCCGCGCCCGACGAGGCGGAGACGCACGATGGGATGATCGCCACCTTCGCCAAGATCCAGGGCACCACGCTCAAGGATTACGGACACGCCGTGCGCGGCGTGCACGCGAAGGGCCACGGCCTCCTCACCGGCAGGCTGGAGGTGCTGCCCGGCCTCGACCCGGCGCTCGCGCAGGGGCTCTTCGCGAAGCCCGGCACGCACGACGTCGTGCTGCGCCTCTCGACCAACCCCGGCGACATCCTCGACGACAGCGTCTCGACGCCTCGCGGCCTCGCGGTCAAGATCCTCGGCGTCGAGGGCGAGCGCCTGCCGGGTGCCGACGGCGCGACCCAGGATTTCGTGATGGCGAACGCGCCCGCCTTCGTGGCGCCGGACGGCAAGGCCTTCCTCAAGAGCCTGAAGCTGCTCGCGGCGACGACCGACACGCCGCAGATCTTCAAGAAGGCCTTCTCCGCGACGCTGCGCGGCGTCGAGACGGTGCTGGAGGCGCTGGGCACCAAGAGCCCGACGGTGATCGCGCTCGGCGGCCACCCGGAGACGCACATCCTCGGCGAGACCTTCTACAGCCAGGTCCCGGTGCGCTGGGGCGACTACGTGGCGAAGGTCGCGGTGGCGCCCGTCTCGCCCGAACTGACCGCGCTGACCAATGCCGCGCTCAACGTCAACGGGAAGCCCAACGGCCTGCGCGAGGCCGTCACCGCCTTCTTCGCGGAGCACGAGGGCGTCTGGGAGCTGCGGGCGCAGCTCTGGACGAACCGGGAGACGATGCCGATCGAGGACGCCTCGGTGCCCTGGCCGGAGGAGGAGAGCCCCTACCGGGCGGTGGCCCGCATCACCGTCCCCCGGCAGGACGCCTGGAGCGAGGG
>NZ_SMNT01000097.1 GCF_004348265.1 Methylobacterium segetis
GCGGGCACGCGCGAGGTGGAGGCGGCCTCGGCCAACCTCACCGAGCTCGCCCAGGCCCTGATCGCGCTCGCCGAGCGCTACCGGCTCTGAGGCCCGCGGCGAGCGGGCTCCCGCCGGGCAATCTGCCCGCGCGCGCCCGCTTCCGCTCGGGCGCGTCGCGCGAAGCGCCCGCGGTCAGGCCCCGCGGTGACCGCTGCGGCACGACGGCCTTCGTCCCAAGATCCTGATCCCGGATTCGCGGCCAGCGTTTTCGCCCGCGTCATCCAAGTGAAGGATGCCGGCAGCGGTCAGTCGTGCCACCTACGGTCTGCTGCAATGGCCCTGGCGCGCGTCGAAATCGGCAACCTCGAATTCTTTACGGTCGACGCTTGACACGTATAAATTGCATGTATCTAACTGTGAGTTGCACGGACGTCCTGCACAAAAACACCTGAAAGCTGCAGATTGCGGTCTGCAAAGATCAAGATCTATGGAGATGTGCAGTGGTTGCAATCACGCGCGGAACGTCCGCATCGGAGACCTTTAATCCTGCGTCGCAAGAAGGATCGAATCCTTTCGGAGAAGACTCGTCTCTGGTCTACGGCAACGGAGGCAACGATCGGTTCTTCGTCCTCGGGACTCAGAACGATCTGAACCGTGTCGACATCGTCGCCGGCAGCGGAAACGACACGACGGAGGCGACCTTAGGTGCCGGCAACTTCCTTGCCGGCGCCGGCAACGACACACTGATCCTGCACAGCGGCGCCTTCCAGTACGACGCGGACGCGGGCACGGATACCCTCGTGCTCGATGGCTCGATCAGCAACTACAGCATCTTCTCTGCGGGTGCTGGGACGACGATCTTCCGCGGCGCCCTCGACAATCCGGACCTGTACGTTCAGAGCGCCGAAGTCGAGACGTTCCGTTTCTCGGACGTCACCGTCAATCAGGGGGACGGCAACCAGCTGGTCGACGACTTGCATTACCTCAGCCAGAACCTCGACGTGGCGGCCGCCGGCCTTGATCCGGAGGCGCATTACGCGGCGTTCGGTTGGAAGGAAGGCCGGGATCCGAACCTGTTCTTCGACACCAAGGGCTACCTCGCAGCCTATGGCGACGTGGCGGCTGCCGGCATCAATCCGCTCGAACACTACCTCCAGTACGGTTGGAAGGAGGGCCGGGATCCGTCGGCACAGTTCGACACCAGCGCCTACCTCGCCGCCAACCCGGACGTCGCGGCGGCCGGCATCAATCCGCTGGGGCATTACCTCACCTACGGCGTGAACGAGGGCCGCGCGTTCTTCAACGACGGCATCATCGACGTCTGAGCCGGCACCCGATCCGGGCTTCCGCCTGACCGTGAACCCGCCCGGCTCCCCTTCCCTCGCCGTGGCGGGTTCCTCGCGCTCGTCCCCTGCCTCTGCGCCGCCTCGCGACGGCGGCTTCGTCCCCGCCGCGAGAGGCGGGCGGTGTTGCGCTCCCGGAGCGACGGCCTAGAAACGGTCAGGGGCGCCGACGAGGGCATTCATGCGTGAGGTTCGTTACTGGCACAGCAAGCCGTTCCGGCAGACCTACGGCCGGGACGCCTCGTGGAAGGGATTCCCGAAACAGGATCCGGACGGCTGCTACCTGACGATGGGCTATCGGATCCGGCTCGACGACGGGCAGCCCGAAACCGGCGAGCCGAGCCCGGTCCCGTCCGCATCGGCGAGGGCGGCGCCGGCCCTGCCCCGGCGGCCGCTCCGGCAACCCGCTCCGGAGACGGCGCCCCCGCTTGACCTCCGCCCGGAGAAGGCGGCCCCGCGGGCCTCCTACAGGAGCTTCGGCCATGGCGGCGGCTTCGACGGGTTCGAAGGCCGCATGGCCACCTCCGGGATGGCGATGTCCGGGCCGGCCGAGACGTCGCCGTCGCGAACGGGCGGGCAGCGCCCGAAGAGCGGCTATCGCTGAGGGCGCTCCCGATCAGTGATCGTGCCCGCAGCCGCAGCCCGGCCCATGGCTGTGGGCGTGCTCGTGCCCGGCATGATCGTGGGCGTGATCGTGGGCGTGCCCGTGATCGTGGTGGTGGCCCTGATCGTGAGCATGCGCGGGTTCGTGCGCGTGGTCGTGGTGGGCATGCTCGTGATGGTGCGCGTGCTCGTGATGGTGATCGTGGCCGCAGGTGCTGTGGTCGTGGGCCGCGCGCTCGGGCCGGAAGGCGCGGGTGACGGCCTCGGCGGCGCAGCCCTGGCCCCGGATCAGCTCCGCGTTGGCGGGGGAGGCCGGCACGTAGAGGATGTCCGCGCCGATCTCGGCCGGCACGTGGCTGCCGCCGAGCTGCCAGGCGAGCCGCAGCAGGCGGGCCGGGTTCTCGGCCCGCACCGCGAGGAGCGCCTCGCCCGCTGCCCGCACCTGGATCAGGCGGCCGTCCTCCAGGCGCAGGGCGTCGCCGTCCTCGAGTGTTCCGGCCTTCGTCAGGGCGAGGCTGAAGGCGAGGCCGCCCTCGGCCGTCAGCGCCCCCTCGCTCCGGCCGCGGCCGGCATGGTCGAGGGTGACGGCGTCGGCGATCTGCTCGGGGCGGACCGCCGCCTTGCGGACGATGGTGGTGGCTCGCAGCATGGAATCCTCGTCTCTCATCAGGGCCGGGACACGCGCGGCCCCCTCACGCCCCCTCATGTCGGCACGGGCCGGCAGGAAGGGAAGATTCTTCGGTGCGATCCAGGCCTTCGCAGGAACCTTGACCGTGTGGCGTGCATTCACCGCTCATAATGGCTAAGCTCGGCCCGCACCACGGCGAAATGCTGGACCAATAGACGGCACAAGGGAGACCCCGTTCATGAAGAAGATCGTTGCGGCCGCACTGGCCGGCACGCTCGCCCTCTCGGTCGGAGCTTGCAACACCCCGCAGGACCGCGCCCTCGGCGGCGCCGGCCTCGGCGCGCTCGCGGGCGCTGCAATCGGCGGCGCCGCGACGGGCCGCGCGGGCGGCGCGCTCGCCGGTGCGGCGATCGGCGGCGCGAGCGGCGCGATCGTGGGTGCGGCCACTGCCCCGCAATGCCCCTACGGCACCTACCGCGACGCCTACGGCAACGTGTACTGCCGCTGATCGCACCGCATCGAATCCACGCCGAGGGCCGGAGCCGCGCTCCGGCCCTTTTTCGTGGTCGCGGGAGCGGCTATCCCGGGCGGCATCCGAGCGCCGGCCTTCCGCCGGCGACGCCGAACCCGCACCGCGCCCTCCGATGACCCTTCCCCTCCGCGACGATCCAGCCCCCTCCCCTCCGCGGCGGTCCCGCCGATGACCTCGGGCATCTGGGGCAAGCTCGGCGGCGTCGGGCTCGGCATGGCGATCGGCGGCCCGCTCGGCGCGCTGGTCGGCGGCGTCGCCGGCCACTTCCTCGTCGACCGGGAGGGCGCGCTGTTCGGCACGACGCCGCGCGACGTCGTCTTCACCACGGGCCTCGTGGCGCTCGCTGCCAAGATGGCGAAGTCCGACGGCGTGGTGACGCCCTCCGAGGTCGAGGCCTTCGGCAAGGTCGTGCAGGTCGCTCCCGAGGCGCGGGCGGGCGTCGAGCGCCTGTTCGACCTCGCCAAGGCGACGACGAGCGGCTTCGAAGCCTATGCCCGGCAGATGGCCTCCGCCTTCCGCGAGGAGCCGGCGCTGCTCGAGGACGTGCTCGACGGGCTGTTCCACATCGCCAAGGCGGACGGCGCCCTGCACGAGGCGGAGGAGCGATACCTGCGCGCCGTGGCCGAGATCTTCGGCCTCGGCTCGGACGAGTTCCGGCGCATCGCGGCCCGGCACGTGGCGCTCGCGGGGGATGCCTACCTCGTCCTCGGGCTCGACGAGGCCGTGGACGATGCCGCCCTCAAGGCGCGCCACCGCCAGCTCGTGGCCGAGTACCACCCGGACCGGGCCATCGCCCGCGGCCTGCCGCCCGAGGCGGTCGCGATCGCCAACCGCCGGCTCGCCGCCATCAACGCCGCCTACGACCGGATCGCGGCCGAGCGGGGCCTGCGGTGAAGCCGTCTCCCGAGAGCCCGGTCGCGACGGGGGTCGTGCCCTCACCGAACCACGGCGAGCGGCAGGGAGCCCCGCCCGACCTGCTGATCCTGCACTATACCGGCATGGAGACGGCGAGCGCCGCGCTGCAGCGCCTCGCCAACCCCGTGGCCGAGGTCTCGGCCCATTACTTCGTGTTCGAGGACGGGCGCGCGGTCCAGATGGTGCCGGAGGGCCGCCGCGCCTGGCACGCGGGCGCCGCCGCCTGGAAGGGGGAGCGCGACGTCAATTCGCGCTCCATCGGCATCGAGATCGCCCATCCGGGCCATGTCGGCGGCCTGCCGCCCTATCCGGACGCGCAGATCGAGGCCGTGATCGCGCTGGGGCGCGACATCGCCGCGCGCTGGCGCATCCCGCCCGAGCGCGTCCTCGCCCATTCGGACGTGGCGCCGGAGCGCAAGGAGGATCCGGGCGAGGTGTTCCCCTGGGACCGGCTCGCCCGGGCCGGGCTCGGCCACCACGTGCCGGCGGCCCCGATCCGGGACGGGCGCTTCTTCGCGCGGGGCGATGCCGGCCAGCCGATCGAGGCGCTGCAGGCGATGCTCGGCCTCTACGGCTACGACCTGCCCGTGACGGGCCTGTTCGACGCCCGCACCCAGGCGGTGGTGACCGCCTTCCAGCGCCATTTCCGGCAGGCGCGGGTGGACGGCGTCGCCGACGCCTCGACCATCACGACCCTGCGCGACCTGATCGCGGCGCTGCCGGGATAGGGGCCGGGCTCAGGCCCGGCCGCGGATCTCGGCCTCGCCCCCGACATCCTCCGCCTTCGCCTCGCCGCGGGTGCGCCAGAGGCTGTAGGCGATGCCGGCGAAGAGCAGGACCAGCGTCACGACGAGCGACACCCACGGCGGGATCTCGATCAGCTCGAACGTGTCGGCCACGACGATCTTGGCGCCGATGAAGATCAGGATGAAGGCGAGCGCGGTCTTCAGGTAGGCGAAGCGCTCCACCATCGCGGCGAGGGCGAAGTAGAGGGCGCGAAGGCCGAGGATCGCGAAGATGTTCGAGGTGTAGACCACGAAGGTGTCGGTGGTGATGGCGAAGATCGCCGGCACGCTGTCGACGGCGAAGATCACGTCGGCGCCGTTGACGAGGACGAGGGCGAGGGCGAGCGGGGTCAGCCACAGGACCGGCTTGCCGCTCTGCGGGTGAGGCTGCCGCACCACGAAGCGCTGGCCGTGCAGTTCGGGCGTGATGCGAAGGCGCTTGCGCAGCCAGCGCACGGCGGCGTTGTCCTGCACGTCGCCCTCGTCCTCCTCGTTCGAGAAGAGCATCTTGAGGCCGGCATAGATCAGGAAGGCCGCGAACAGCGAGAGCACCCAGGCCGCCTGATGCACGAGGGCGGCGCCGAGCCCGATCATCAGGCCGCGCAGCAGGATCGCGGCCAGGATGCCCCAGACCAGCACCCGGTGCTGGGCGGCGCGCGGGATGCCGAGGGCCGACAGGATGACCGCGATCACGAAGACGTTGTCCATCGACAGCGACTTCTCGACGACGAGGCCGGCCACGTATTCCTGGCCCGCCTGCGGGCCGAAATACCACCAGACCCAGCCGCCGAAGATCAGGCCCAGGGTGAGATAGAAGGCGGTGAGGCCCAGGCTCTCCTTGACGCCGATCTCGTGGTTCTTGTCGCGATGGAGGAGGCCGAGGTCGAAGGCGAGAAGCCCGAGGATCAGGGCGTGGAAGCCCAGCCACATCCAGACCGGCTTGCCGAGCCACACGATGTACAGGAAATCGACCATCCGCCGGACCCGCGATGCTTCTTGAGGGAGAGCATCGGCTCCGACATCACGGAAGCATCAAGAATGCGTCCCGCCAGAGGGGCCCGCAGCCGATCCCCGCGAGTTGGGGACGGGACGGGGGTGAATCAAGGGCGCCTCGCCCTGCCGACAGCTCGGCCGTTCCGGAGCGGCCCTCGCCCGCGATAGCGGTTGACAGCGCGGCCTCCCGGACCCTTCCCCATCCCATGGACACCCGAGCGGATCAGACACTCGCGATCGTCGGCGGCGGGCCGGCGGGGCTCGCGGCGGCCGAGGTACTGGCGGAGGCCGGGCAGGCCGTCACGGTCTACGACCGGATGCCCTCGGTCGGGCGCAAGCTTCTGATCGCGGGGCGGGGCGGGCTCAACCTCACCCACAGCGAGAATCTGCCCACCTTCCTCGCGCGCTACCATCCGCCCGGCAGCCTCGGGCAGGCGATCGGCGACTTCCCGCCCGATTCCCTCAGGGCGTGGTGCGAGGCGCTCGGCGAGGAGACCTTCGTCGGGTCGAGCGGACGGGTGTTCCCGAGAAGCTTCAAGGCCTCGCCGCTGCTGCGGGCGTGGCTTTCCCGGCTCGCCCGCCTCGGCGTGACGATCCGGACCCGGCACCGGCTGGTGGGCCTGTCGGATGGCGGCCTCGCCTTCGAGGCGCCGGAGGGTCCCCTCGCCCTGCATCCCCGGGCCGCCCTGCTGGCGCTCGGCGGGGCGAGCTGGCCGCGCCTCGGCTCGGACGGGGCCTGGGTGCCGCTCCTCGAAGGGATCGGCGTGCCCGTCTCGGAGCTGCGGCCGGCCAATGCGGGCTTCACGGTGGCGTGGTCCGAGATCTTCCGGGCGCGTTTCGCGGGCGAGCCCCTGAAGCGTGTCGCCCTCCACGCCGAGGGCGAGAGGGTGCGGGGGGAGGCCGTGATCACCGCCGAGGGCATCGAGGGCGGCGCCGTCTACGCCCTGTCGCGGGTCCTGCGGGAGGCGATCCGGACGCGGGGCGAGGCCCGCCTCGTCCTCGACCTGCGGCCGGACCTGATCGAGGCGGCGCTCACCGCCCGCCTCGGGGCGGGGCGACCGGGCCAGTCCATCGCGACGCGCCTGCGCAAGGCGGCGGGTCTCTCCCCCGTCGCGGCCGGGCTTCTGCGGGAGGCGGCCGGCACCGCCCTGCCCGCGGCTGCGCCGGATCTCGCCGCGCTGATCAAGTCCGCCCCCCTGCGGCTCACCGCGATGCGGCCGATCGAGCGGGCCATCTCGACGGCCGGCGGCATCGAGGCCTCGGCCCTCGACGGGCGCTTCATGCTGCGGGCGAGGCCCGGCCTGTTCGTCGCCGGCGAGATGCTCGATTGGGAGGCCCCGACCGGCGGCTACCTCCTGCAGGGCGCCTTCGCGAGCGGGCGGGCCGCGGCGGCCGGGATGCTCGACTGGCTGCGGGAGGCGTGAGCCTCACAGCCTCGCGCAGAAGCCGACCATGCCGGCGGCCTCGGATGGGCAGGTCGCGCCCGCCGTGCCGCCGGCGAGGGGCGTGAAGACCGGGCTGCCGCCCTTCAGGCAATAGGCCGAGACGACGACCTCCCCCTCCTCGCAGGCGAGCTTGCAGCCCTCGGGCGGGCAGGATTCCGCGCGCACGGCCCGGAACGGCGCGGGGGCGGAGGTGCTGGCCGTCGAGGCTGCGGCCCCCGGTTCGCCGCGGGGACCGGCCGGTCCCGGCTGACCGGGCACGCCCTGAGGCCCCGGCTCCCCGCGCAGGCCCGCCTCCCCCTTCGGGCCGGCCTCGCCGCGCGCGCCCGGCTCGCCCTTGGGACCCGTCTCGCCCTTCGCTCCGACCTCACCCTTGGGGCCGGCCTCACCCTTGGGGCCTGATTCTCCCTTGGGGCCTGATTCTCCCTTGGGGCCGGCAGGCCCCTGCAGCCCCGCCATGCCCTGCGGCCCCGTCGGACCCGGCTCGCCCTGCGGGCCGGCAGGCCCTTCGGGGGCGCAGTTCGCCACCACCACCTCGCGCTCGTCCTCCTCCGCCTTGAGGGTCGCCACGCAGGTCGGCGGCCGGTGAGGCAGCCGGAAGACGAAGCGGCCGCGACGGTCGGCCATCACCGAGATGTCCTCGTCCATCACCACCACCGTGCCGCCCTTGCGCACGGAACCGGAGATGCGCAGGTCCCCCGCCTCGATGCGGGCGTCGTAGACCATGATGGGCTGGCTGGGGGCCTGGGGCCGCCGGGCGGCGCGCCCCGGACGGGCAGGCGCGGCAGGCGCGGCCTGGGCGGCCGGCCCCTCCGGCTGCTGGGCGAGGGCTGGCGGCGTGCAGGCGAGCGGAAGCAGGCCCGCCAGGGCCGTAGCGACGCGAGCGAGGCGCATGGACGTTCCCCCGAATGATCCGCGCCCCGTTCGGGCGGGCGGGGGACATTGCAGCCCCCCGCGCGCAGCGGTCAACCCTCTCTCCCGGGCCTCCGGCCGAGCTTCGAGCGGAGCCGAATCCACAACCATCCACACCTCTCCACAGGGCAACATCCTGGCCCGGCGTGGAAAAACGCCGGCCGCCGGAAACCGGTTGAGCTTGTTCCTGTTTTGTTCCTATCGTGGCCGCATGGTCGGAGCCGGGCAGGATGGAGCGGTCGCATGAGGAACCGGACGAAGGGGCGTGCGCCGCAGGCCCAGCGGGGGCCGGGCCGCCCGACAGAGCCGCCCGCCGCGCCGCGGCCCGCGCGGCCCTGCGCGGGGTCGCGGCGGAGGGCTCGGGCAGACGCGTTTCCGATGTCCTACCCCTCGGCCTGGCCTCGGTCGACGCGCATCTCCCCGGCGGCGGCCTCGGCCTCGGCCGCCCCCACGAGATCGCCCCCCTCGTCGAGGGCGACGAGCCCTGCGCCCTCGGCTTCGGCCTCGCCCTTCTCGCCCGCCGCCTCGACCAAGTTGCGGGCGAGGCCCTCCTCGTCGTCGCCCCCGGCCATCCGACGCCCTACGGCCACGGCCTCGCCGGGCTCGGGCTCGACCCGGGCCGCGTCCTCCTCATGGAGGCGGGCAGCGACGCGGAGGTCTACCTCGCCCTGGAGGAGGCGCTGCGGGCGGGCAGCCTCCCGGCGCTCGCCGGGTTCGTCGGGGACGGCCTGTCCCTGAAGCAGGGGCGGCGCCTGCAACTCGCCGCCGAGGCCGCGGGGCCCCTCCTCCTGATCCTGCGCCCGGCCCGCGCCGAGGCGCCGAACGGCGCGGCGACCCGCTGGCGGATCGCCGCGGGCGGGGGAGCCCGAGACCGCTTCGGCTGCCTCGCCGGCCCGCGCTGGCGGGCGCATCTCGACCGCTGCCGCAACGGGCGGCCGGGCACGTGGCTGTTGGAGTGGGATCATGCCGCGCATCGTTTCGGTCTGCCTGACGCATTGGCCGGTCACCCGCCTGCGGCGCGCCTTGCGGGAGGCTGACGACGGGCTGCCGATGGCCGTCGCCGCCCTGGGGTCCGGCGGCCTGCGCCTCACCGCGGTCGATGCCCGCGCCCACGCGCTCGGCCTGCGTCCGGGCGAGCCGCTCGGCCGCGTCCAGGCCCGGATCGGCACGCCGCTGCGGGTCCACCCGGCCGATCCGGAGGCGGACGCCGCAGCCCTCCTCCGGCTCTGCCTCTGGGCACAGCGCTACACGCCCCTCGTCGCACCCTTCGGGGCGGCGGAGGGGGGCGAGGGCCTGTTCCTCGACGTGGCGGGGGCGAGCCACCTCCTCGGCGGCGAAGCGGGGCTGATGGCCGACCTCGCAGGCCGCCTCTCCGCCCACGCGATTCCCGCCTGCATCGCACTGGCCGATACGCCGGGCGCCGCCTTCGCGCTGGCCCGGCACGGGCGGGACGGCACCATCGCGGCGCCGGGAGCGAATGCCGCCTCCCTGCGGGCGCTGCCCGTCGAGGCGCTGCGGCTCGAACCCGAGACCGTCGCAGCCCTGAAGCGCCTCGGCCTGCGCCGGATCGGGGCGCTGGCGGACGCGGCCCGGGCGCCGCTCGCCCGCCGCTTCGGGGAGGCGCTGCTCACCCGGCTCGATCAGGCGCTCGGTTTGCGTGCCGAACCCCTCGCCCCGCTCGGCGAGGCGATCAGCTACGGCGCGGCCCGCGGCTTCCTCGAACCGATCGGTCGGCAGGAGACGATCGTGGCGACCGCGCAGCGGCTGATGGGGGAGATCGCGCCGCGTCTCGAGGCGGACGGGCTCGGGGCCTGCGCCCTGCGCCTCACCCTGCACCGGGTCGACGACGCTCTGCGCGCCCTCGATCTCGGTCTCGCCGAGCCGACCCGCTGCCCGGAGCATGTCGGCCGCCTGCTGCGCCTGCGCCTCGACCGGCTCGGACCCGACCTCGACGCGGGCTTCGGCTTCGAGACCGTGCGCCTCGACGTGACGGGAACGGGCGCGATGCCGGCGCGGCAGGGGGCGCTCGCCCGCCTCGCGGAGCCCGAGACCACCGCGCTCGCCCGCCTCGCCGACGCCCTCGGCCAGCGCCTCGGCCGCCGGGTGATCCGCCTGGAGGTGCGCGAGAGCCACCTCCCGGAGCGGGCGGACGTGCTGGTGCCCTGGGGAGCCGTGAGGGCAGGCGGGACCCCTCTCCCGAACGGGAGAGCTCGAGTCCGCGCCAGCGCACCCGGTGAGGGGTGCGACGTCTCCGGAGAGGCCGCACCCCTCACCCCACCCCTCTCCCGAACGGAAGAGGGGGCGCGGCGCGCCGTCCGGTCCATCCTTCCGCCGCGCTCAAGCGGGCATGGGGATCCCGAGCCCGTCACCCGCGTCGTCCTGCACTGGCCCGGCCCGGAGGAGGGCCTGCGCCCGCGCCCCCTCGTCCTGTTCGAGCGCAGCGAGGCGGCCGAGGAGGTGATCGCGCTGGCGCCGGAAGGACCGCCGGAGCGGTTCCGCTGGCGGCGGCGGCTGCACCGGGTCGCCCATGCGGAGGGGCCGGAGCGGATCGCGCCCGAATGGTGGCGGGGTCTCGGCAAGGGCAGCCCGGACAAGACCCGCGACTACTACGTGGTCGAGTGCGAATCCGGGCGCCGGCTCTGGCTCTACCGGGACGGTGCCCACGCCCCCGGCGAGCCGGCGGGCTGGTTCGTGCACGGGCTGTTCGCGTGAGCGCCTACGCGGAACTCGCCGTCGCCACGAACTTCTCCTTCCTGCGCGGCGCCTCGCACCCGCAGGAATACGTGGAACAGGCGATGGCCTACGGGCTCTCGGCCATCGGCATCGCCGACCGCAACACGGTGTCGGGGCTTGTGCGCGCCCACGCGGCCGCCCGGGTGAAGCCCGCGAACCCGCGGGACCCGGACGAGGAGGAGCGGTGGAAGATCCGCTTCCTGCCGGGCGTGCGCCTCATCAGCGAGGAGGGCTTCGAGGCCGTCACCTACCCGATGGACCGGGCGGCCTATGGCCGGCTCTGCCGGCTGCTCTCAGCCGGCAACCGGCGCGCGCGCAAGGGCGAGTGCCGGTTCGGCTTCGCCGAGATGCTGGAGGCGGCCGAGGGCCAGATCTTCATCGCGATGCCGCCGGGGCGGCGCCTCACGCCGGGCAAGGGCTTCGCCGCCCATCTCGAGGCGCTCGCGGCCGCTGCGCCGGGCCGGACCTATCTCGGCGGCAGCCATGCCCGGCGCGGCGACGAACGGCGCCGCCTCGGGCTCTTGGCCGAGCTCGGCGAGCGTCTCGGCGCGCCGCTCGTCGCGGTCTCGGACGCGCTCTACCACCACCCGGACCGGCGCCCGCTCCAGGACGTGGTGACCTGCATCCGCGAGGGCTGCCGGATCGGCGAGGCCGGCTACCGCCTGGAGGCCAACGCCGAGCGGCACCTGAAGCCGGCCCACGAGATGGCCCGCCTCTTCGCCGACCACCCGCAGGCGCTCGCGCGCACGCTCGAGATCGTGGAAGCCTGCGACTTCTCCCTTAGCCAGCTGACCTACGAGTATCCCGACGAGCCGGTGCCGCCGGGCCGGACGGCGCAGGAATATCTCGAGGAGAAGACCTTCGAGCGCGC
>NZ_SMNT01000098.1 GCF_004348265.1 Methylobacterium segetis
TCACCTTGCCCGACTTGGCATCGAGCGAGACGAGGGTGGTGTCGGCCTGGTGCAGCAGGATGGCGCCGTCGGCATAGGCCAGGCCACGGTTGACCGTGTCGCAGCACATGACCGGGATCACGGACGGGTCCTGCTTGGGCTCGTACTTCCAGACGATCTTGGCGTCGTGGTCGAGGTCGAGCGCGTAGACGATGTTGGGGAAGGGGGTGTGCACGTACATCATGTTGCCGACGACGAGCGGGGAGCCCTCGTGGCCGCGCAGCACGCCGGTCGAGAAGGTCCAGGCGACCTGGAGGTTCTTGACGTTGCCGGCGTTGATCTGGTCGAGCTTCGAGTAACGGGTGTTGGCGTAGTCAACCGTCTGAAGCACCTGCTGGGCCGGGTCCTGGCTGCGCTTCAGCACGTCCTCATTGGCGAGCGCGGGCGTGGCGGCTGCCAGACCTGCACCGAGGGCGAGACAATGGACCGCTCTCATGAGTCCTCCGTGGCATTTTCTCGACCGAGCCGGCCGCACGATTGCCGCCGGGCTCCGGGGTTGCTGGAAAAGCGCGTGGCGCATCTCTCCTCGTCAGTCTTGGACCCGATCAAACGAGTCTAGAACGACGATTTCTCAATCCATAATCAGATTTGAGAAAATAGCAATAAGGGTAATATAAATATTCGCCTATTGATATCAGGAAACCATAGATCTTCTCTGCGCAGACACCGATAGTGCCGGCACATTGATCGTCAAACTCAGCAAGACTGATGAATAAAAGCCTGATCTTTCCGCCGATGTTCTGTTGACTTGGCGAGGATGATCGTTAGGGTCACTCCTGTTTGCGACTGGATCTTACGGCTCTTCAGCTTGGACCGCTCGGGAGCTTATCGATCACGGCGAGGCTACCCGGCCTCGCCGTTTCTTTTCGTGCGTCGTTGAGCAAGTCGGGCCTCGGCGGCGCGATGTCCCGCCCCCTGCCAAGACAGTGTTGCGGCACATTCGGGGAGCATGAAATCTTTCTAAGAACGAGTCAAACGGCGGGATGATTTGGCAATCACTGCCGGTAAAATCAGACGCTTGCGGCGGGTGTTTCGGCAAGACGAGGCAGAAGAATAGGATCGTAATCCGTTTCTGCGTCGCTATTGGCTCGCCGCCTCTCCGTCCCCGTCGATCGGACGAGAAGCGGGTTCCCCGCGCCGTCATGGGAGCCCTGCGCCCGCGCGGTTGCCTTGCGCGGCCGGGCATGCTGCCTGCCGCTCGCCATGCCCAGGATTTCCCCCGCATCGTCCGAGGCCGGGCGGCTGCTCGCCCCGCTCGTGCCGAGCCTGTTCGTCGTCATCTGGGCGACGGGGTTCGTCGCGGCGCGCTTCGTGGCCCCCTTCGCGGAGCCGCTGACCTTCGTGGCGATCCGCGTTACCGGGGTCGCCCTCGTGCTCGCGTCTCTCGCCCTCGTCATGCGGGCGCCCTGGCCGCAGGGACGGGCCGGCTGGCGCGACGCCCTCGTGGCAGGCGTGCTGATGCAGGGCTTCTACGTGGCCGGCGTGTTCTGGTCGGTCCATCGCGGGCTGCCGGCCGGCATCGCCGCCCTGGTCGGGAGCCTGCAGCCGCTCCTCACTGCGATGCTGGCCCGGCCCATCCTCGGCGAGTATGTGAGCCGCCGCCGCTGGCTCGGCATCGGGGCGGGCTTCGTCGGGGCCGCGCTGGTCCTCGCCCCGAAGGTCGGCGCGGCCGACGCCTCCGGCATCCCGCCCGTCGCGCTCGGGGCCTGCCTCGGGGCGATGGCCGCGATGACGCTCGGCACCCTCTGGCAGAAGCGCACGGGCGCCGGCGCCAACCTCGTCACCAACGCCGCCGTTCAATTCGTCGGCGCGGCCCTCCTCACGATCCCGATGGCGCTCGCCTTCGAGGCGGGCCGGATCGAGAACGTCCCCTCGTTCTGGCTCGGCCTGTCCTGGTCGATCCTCGTCAACTCGGTCGCGGGGATCCTGCTGCTGCTCTGGCTGATCCGGCGGGGCGCCGTGGCGGGCGTCGCCTCGCTCCTGTTCCTGGTGCCGCCCGTCTCGGCCGCGATGGCCTTCGCCCTGTTCGGCGAGACCCTCAGCCCGGTCCAGTTCGCCGGCATGGCGGTCGCCGCCGCGGGTGTCGCCGTCGCCAGCCGGGCTGAGGCGGGCCGGCCAAAAGTATAATGAATTCAGGGGCTCTCAGGCGGGGAGGGCGACATAAAACCTCTACTGTCATGGCCAACCTGCCTATAATGACCCCAAGACCTTCCTTCACGAGAGACCGCCTATGTCAGCCTCACCCGCCCTCTCGCCCGCGCTGCAGGACCTCGTCTCGCTGAGCCGCGAAGCGGCCGACGACGCGAAGAAGCTCGTCGCCGAGGCGACCCGCCGCGTCCGCAGCCGGGTCCTGTCGCCCGAGGGCAAGCTGGATTCCGCCAAGCTCGAGACCGAGCAGCACGCGACCCACGGCCTCGCCTGGCTCGCCACCTACGGCGAGGCCGTTCGCGAGCTCGCCCACTACGCCGCCAATCTGGAGGCGGCCGGCCGCCTCGGCGAGACCGAGACGCTGCTCGTGCGGATCGGCCTGGGCGAGTATCTCGACCAGATGTTCGGCGGCATCCCGATGAGCCAGGGCGAGATGGTGCGCCCGACCACCTCGCTCGGCCTCTCGGCCCGCGAGCTCGCCCAGTTCCGCACCGGCGCCATCGAGGCGATGATCGCGGACGGCAACACGCCCGAGCACCGCGCCGCGCTGGTGGCCCGGATCCGCGACGGCGGCGGCTCCGCCACGGTCGGCGATTCCGGCCTCGACGAGGACATGGAGGCGATCCGCACCGAGATGCGCCGCTTCGGCAAGGCCGAGGTGGTGGAGAAGGCGCAGGAATGGCACCGGGAGAACGCCTACATCCCGATGGAGATCATCGAGAAGATGGCCGAGCTCGGCGTCTTCGGCCTGACGATCCCCGAGGAATACGGCGGCATGGGGCTGCCCAAGATCTCGATGTGCGTCGTCTCGGAGGAGCTGTCCCGCGCCTATATCGGCGTCGGCTCGCTCGGCACCCGCACCGAGATCGCCGCCGAGCTGATCCTGTGCGGCGGCACCGAGGAGCAGAAGCACCGCTTCCTGCCCAAGCTCGCCTCCGGCGAGATCCTGCCGACTGCCGTGTTCACCGAGCCGAACACGGGCTCGGACCTCGCCTCGCTCCGCACCAAGGCGGTGAAGGACGGGGACACTTGGAAGATCTCGGGCAACAAGACCTGGATCACCCATCCGGTGCGGGCCGACATCATGACGGTGCTCGTGCGCACGAAGCCCGAGGAGAAGGGCCATCGCGGCCTCTCGATGCTGATCGCCGAGAAGCCCCGCGGCTCGGACGCGGAGCCGTTCCCGGTGCAGGGCCTGTCGGGCGGCGAGATCGAGGTTCTCGGCTATCGCGGCATGAAGGAATACGAGCTCGCCTTCGAGAATTTCGAGGTGCCGGCAGGCAACCTCCTCGGCGAGGTCGAGGGCAAGGGCTTCGCCCAGCTGATGCAGACCTTCGAATCGGCCCGCATCCAGACGGCGGCGCGCGCCATCGGCGTGGCGCAATCGGCCCTCGACGTGGCCCTGCGCTACGCGGAGGAGCGGGTGCAGTTCGGCAAGGCGCTCGTGAACTTCCCGCGCGTGGCCGACAAGCTCGCCATGATGGCGGTGGAGATCAACATCGCCCGCCAGCTCACCTACTTCTCGGCCCGTGAGAAGGACGAGGGCAAGCGCTGCGACCTCGAGGCCGGCATGGCCAAGCTGCTCGGCGCCCGCGTCGCCTGGGCGGCGGCCGACAACGCCCTGCAGGTCCACGGCGGCAACGGCTTCGCGCTGGAATACACGGTGAGCCGCATCCTCTGCGACGCGCGCATCCTCTCGATCTTCGAGGGCGCGGCCGAGATCCAGGCCCAGGTCATCGCCCGCCGCCTGCTCGAGACGGTCTGAGCCGGCGCGAAGCATCGACGAGACGGGGCGGCCGGAAGCAATGAATCCCGGCCGCCATGCCCCCGATCGATCGGCGGCCGGGATCTTCGGCGCGAACGATCTTTCCTGCAGCATCCTGCAGGATCCCGCCTTCTCCCACCCATCGCCGGATCTATAGTTCCCTCCAGGACGGCGCGCGTCGACCGATTCGCCGCCGCAAGGGAGGGGACGATGGCGGGGCGGAAACAAAAGGCGCCGGCGCGCCGGCTCGACGCCCTGCCCGACACCGTCGATTTCCGCGACGCGCTCTACGTCCCGGCGCTGATCGCGGTGAGCGCGATCTCGGATATCGAGGGTTATCGGAGGGCCGCAATCCCCGTGCTCGACCAGGGCCGCGAGGGCGCCTGCACGGGCTACGGCCTCGCCACGGTCGCGAACTACCTCCTGCAGGCGCGGGGCAAGGACCCCTCCGCCGACGAGGTCAGCGCCTGGATGCTCTACACGATGGCCAAGCGCTACGACGAGTGGCCGGGCGAGGACTACGAGGGCTCGAGCGCCCGCGGCGCCATGAAGGGATGGCACAAGCACGGGCTCTGCGCGAAGGCCCTGTGGCAGGACGCCGATCCGAACCGCACCCTCACCGAGGCGCGCTCCGCGGACGCGCTGAGGCGCCCGCTCGGCGCCTATTTCCGGGTGAACCACAAGGACCTCGTCGCGATGCACGCGGCGATCGGTGAGGTCGGGATCCTCTACGCGACGGCGAGCGTCCACGAGGGCTGGCAGCAGGTCGGGACGGGCGACGAGCGGATCGCCTACCGTCCCGGCGCCGTGCCCATCGGCGGGCACGCCTTCGCGATCGTGGGCTACAACCGCGAGGGCTTCTGGATCCAGAACAGCTGGGGGCGCGACTGGGGCGCGGACGGCCTCGCCCTCGTCACCTATGCCGACTGGCTCGCGAACGGCACCGACGTGTGGGTGGCCGCGCTCGGAGCCCCGATCGAGCTCGCCGAGGATGCCGGCCCGGCCGCGATGCTGTCCGGCGCGCCGCGCAGCTACGAGAGCCGGATCTACGCCGATCTCCGCCCGCACATCATCACGGCGAAGAACGACGGCATCCTCGACGACAAGGGGGCCTACGGCCTGACGGAGGCCGGCCTGAAGGACATCGTCGCGGAGCGGATGCCGCGGCGGATGGCCGGCTGGGCCCGCAAGCGCGTGGTGCTCTACGCCCATGGCGGGCTCGTCTCGGAGGAGGCCGCCGTCCAGACGGTGGCCGGCAACCTCGATCCGCTGCTCAAGGCGGAGGTCTACCCGCTCTCCTTCATCTGGCGCTCCGACGCGCTCTCGACGATCGGCAACATCCTGCGCGACGCGCTCGGCAGGCGGCGCAGCGAGGGGATCCTCGACGCGGCGAAGGACTTCATGCTGGACCGGATCGACGACACCCTCGAGCCGCTCGCCCGCCTGCTCGGCGGCAAGGCGCTCTGGGACGAGATGAAGGAGAACGCCACCCGCGCCACGACCCGCGCGAAGGGCGCAGCCCGGCTGACGGCGGCGCACCTCGCCGACCTGAGCAAGAGCGGGGCGATCGACGAGATCCACCTCGTCGGCCACAGCGCGGGCGCGGTCTTCCACGCCCATCTCGCGAGCCATCTGGCCGCCGAAAGCGTGCCCGTCAGGAGCCTGACGCTGTGGGCGCCGGCCTGCACCATGGCGCTCTTCGACGCGGTCTACCGGCCGCTGATCGACGCACGGAGAATCGAGAGCTTCGATCTCTACACGCTCGACGACGCGACCGAGCAGGACGACGATTGCGCCGGCCTCTACAACAAGTCGCTGCTCTACCTCGTGCGCGCCGCGTTCGAGGAGCGGGCCGGGATCTTCGGCGGAACGCCGCTCCTCGGCCTGGAGCGGGACGCGCGGTCCATCCCCGCCTCGTTCTGGCGGCCGAAACGGACCGCCTGGCACCTGGCGCCGGGGCCCGACAGCAAGGCCCTGCATCACGGCGACTTCGACAATGACCCCGCCACGCTCCTGTCGACGCTCCGCCGGATCACGGAGCAACCTCAGCCGGTGGCCGTCGTCGAGGCGGCGCGCGCGGGCCGAACCCGCTCCAGAGCGGCCAACCGGCAGATCCGGCGAAGGCTCGACCTCGTGCCCGCGCGCTGAGGCAACCTACTTCGTGATCTTCACGGAGATCGGATCGCTCGACGGGAATGTCTCCTCCAGCGCCTCGTCCAGGCGCTCGCTCATCGCCTCCTGGCGGTTCTCGGGATTCTTCGCGTCGCCGGGCTTCGCGCTGCCCTGCTGGAAGCCGGGCTTGTCCTGCCCCTCGGGGGGCTTCGTCGTGGTCTCGGCCATCTTGGCACTCCTCTGACGCGGGAGGCACCGGGGCCGGTGCCGATACGCGTCAACGCGGGGGGCGGACCGGTGTTTCCGCTTGCCCGAGCGGGCGGACGCCCGCGTCAAATCCTGCCGTCCCGGAGGGGGGCCGGGCCCCCGCCCTGTTTAGACTCAGCCCTCGGCCGCCCCGCGCTTGCCGAAGGGGAGGGGGAGCGCGGCCCCCGGAACGGGACGCGCGGCGCGGGCGGTGGCGGCCTCGCGCATCACCGCGTCGTAGACGAGCATCAGCCGATCGAGATGCGCGTCGAGGGTGAGGGGCGACGACCAGTAGCGGTCATGCGCGGCGCGGCCCATCCTCTCGGCGAGCTCGTCGTCGGCGAGGCGACGCAGATGCGCGGCCAGCGCGTCCGGATCGCCCGAGCGGAACCAGAAGCCGGTCTCGCCGTCCTCCACCGCCTCGCGGCCGGCGCAGGCGTCGCTGACGATCACGCCCGTGCCGCAGGCGAGCGCCTCGTGGACGGTGAGGGGCTGCCCCTCGTACCAGACGCTCGGGAAGACGAGGGCACGGGCCTCGCGCAGCAGCGCCTGCACCGAGGCGGAATCCTGCCAGCCGAGCATCACCGCCTCGGGATAGCGCGCGGCGAGCATCCCCGCCCGCTCCCCGTCGCCGGCGAAGACGGGGCGGATGCCGGCGCGCCGCGCGGCTTCCGCGAAGATCGGCGCGCCCTTCTCCGTCGAGATCCGGCCGACGAAGAGGAACGCGCCGCCGGCCTTCGGCCGCGGCGGGGCCTCGGGCACCGGGATCGGGTTCGGCACGCGGTGGAAGGTCGTGGCGCGGGGCAGGTGCGGGGCGGCGGCCCGCTCCTGCAGGTCGCTGATCGTGATCACGTGGCGGAACAGATCCGGCAGGCGGGCGACGGTCTCGAGCCCGAGATGCCGCACCACGCGCAGGAGCTTGCGCGGGTAGGAGCGGGCGTCGCAATTCGTGGTCAGGCAGTCCCGCGACATCGGCGTGCGATGGCAGATGCGGGCCGCCGGATACTCGTAGAACCCGCCATTCGGGCAGACGAGAAAGAACTCGTGCATCGTGTAGAGGAGGGGCAGCCCGCTCGCGCGCAGAGCCGTCCCGATCGAGGGCGAGAGCGCCTTGGCGAAGGCGTGGACGTGCACGATCGTCTCGCGCGGGTCGACGCGCTCCAGTTCCGCGGCGAGGCGCCGTGCGGCCGTGCGGTTCCAAATGGCCTGGACGGCGAAGGCGAGCTTGCTCGGCGCGGTCGCGATGTCGTGCTGGTCGAGGCAGACGACGCGGATGCCGGCCTGCGCGAGGCGCGGGTCGGCCGGCCCCACGGCCGCGAAGAGGGTCACCCGGTGGCCGCGGCCGGCCAGCCCGAGCGCCGAATCGATCGCGACCTTGGCTTGGCCGCCGTTCACGAAGGCGTGGTCGGCGACGAGTACGACGTGCAAGGCAACACCATCCCGGCGCCGGAAACTGTCCCTCCATTTACCGGACGGCAGTTGATTGCGCGTAAACCCCGGACCTCCGCCCGAAGAATTCGCGCCGCGGATTCTCGCGTTCCGAGCGCGCCATGCACGTCGTCATCCTGGCGGAATTCGCCGTTCCGAGCGGCGGGGCCGAGAAGGTCGCGCTCGAATCGGCGCGGGGACTGGCCGAGCGCGGGCTCGACGTGACCTTCATCCAGGGCGTCGCCGGCCCCGTCGACCCGATCCTCGACCATCCCCGGCTCCGGCACGTCGCCCTCGGCCTGCCCGACATCTGGAGCCGGCCGGCCCTGTCGGCGGCGGCGTCCGGCATCTGGCACGGCCGGGCGGCGCAACGCCTCTCCGCCGCCCTCGCGGGCCTGCCGCGGGCCGATTGCCTGCACCTCCACCAATGGACGCGCTCGCTCTCGCCGAGCGTCTTCCCCGTGCTGCTCGGGGCGGGTGTGCCCGTCGTCGTCACGCTGCACGACTACTTCCTCGCCTGCCCGAACGGCGTCTACTACCGCTTCGACCGGGCCGAACCCTGCGCGCTGCGGCCGCTCTCCGGGGCCTGCCTCGCCGCGCCCTGCGACGCCCGGAGCCGGGCGCACAAGCTGGTGCGGGTGGCCCGTACCGGCGCCCTTCGCGCGGCCGCCGGGACCGGCAGGCTGCACCTCGTCCATGTCTGCGACGCGACGCGCTCCCGGACGGAGGGGATGCTGCGGGGCCTCGCGGCTGCCCACCACCGGATCGACAACCCCGTGGGGGTCGCGCGCGGCGCGCCGGCACGTCCCGAGCGGGGAGACGCGATCGTCTATGTGGGTCGCATGACCGAGGAGAAGGGCGCCGACCTCGTGGCGGACGCCGCCGAGGCGGCCGGGTTGCCCGCGCTCTTCATCGGCTCGGGTCCGCTGGCGGAATCGTTGCGCGGGCGCCCCGGACTCGAGATCCTCGGCTGGCGGAGCCCGGCGGAGGTGCAGGCGATCCTGCGGGCGCGGGCCCGCGCCGTGGCCGCGCCCTCCCGCTGGCTGGAGACGGGGCCGCTCACGATCTACGAGGCGCTCGCCGCCGGAATCCCGGTCGTCGCCTCCGAGCGGTCCGGAGCCTCCGAGAAGGTCCGCCACGGCCAGACCGGTTTCGTCGTCGCGCCTGAGCCGGGCGCGCTCGCCGCCGCCTTCGCGGCCCTGCGCGACGACGCCCTGGTCGAGGATCTCGGCCGGGAGGCCCACGCGCGGTACTGGGCCGCCCCCATGGACCTCGGCGCCCATTGCGCGGCGCTCACCGACTTGTACCGGAGCCTCGCCCGCGCGGATTTGGTTGCACCGCAACAGAGAGGCGCGGCCGTGGCCGCCTCTCGCTCCGCGCCCGGGGAATAATCGGCGGGGGGCACAGGGGTCGCGAGGCTATAATCCGCTCCTACCTCCGCGCGGGAGGAAGGATTTTGACCTCTTCGTACCGTCGCTGACAATTCCGTGACCTGAATTCAAGATACGGGTCCAGGCTGCATCCGCGATTTGACGCGTGGCCGTGCCCATTCTAAGCTCTCTGCCTGCGTCGCGCTCAGCTTCTAGAGAGTTGAGAGAGTTCGACCGATGACAGATGCCGCTCCGCCGGCCTGTTGACTTCTTTGCTGCAATGCAACATAAGTCCGGTCGTTGATCGCGGCCCGAAGCGCCGCATCGGACGCAAGACCTGCGAGGAGACGATATGACGACCCAGACCTTCGAGATTCCGAGCGAGCTGCGCGACTTCGCCGAGAAGTCCGTCGATCAGGCGCGTACCGCGGTCGGCACGCTGATCAGCAACTCCGTCAAGGCGGCCGATCAGGTCCAGTCCTCGTCGCAGACGTTCCAGTCCACCCTTCAGGCCGCCGTCGCCAAGGGCTTCGACCACGCCCAGAGCAACGCGAACGCGACCTTCGACTTCGCGCAGAAGCTCGTGCGCACCAAGGACCTCCGCGAGGCCTTCGAGCTGCAATCCGAGTTCGTCCGCAGCCAGTTCGCCGCCCTCCAGGCGCAGGCGAAGGATTTCGGCGCCCTCGCGCAGAACGCCGCCCGCTGATCGGGCCCGGCCCGGCCCCTCGGGGCCGGGCCTCGTACCCCGCCGGCCGAACCCGGTGCGGGACCATCGTGAATCGCCTCGACGAGGCCCCGTTTGAGGTCGGCCGGGGGCTGACATCGGCCCGCCGCGCCGCCACCGTGCGCCATCGGGACCGAGGGGTGTTGAGGAGACCAAGCCATGGTGAAACGGCCCACACATCAGCCGTCCCGCACGGCCGGGCGGCGCGCGCCGCGCGCGTTGGCGAGCGCGACATCGAACAAGGACGCGGTGAAATCCGCCCTGCCGAAGGCCGCACCCGGCCCGGCTTCCGCGCTAAAGCCCGCGCCGCAGGCGGCGAAGCCCGCGCCTGAAGTGGCGAAGCCCGCCCCCGCGAAGGCGCCCCCCGCACCGGCTCCCAAGGCTTCGGCCGCCCCCAAGGCTCCGGCTGCGAAGCCGGTCGAGAAGATCGCCCAGGCGAGCTCCGCCGTGCAGAAGCCGGCCGAGATCAAGCCCGCCGCCAAGTTCGATCCCAAGACCGAATCGAAGCCCGAGACGAAGCTGCTCGACAGCGTGTCGCCGGCCTCGCTGACGAAGCCCGCCCAGAGCCCGGCTCCCGTCGCGGTCGCCCAGAAGGCGGTCGAGGCCGCGGTCGAGGTCGCCAAGGCGGCGCCCGCCGCCACGGCCAAGGCGGCCGAGACGGTGCGGACGGAAGTCCGGAACGCGGCCGAGAAGGCCGCCGAGACCGCCCCGCGCGCCGCGAAGCTGCCCTTCGAGCTCCTGAGCGTCAGCCTCTCGACGCCGTCGATCGACGTCAGCGGCATCAACGCGACGGTGCTCGCCTTCATCCGCAACGAGAGCGCGGCGGCGCTCAGCCACCTTCAGGCCCTCGGCACGGCGAAGTCGCCGGCCGACCTGATCCGGCTTCAGGTGGCCGAGCTGCAGCGCGTCGCCGACGCCTCGCTGACCTGCTGGAACGACGTCGCCCGCAAGGCGAGCCGGATCGTCGAGCGCCCGAAGGCGTGAGGCCGGCTGCGGGCGGGAACGTCCCGAAGAGACCCCGGGCGCCGGTGAGGCGCGCCCGGGCCGTCGGCGCGAAGGTGCGACGCCGACTCTCGCGCGCCGCAATCGGCAGCGCTACATAGCTCCCGGACAACCGCCCTGCGCCCGTGCCGTCCCGTGGACGTCCGGTCGATGCGGGTGCGGATGCCGATCCGTGCCATTCGGGAGCCCTGCATGATCCGTTCGCCCCTTCCGCTCGCCCTCGCCGGCGCGGTCGCGCTCGTCCTCGCGGGGATGCCCGCCTCCGCGCAGATGATGAAGACGCCGGAGGCCGCGCCCGCGAAGGGGGCGCCGCAGACCCGCGGCGAGGTCCAGCTCTCCTTCGCGCCGGTGGTGAAGCGGGCCGCGCCCTCGGTGGTGAATGTCTACGCCTCCCACGTCGACAAGCGCCCGCAGGCGCGCGCCAACGCCATGGACGAGTTCATGCGCCGGTTCTTCGGCGAGCCGGGGCGCGGCGGGCGCGGCATGCCGGGCGAGCGGGCCCAGCGCTCCCTCGGCTCCGGGGTGATCGTGGACGATGCGGGCCTCGTCATCACGAACAACCACGTCATCGACAACATGAACGAGGTGCGCATCGCGCTCGCCGACCGGCGCGAGTTCGAGGCGACGATCGTGCTGCGCGACCCGCGCACCGACCTCGCGGTCGTGAAGATCAAGAACCCGGGCAGCGGCCTCGTCTCGATGCCCTTCGGCGATTCGGAGACCCTCGAGGTCGGCGATTTCGTGATGGCGATCGGCAACCCGTTCGGCGTGGGCCAGACGGTCACGCAGGGGATCGTCTCGGCGCTCGCCCGCACGCAGGTCGGCTCCTCGGACTACCAGTTCTTCATCCAGACGGATGCGGCGATCAACCCGGGCAATTCGGGCGGCGCGCTCGTCGATCTGCAGGGCCGCCTCGTCGGCATCAACACGGCGATCTACTCGCAATCCGGCGGCAGCCACGGCATCGGCTTCGCCATCCCCGCCGGGATGGTGAAGGCGGTGGTCGACGCGGCCAAGGGCGGCGACAGCACGGTGCGCCGCCCCTGGCTCGGCGCCCGGGTGCAGAGCGTGACGACCGACATCGCCGAGAGCATGGGCCTCGACCGGCCGACCGGCGTCCTCGTCGCGAGCCTCCAGGCCAAGAGCCCGGCGGAGGAGGCCGGCCTCAAGCGCGGCGACCTGATCCTCTCCGTGGACGGCCAGAACGTCGACGACCCGGAAGCCTTCGGCTACCGCTTCGCCCTCAAGGGCATCTCCGGCCAGACCAAGTTCGGCGTGCTGCGCGGCACGGGGCGCACGGCGGTGACGGTGAAGCTCGGGCCCGCACCCGAGACGCGGCCGCGCGACGTCCTGAAGGTGCGCACCCGCTCGCCCTTCCTCGGCGCGACGCTCGTGAACACCTCGCCCGCCGTGGCCGAGGAGCTTCAGGTCGAGCTGCCCGGCGAGGGCGTCGCGGTCCAGGCCGTCGAGGACGGCTCGGTCGCGAGCCGCGCCGGCCTGCAGAAGGGCGACCTGATCGTCGCCATCAACGGCGTGCCGATCTCGACCACGAAGGACCTCGAGCGCGTGACCCGCAACACGCTGAACATGTGGGAGGTCTCGATCAACCGCGGCGGCGAGGTGCTGACCTCGGTGTTCGGGGGGTAGCGCGGCGGTTGCGGGCGGCGAGCGGCGTGACTAGGGTCTGGCGCATGCGGCTCCTTCGCGCCCTGGCCCGTCTCGTCCTCGCCCTGGCGCTCGTGACCGCGGCGGGCGTGCATGCGCCGTCCTCCGCCGCCCCTGCGGGCGCGGCCCATCGGCATCCGGACCAACACGCCACGGCCCACGCCACGGCCGCCGGAATCGACTGCGCCGCGCAGGGTCACCACAGCCGCGCGGACAGGCATCCCGCGCCCGGCGACGATGGCTGCCGCACGGCCTGCTGCTTCGTGGCCGGTCACCTGCCGGCCCGCCCGGAGGCGAGCGAGGCCGCGTTCTTCCGCACCCTGCGCTTCGCGATCGTCGCGCAGCCGTTGTCGGGCCGGCACTCCGCACCCGATCCTGAGATTCCGAAACGCGCGGCCTGAGGGCCGGGGCCGCAGCCCCGGCGCCCCCGCTCACGCGGGCGCAGCACGCCTTTCGCTTCTTCAGGAGATTCTCATGCACCCCGTCTCGGGTCGTCGCTTCGCGACGCGTCGCCTCACGTCTCACCCACTCTTGATCCCGGCGCTTGCGGCCGGGCTGAGCCTCGCCGCGCTGCCGGGCGCCTCCGCCCAGCACGAGGGCCATCACGGCCATCGGGAGCCCGGCGCCGGCAGGCCAGCCGTCGCCAAGCACGCCCCGCCGCGCCCCGCCGCGGCCGCGCACCACGCGGGGCACGGCCCCACGGCGTCCGACACGCCGGCCGTGTCCGAGTTCAAGGCCGCGCATGCGGGCATGATGCGCGGCATGGCCGTGCCGTATACCGGCGACCCGGACGCCGATTTCCGCATCCAGATGATCCCGCACCATCAGGGCGCCATCGACATGGCCCGCGTCGCGCTGCGCCACGCCAAGGATCCGTGGACGCGCCAGCTGGCCGAGGCCGTGATCGTGGAGCAGCAGCGGGAGATCGCCGAGATGCAGGCGTGGCTCACCCGGCGCGGCCTCCCGATTTCCCGGGGCGGGCAGCCGACGCACGTCCTCGGCCCCGATTCCTACCGGTCCCACACGGAGGAAGCCGGCACCCGGGACGAGGCGCGGGGGCAATCCTGGGCGCCGGGAGCCGGCGTCCCCGCCGCGAACTGACCCGTCTCGCCGGCCGCTGGCGCGTCGTCCACGATCCCTCGATCGTGGCCGACGCGTCGGCCTCCCGGGACAGCGCATCGTCTTCCTGGCGGGAGGACATCCGCGCCGCATGACAACGCGCTAGCCCCAGGGACCCCCGCGGCCGGTCCAGTGTGCGTCCCGGAAGCCGCCCGCGCGGGCCGGGGCGCCGCCGACCTCGCCGGCGAGCCGGTGCAGGGCCGCGACGCGTTTCGCGGTCGCCGGGTGCGTCGAGAACAGCGTGTCGAGGCCGCGGCCGGACAGCGGGTTGACGATGAAGAGCGGCGCCGTGGCCGGATGGCTCTCGGCCGACGGGCTCGGCACATGCGCGACGCCGGCCTCGATCCGCTGCAGCGCGGAGGCGAGCCAGAGCGGGTTGCCGCAGATCAGGCCGCCCTCCCGGTCGGCCGCGTATTCCCGCGAGCGGCTGATCGCGAATTGGACGATCATCGCGGCGATGGGCGCGAGCAGGGTGGTGCCGATCAGGACGAGGGGGTTCGGCCGTGCCTCGCCCCGGCCACCGAACAGGAAGCCGAATTGCGCGAGCGTCGCGATGGCGCCGGCAAGCGTCGCCGAGACCGTCATGGTGAGCGTGTCGCGGTTCCGGATATGGGCGAGCTCGTGCGCCATCACGCCCGCCACCTCCTCGCGGCTCAGCGCCGAGAGCAGGCCGGTCGTCGCCGCGACGGCCGCGTTGCGCGGGTTGCGGCCGGTGGCGAAGGCGTTCGGCTGCGGGCTGTCGATCAGGTAGACCCGCGGCATCGGCAGGCCGGCGCGGGACGCGAGATCCCGCACCAGCGCGAACAGGTCCGGCGCGGTCCGGGCATCGATCTCGCGGGCGTCGTGCGCGGCGAGCGCGAGGCTGTCGGAGCGCCAGTAGGCGTAGAGGTTCGTCAGCGCGGCGATGCCGAGGGCCACCGCCATGCCGCGGCCGCCACCGAGCAGGAGGCCGACGGCGCCGAACAGGGCCGTCAGGCCGGCGAGCAGCAGGGCGGTCTTGAGGACGTTCATCGGTCGGACCCTCCGGGAGACGGATTCTTCAGGTGGGAGCGGCCGGCGCCCCCGCAAAGGCCCCGCTTCGGCGGGTGCCCTGTCCGACGAAGACGTCCGGGGAGAGCGGCCCCGCCGGCCTTGCGGAGGAGGGCGCCCGGGGTGTTCATGGCGCGATGTCAGACCTCTTCGCCACGGCCGGGATCGAGACCGACACCAACGGCCCCGACGCCCCGCGGCCGCTCGCCGACCGCCTGCGCCCGAAGACGCTCGGCGATGTCGTCGGGCAGGAGCACCTCACCGGCCCGGACGGGGCGCTGACGCGGCTCCTGCGCTCGAACAGCCTCGGCTCTCTCGTGTTCTGGGGTCCGCCCGGCACCGGCAAGACGACGGTGGCGCGGCTGCTCGCCCGCGAGACGAGCCTGCATTTCGAGCAGATCTCCGCGATCTTCTCGGGCCTCCCCGACCTGCGGAAGGTCTTCGACGCCGCCCGCAAGCGGCGGGCGACGGGGCAGGGGACCCTGCTCTTCGTCGACGAGATCCACCGCTTCAACCGGGCGCAGCTCGACGCCTTCCTCCCCGTGATGGAAGACGGCACGGTGACGCTCGTCGGCGCCACCACCGAGAACCCCTCCTTCGAGCTCAACGCCGCGCTCCTCTCGCGGGCGCGGGTTCTCCTGTTCCGGGCCCTCGACGAGGCGGCGATCGCCAAGCTCCTCGTGCGTGCCGAGACCCTGACCGGCCGGGCGCTGCCCCTCGACGAGGAGGCGCGCGGGGTGCTGGTGCGGATGGCGGACGGGGACGGGCGCGCGGCGCTGACGCTCGCCGAGGAGGTCTGGCGCTCGGCCAAGCCCGACGAGACGATCGACGCCGAGACGCTGCAGGCGATCATCCAGCGCCGCGCGCCGATCTACGACAAGGCGCAGGAGGGCCATTACAACCTCATCAGCGCCCTGCATAAGACCGTGCGCGGCTCGGACCCGGACGCCGCCCTCTACTATCTCTGCCGGATGCTGGACGGGGGCGAGGACCGGCTCTTCATCGCGCGCCGCCTCGTCCGGATGGCGGTGGAGGATATCGGCCTCGCCGACCCGCAGGCCCTCGTCGTCGCCAACGCCGCCAAGGACGCCTACGACTTCCTCGGCAGCCCCGAGGGCGAACTGGCCCTGGCGCAGGCGACGATCTACCTCGCCTGCGCGCCGAAATCGAACGCCGTCTACACCGCCTACAAGGCGGCGACGCGGGTCGCCAAGGAGAACGGCTCGCTGGCCCCGCCCCGCACCATCCTCAACGCGCCGACGAACCTGATGCGCAAGCTCGGCTACGGCGAGGGCTACCGCTACGACCACGACGAGCCGGATGCCTTCTCGGGCCAGAATTACTGGCCGGACCGGCTCGGCCGCCAGCAATTCTACGCGCCGACCGACCGCGGCCTGGAGAGCCGCTACGCCGACCGCCTCGCCCATTGGGAGCGCCTGCGCCGCGAGCGCCGGGGCGAGGGGTGATCGAGGTTCTCTGGAAGGGGCTCGTCGGCGGCCTCGTGACGATGGCGATCGTGCTCGCCTCGCGCCGGGGCAACGTGCTGCCCGGCATCCTGCCGCTGGCGCCGACCTTCGCGATCATCGCGCTGCTGGCGGTCGGCGCGAAGGGCGACGCTGCCGGATTCCGCGAAGCCTGTCTGGCGGGCGCGAAGACGATCCCCGCCTACCTCGTGTTCCTCGCCGCCGCCTGGTGGCTCGGCGACCGGCTCGACTACCGCCTCGCCATCCTCGGGGCGCTCTGCGCGTGGCTCGCCGTCGCCGCCCTGATCTTCTGGCTGCCGCGCTGGCTCTGATCTTGCTGATCCGTCCTCGACAGAGGGGCGTCGGGCGCTAGCTTGCCGTGGGCGCGGAGCGGGAAGATCCTGATGCGGTGCTCGATTCTCGTGTTTCTCCTGTCGGCGGGTCCGGCGCTCGCCCTCGACGCGGGGATGACGCCGCCCCCCGAGACGCCGCCTCGCGGCTCGCGCCTCTACGGGAGCGATTTCAGCACCTTCGTCGAGGAGACCTACGCCCCGCCCCCGTCGAACGAGGGGGTGCGTCCGCGGGTCGACGGCCGGATCGAGTTCCCGATCGAGCCCCGCGGCGAGGAGCGGGGCCGCCGCTCGGGCCGGCCGTAGACGCGCGGCCGCCGAGCCGCTAGGTCAGCCGCCCCTTCCCCAGCGCGATCCTCAACCCGGAGATCCTTCTCTGATGGCGGCCTGCGGCCTCGATTTCGGCACCTCGAACACCACCCTCGGCCGCTGGCACGACGGCGGCCCCCGCCTCCTGCCCCTGGAGGACGGGCAGGTCACCATCCCGAGCGCGATCTTCTTCGCGCCGGGCCGCGAGGCGGTGATCGGGCGCGCCGCCATGACGGCCTACGTGGAGGGCGTGCCGGGCCGGCTGATGCGCAGCCTCAAATCGGTGCTCGGCTCCTCGCTCCTCGAGGAGACGACGCAGGTCGGGCGCGAGCGGCTGCGCTTCCGCGACGTCATCGCGCGCTACCTCGCCGGCGTGAAGGCGCGGGCCGAGGCCGAGGCCGGCGCGGCCTTCGACACGGTGGTGCACGGCCGCCCGGTCCATTTCGTCGACGACGATCCCGACGGCGACCGCAAGGCCGAGGCGGCGCTTCGCGCCATCGCGGAATCGATCGGCTTCCGGCACGTCTCCTTCCAGTACGAGCCGATCGCCGCCGCCCTCGATTACGAGCAGGGGATCGGGCGCGAGGAACTCGCCCTCATCGCCGATATCGGCGGCGGCACCTCGGATTTCTCGATCGTGCGGCTCTCCCCCGGGCGCCATCGCGGCGCGGACCGGGCCGAGGACATCCTGGCCAATGACGGCGTGCGGATCGGCGGCACCGATTTCGACCGGATGCTCAGCCTCGGCACGGTGATGCCGCTCCTCGGCCTCGGCAGCCCGATGCGGCGCGGCGACCTCGCGGTGCCCAACGCCTATTTCCACGACCTCGCCACGTGGTCGAGCATCAACCGCCTCTACAACCCGAAGACCCTGCGGGAGATCGAGGAGACCCGGCGGGATGCGGGCCGGCCCGAACTCCTCGGCCGGTTGCACGCCGTCGTCGAGGCGGAGCGCGGCCACAGCCTCGCGATGGCGGTGGAGGGCGCCAAGATCGAGACCTCCGAGAGCGGCGGGGCGCGGCTCGAACTCGGCTGGGTCGAGAGCGGGCTCGCGGCCGAGATCGACCGGGACGGGCTCGTGCGCCACACGGGCGATCTCGCCCGGCGCATCGCGGAGCGGGTGGGGCGCTGCCTGCGCCAGGCGGGCGTCGGCGCGGAGGCGATCGACGCACTCTTCCTCACCGGCGGCTCGACCGGCCTGCCGCATGTCCGCGCGGCGCTGACGTCCTGCCTGCCGCAAGCCCGCGTCGTGGAGGGCGACACGTTCGGATCGGTCGGGACCGGGCTCACGCTGGAGGCGGCGCGCCGGGCGCGCTGAAGGCGTCGTTTGTCGCAGCCGCGGGCGGGTGCTAGATCAGCGCGCCCCGCGGCGCTCAGGCCGCGCGGGGAGACTCTGCGTCAGAGCAATGAGACGGGGCGAGGCCGGCTGACGCCGTCGCCCGAGCGGCAGGACCATGACAGGAAAGCCTCCCCATCGCGGCGGCCCGAAGGGCGGAAGGCCCGGAGGCCCGGGCAACCCGCGCGCGACCGACAAGCCGCGCGCAAGCGGCAAGCCTCGCTTCGGCGCGTCGAAGCGGCCGGAGCGCGCGCGAACCGGCCCTCGGGCCAGCGCCCTCGACGCCGCCCAGCGCGCCGCCAGCCTGCGCGGCGACGACCGGGCTGAACGCTCGCCCTGGGATGCCGGCGAGGGAGCGGCCGAGCCCGCCGGCCGGACGCGTGCGCCCCGGGCCAGGCCCGCGCCCGCCCG
>NZ_SMNT01000099.1 GCF_004348265.1 Methylobacterium segetis
CGCTGATCTCCAGGCGGCCGCCGATCTCCTTGTTGCTCAGGCCCTCCGCCAGCAGCGTGAGGATCTGCTCCTCGCGGCCGGTGAGGCTGGAGAAGGGCGTTGGCTCGGGCTTAGAGGCGGCGGGGCGGGGCCGGGCGAACAGGCGGGCGGCCAGCGCCGGCGTGACGTAGCGCTCGCCGCGGTGGATCACCTTGACCGATTGCACCAGTTCCGGCCCGCTCACGCCCTTCAGGACGTAGCCCCAGGCCCCGCCCTGCATCGCCGAGCAGACATGCTGGTCGTCGACGATGCTCGTGAGCATCAGGATCTTCACGTCCGAGCAGTGGGCGACCAGCGTCTCGACCGCCTCCGCGCCGCCGCCCAGCATCCCGATGTCGAGGATGACGACGTTCGGCTTCAGGGCGACCGCGAGCCGGAACGCGTCCGAGGCGGAAGCCCCCTCGCCGACGACCGTGATGTCGGCCTCGGCGTTCAGGGTGTAGGCCACCCCGGCGCGGAACAGCGGATCGCTGTCGATGATGACCACTTGGATCTCGGACACCTTCAACCCCCTGATCTATCGGAGTTGCGCAGAGCATGGGCGGCCGCGGCCGGTTCAGAACCGGCCCGAACGCTCCGATCGTCTGACCACTCTCGTCCTGCTTAATCGGACCCGCGCCGGCTCGTCGCGACGCGCCGACGGCGCGCCGTCACGGCCAGCCGCAATGCCGCGGACCTGTCCGCGCCACCCCCGAAAGCCGCCTCCCGCAAGGCCGCGCCGATGCCCGCCCGCAGGCGGCTCAACAGGTCTGCGACAATCTTCGGAAGGTGCCTGCTCATGGGTCTCGGCCGTACTTCGATTGCTACTTAAGTAATTCGCGCGCCATTCCCTGAGTTTCTTGTTCTTCTGCAGAGGATCCGACGCAGATCCACTGCACGTCCGATGTGCTGAGGCAATCCAAGAATTTTTGCAATAATTTTTTGTAATTAGACCTGTTTAGTACCCCTCTTCGGAAGGTTAGGTTTTCCGTGCGCGACCGTACCGGTCCGTCGGGCGGCTCGCTTGATCAAGGTTAAGCAAGGTGACCCCGAGCCTCTGTCCACAGGGCCCTCGCAGGCGGATCCGGGCCGAATCAGGGGCGCGAGTGCCCTCTTCGATTCGCCCCCCGCGCCGCGCGGCGACGACGAACCGGCATTTACGTTGATGAAAGGATTCCGTGGGCCGGACGTTTCCGAGGCCGCGAGCCGAGCCGCGAAGCGTCCTTCGGAAGAGCGGTTCCGACCCCGGATTCGGGTCGGCGGCCTGCGCCCGCATCCGCTAACATGTGCGGCGGCCGAGGCGGGGGATTCCGGACATGGCAGCAGGGCCGACGGGAGAGCGGGCGGATCCGAGCCTGTGCAGCAACGCGATGCTCCGGCAGGCGATGCGCAGCCTTGGCCAGATCTACGATGACGCCCTGGCGCCGAGCGGCCTGCGTGCCACGCAGCACGGGCTGCTCGCGAGCGTCGCGCGCCTCGGAACTCCGACGATGGGCGAACTCGCCGAGAGCCTCGTGATGGATCTGTCGGGTCTCGGGCACACCCTGAAGCCGCTCACGCGCGACGGATACCTCCGCCTCGTGCCGGACCTGCACGACCGCCGGGCGCGACGGGTCAGTCTCACCGATCTCGGGCGCGCGAAGCTCGGCGAGACCACGGCCCTGTGGAGCGGGGTGCAGGGCCGGTTCGAGGCGGCTTTCGGGCCGGAGCGCGCGGCCGAGCTTCGCGCGGTGCACGCCCTTCTCGCCTCCCGCGCCTTCCGGGAGCGGGTCGCGAGCGCGGCCAGCCGGGGGTGAGGTTGCCGACGACCTCAACCCGTTCGGGAGAGGGCGCTCCGCCCCGCGCGGGCGTCTCCGGAGGCCCGCTCAAGCCTCACTAGCGCCGCCGCGGCCGGTCATCGTCATCGTCGTCGTCATCCTCGATGTCCCGCCGCCGCTGATCGCGCCTCATCTCGCGGCGGGCGTCTTCCCGGTCCAGATCGCGCTCCCGGTCCCGGCGGCTCCGAAGGTCGATGTTCGGGCCGCCGGGACCGATGTCGATCGATTGCGCGTGCAACGGCGGTGCGCTGGACAGGCCGATCGCGATCAGCGATCCGGCAAGCAGGTATCTCATGGGTCGATCCCTCCTGGGGCTCAACGGCCTCGCGCGGCGAAAGCCGGCGCGACACCGTGATGGGAGGGGGGGCGAGCCGCACGGCAACGGGTCGCGGTCCGCGTTCGCGCCGGTCTGCCCGTCAGCCCGGCTGCTCGCAGGCGCGTGGGTCGGCGCGGTCCGCGACCAGCGAGACGGCCCAGATCGCGAATCCCCCCAGCGCCAGGGCGACGCCGACGAAGCCCGTCGCGGGCAGGCCGAGCCCGTGCGCGATGGCGAGGCCCGCCAGCCAGGGGCCGAGGGCGTTCGCGAAGTTGAAGGCGGAGTGGTTGAGGGCCGCCGCCAACGTCTGTGCGTCCTCCGCGACGTCCATCAGCCGCGTCTGCAGGATGGTGGCGAGACCGCCGCCGCAGCCGATCAGGAACACGACGGGGGCGAGCGTCCAGAGGCTCCCCACGGCGAACGGGTAGAGGGCCAGAGCCGCCGCGCTCCAGACGAGGGTGAGGCCCGCCGCCGACATCAGGGCGCGGTCGGCCGCCCAGGCGCAGGCGAGGTTGCCGACCGTGAGGCCGAGCCCGAACACGGCGAGCATGCCGGGGATCGCGGCGGGCGAGGCGTGCGTGACGGAGAGCAGGGTGGAGGCGAGATAGGTGTAGACGGAGAACAGGCCGCCGAAGCCGATCGCCCCGGTGGCGAGCGTCAGCCAGACCTGCCCGCGGCGCAGCGCGCCGAGCTCGCGCAGCGCGCTGGCGCCCGGGGCGACGGCACCGAGCGGCGCGAACAGCCGCACCAGGATCGCGGTGAGCAGCGCGAGAAGCGCCACGAGGCCGAAGCTCCAGCGCCAGCCGGCGAGCTGACCGATGGCGTTGGCGAGCGGCACGCCGACGACCGTCGCGATGGTGAGGCCGGCAATGACGCGAGAGACCGCCTGGCTCCGCCGCTCCCGCGGGACGAGCGCGGCGGCCACCAGCGCCGCCACGCCGAAATAGGCGCCGTGCGGCAGGCCGGCGAGGAAGCGGAACAGCAGCATCGTGCCGTAGCTCGGTGCCAGCGCCGAGAGGCCGTTGCCCAGGGCGAACAGCACCATCAGGCCGATGAGGAGCGTGCGCCGCGCGACTCGTGCGGCCAGCACCGCGATCACGGGGGCGCCCACCACCACACCCAGCGCGTAGGCGCTGATGACGTGGCCGGCGGTCGGTTCGTCGATGCCGAGATCCGGCGCGAAGTCGGGCAGCAGGCTCATCGCGGCGAACTCGGTCGTGCCGATCGCGAAGCCGCCCATGGCGAGCGCCAGCAGCACGAGGGTCGGGTGGCTCCCCTCGGCTGCCGCTCTCGCCACGGTCGCGGCAGGGCGGGCCGAGGGCTCGCTCAGGATCGCTCGGTCGGTCAATGCGTCGTCTCGCTTCGATCTCACGGGTGCCGGCTGACAGCTCGGGCCCACCTCGCCGGCTCGGGTGGGCCGGTGCGGCGAGGCTCTGCTGCATCTGCTCAGTTCGACGCTGCAGTGCGGCAAGCAGATCGGGACATAGATCCCGAGGTCGGGCGGGGCGAGGGCACCACGCTCGGCTCAGGTCTTCGCGGCGGGCATGGCCGCGGGAAAGCCCGATCCCGGATGGGGGGCCTCCGGCGCGTGCCGGTCCGGCGTCATTCGGGCAGCGCGAAGACCGTGAGTCGCTCGCCCGCCGCCGTATCGTGGGAGAGGGCCGCATATCCGCCGACCGCGCCGGATTCGTCGGCCGGGTCGGTCAGGCCCGCGGAAAGGCCGCTCCCCGCCCAGCCGCCGATTCCGGAGAGCACCGCCACGTATTGCCGGCCGCGATGGCGATCGGTGGTGACGTTGCCGACGATGCCGGACGGCGTCTTGAAGCGGTAGAGCTCCCGCCCGGTGCTGGCGTCGACGGCCTTCAGATAGCCTTCGGGCGCCCCGTAGAACACGAGGCCGCCCGCCGTGGCGAGCGCCCCCGACCAGACCGAAAAGGGCTCGGGGTTCGACCACGCGATCCGGCCGCGCGCACCGTCCCAGGCGATGAAGGCGCCGGTCCGCTCCTCGCGCGCCGGCGGGTGCAGGCTCAGCGTGGAGCCGACATAGGGCTGGCCCGGCACGGAGGTCACGCGGAAGGGCACCGGCCATCGGCGCAGCGTGCCGCGAGGTCAACCGGACCGGCTGCAGGATCGCGTCGCCCCGAGCGAGTCCCCGCGACCGACGTGTTCGGGGAGGCAGAGGCTCAAGGTCGCGCAGCCACGTCCGAGCCTCGGTGCCATGCCGCACGAAATCAGTACAGATCGGGGATCGGACTTTGGTCTGAAAAACAATCCGACCTTAGTCCGGCGTCGTTCGGACTTTACGTCCTGAATATCTCTTCAGAAAAATTGTATCCGATCATCAAGAATACTTTCTTCCTTCTCAAGGGAACGGCGGAACGAGGCTGAGTCCTCGGCCGCTCGAGATGGCGCACGCACGCCGGAGGCGACGGGTCATGGTTACATTGACGCGCTGGGGCAACACGCTCACCGACCAACTCAACGGCTTCAAGGTGGCCCAGACGACGGCCGTCGAGGATCAAGTCTCGGCCGCGGACAATGCCACCGATTTCTTCGCGGTCGCCTATCGTTCGACCGAGGCCGGCGGCGCCACGAGCATCTGGCTGAAGGCGCTCAACGCGGGCGGCGGCCTCTTCGACCAGGGATTGCTCAAGATCAGCACCGGACCGGGCATCGTCTCGCGGCCCGTGGTCGCGGGCGCGGGCGATGGGTTCGCGGTCGCCTACGAGTCGCGCTCGGCCCTCGGCGAGCCTGCCGACGTCAAGGTCCGCTTCGTCGGCGCGGTCGGGCTCGTGCCCGGCGAACTGACCCTCGGCTCGGCGGAGGACGACGATCAAGGGGCGGTCGTCGCGGGATTCCAGAACGCGCGGGAGAACGCGGACAAGACGGTCGATGCCAAGACGATCCTGTCCACCGGGTTCAACGTCGCCTGGATCGCCACGCCCAAGACCCTGCCGGCCGGTGCCGACGCCCGCTACGGCGCGGTGAAGTTCCAGCGCTACGCGATCGATCCGACGAATCCGGACGGCGTGGCCCCCAAACCCGCCGGTCTCGACGGGGTCGTCGGCGGCACGGACGGCGACGCCGTCCTGACGCTCGCCGCAAGCGGGCGCAACGTCGCCATGACGAGCCTCCACGACGGCGAGAGCGTGATCGCCTGGATCGACCCGAACAACCACGTCCGGTTCGCGATCTTCGACGCCGACGGCTCGCAGAACGACATCCGCTTCAACCCGAACGCGGCCGGTGCGGGCGGGACGCTCGCCTCCGACGCCGCAGCGATGGACACCCTCGTCGATGCCATGCTCGGCACCGCGAATGCGGCGAGCAAGCTCGTGATCGCGAACATCGCGGGCACGACCGATTTCGTGATCGCTTGGGTCGAGACCGTGAACGGGATCACCTCGGTCGTCGCGCAGGTTTTCGCCGCCGGCCCGGTCGCGAACACTTGGACGGTCGATGCCGCCCGCGAGATCCGCTACGACCTGCCCGGCACTTTCGGCGGCACCTTCAGCATCGCCGGCCTCGGCGAGGGCACCTCGCAACTCGTGCTCACCTGCGGGGTCACGAATTCCGACAGCACGACCGACGTGGTCTCGGTCGCCTTCGCGACGGACGGGACGCACAGCTCCGCCTCGACCGTCTTCCAGGGCGTCACCAGCCCGGACGGCTTCGCCTCGACGGGACTCGCCGGCGACCGCGCCGTCATCGTCGGCAGCAACGGCGACGTGACCGCGCAATTCCTCGATACCCGCGACTACCTGGGACCGCCCTTCTTCCAAGAGGGCGACCGCCACCGCGCGGACGGCCGCGTCGACGCCAAGGTCGACACGATGATCGGCACGAGCTTCGACGACGACCTGCGCCCCGGCCTCGCCGCCGACACCGTCTGGGCCGGCTCGGGCGACGACCTGATCGAGGGCAGCGTCGGCAGCGACGCCATCCACGGCGGCGCCAACGGCTCGAAGGGCGATACGGTCTGGTACACCGGCCTGCAGAGCGCCTACAGCGTCAAGAAGAACGCCGACGGCTCGGTCAGCGTCGCCCACAACGGCGGCATCGAGGGGCCGGACACGCTCTGGGACGTCGAGCACATTGCCTTCAACGTGCACGTGAAGGCGGACGGCACCCTCGACCGCAGCCAGCAGACGATCCTCGACCTCGCCACCGACGTGCAGCCGCGCTCGGATTCCCCCTCGCACTGGGGCAACACCAACGCGGACCTGAACGGCTTCCAGGTCGATGCGGCGACGAGCGACCAGAGCCGGCCGGCCATCGCTGACAATTTCGGCGAGGTCTTCGGCGTCGCCGCACTCGCCGGCACGGGCGCGGCTACGCAGGTTCGGCTCCAGCTCTACAACCACGACGGGACGCCGGACGCCTTCCTGCCCCTGCCCATGCGGCTCGACGACGGCAGCGGCACCATCAGTGCGGGTACCGGCGTCGCCCTCGTCGGATGGGGCGACGGCTACGAGGCGGTCTGGGGCGAGGCGACGAGCGACGGCGTGCGCCTCGCCGCCCGCTTCCTCGGGCCGGCGAGCATCATCGGCAACGAGGTCAAGCTCGGCCTCGGCGGCCCGCTCGCGGCCGGGCAGGTCGTCGACCAGCACAGCGTGGCGATGGCGGGCTACGAGAAGGTCGTCACCCTCGATGCTGCGGGCAAGCCGCTCGACGTCCGCACCGGCTTCAACATGCTCTGGGTCGAGACCGACCGCGCCGGTTGGAATGCGGCCGGCAACGGGGCTTCGGGCCACGTCTATTTCCAGCGCTACGAGGTGCAGGCGACCGCGGACGGCGCCTCCTTCCAGGAGCCGAAGGCCGCCGGCCTCGACGGGCAGGCCGACGCGACGCTCGCAGAGGGCGCATCGGGATCGGGGCCGAACAATGCCGTCTTCGAACTGACGGGCGGCGCCCTCGGGCGCGACCCGAGCGTCGCGGTGGCGCATGACGGCGAGAGCGTGATCTCCTGGATCGAGCGCGACGGGACGGGGCAGGACCGCCTGCGCGTCCGCCTCCTCGACCAGAACGGCGCCTTCATCGAAGGCGTCGCCCTACCCGACGGCGTCGCCGTGGCGAATGGCCAGCTCGCCCGCGCGGTCGCCCTCGGCGCCGGCAATTTCGGCCTGTTCTGGGTTGCCGATGCCGGCAACGGCGATCTCGTCGTCCTCGGGCAGACCTTCGTCCTCGGCGGCGCGCCGGGCACCTTCGTGGCGGGCGAGATCGTCGAGGCGGGCCGGCTCGGCAAGGCGTCGGTCTCCGGCGGTCCCGGCTTCACGGGCGAGTTCAACGTCGTCGGACTCGGCGAGGACAATGATGGCGGCGTCGTCACCTACAGCGTCTTCGAGAACGGCCAGACCGCCATCAAGGCGTTCAACTTCGACGGGGGCGCCAACGGCTTCGGCCACGCCGTCACCCTCGACACCGCGACGGGGCTGACCGAGAAGGGCCACGGCATCGCGGGCCTCGTCAGCGACAGGGCCGTCGTCGTCTGGAACGAGGTCTCGGCCGGCGACAGCGACATCAGGGTCCAGATCATCGACACCCGCGAGGGGCCGCAGGAGATCTTCGGGGACCTCGTGCGACCGGACGGCACGACGCAGGCGCGCCGCGACCTCATCGTCGGCACCGTCAACGACGACTTCATCAACGGCCAGGGTCTTGACGACGCGATCCAGGCCGGGATGGGCAGCGACACCGTCATCGGCGGGGCCGGCAATGACCATCTCGACGGCGGCCAGGAGCGCCTCGGCGACACGCCCGGCCACGGCACCGACGACGACGTGGCGGTCTATTCGGGCAACCGGGCCCAGTATTCGGTGACCCTCAACGGCGACGGCAGCTTCACCGTCAAGGACATGCGCAACCCGCGCGAGCCCGCCACCAATGCGGGCCCCGACGGGCGCGACGTCGTCAAGGATTTCGAGCACCTGAAATTCGCCGACGGCGCCGTCGACATGACGGCCTTCCTTCCGCTTGCGCCGAACGCCTTCGCGCCCCCGACGCCGGACGGCACCTACGCCGTCCGTCCCTGGGGCCCGCATGCCGACACGGGCGAATTCATCGTCAACGACGGCGCCCTGCGCAATCCGGCCGGCACCGCGATCGCCAATCCGCGGGCCGGGCTGCAGCACGACCCCGTCGCGGTCGCGATGCAGGACAATTACGCCTTCCTGTGGGTGGAGGACGATGGCGCGGGCGGCCGCAGCCACCTCTACCTGAAGGCCTACACCTCGCTGGGCGAGGCCGATGCCGCCTTCGGCATCGGCGCGGGCGCGGCGGGCGTCATCCGCCACGAACTCGGCGACGGCACCGGCCTCATCGCCCACGTGGCGGCGAACGTCGCGGGTGATCTCGGCGTCGCGGCGGCCTGGGAAGAGACGGCGAGCCCCGGCGCGACGAGCCGGATCAAGGTCGGCTTCGTCTCGGCACTAACCGGCAATCTCGGCGAGATCGCGGTGCAGGATCACGGAACCGGCGCGCAGACCGGGGCCTCGGTCGCGGGCTACGAACTCCTCGACGCCAACAACAAGACCGCCGAGTTCGGCTTCAACGTCGCCTACGGCCAGGGCGGGCGGATCTACGTCGACCGCTTCGTTCTGCAGACGGGCACGGCCGGACCCGAAGTGCTGCCGGGCTCAAGCCTCGGCTCCTCGGTCGATCTCGGCGCGGGCAGGGGCGCCTCGACCGCGATGCTGCATGACGGCCAGCTCGTGACGAGCTGGATCGACGACCAGGGCCGCGCCCAGTACGCGATCCTCGATCCCGCCAGGATCGGCACGGGCGCCGACCCGATCCTCGCCCGCTCGCCCGCGGGCGGCGACGGCGCCGCAACGGCCCAGGCGATCGTCGGCGTGGGCTTCAACTTCATCCTGGTCAAGCAAGACGCTGGCGGCCTCGTCACGGCCACGATCCACAACGCCACCGGCGACCCGCTCGGCAGCCTCGATGCGCCCCTGATGCTCACGGGTCTTGCCCCGGGCGCGACCTTCCAGGTGGTGCCGACCGCCGCCGAGCAGGGCTTCGCGATCTACTGGCACGACGCAGCCGCCCATCAGGTGAAAGGGCAGGTCTACGACGCGGCCGGCATCCATCTCGGCGGCATCTTCGACGCCTTCCCGGACGGGTCCACCACCCTCGGCGTGCCGGGCGTGGATCCGAGCTTCTCCTTCTCCGTCGCGGGGCTGGAGGACGGGCGCCAGATCGTGGCGGCCGAGGGCAGCGCCACCGCCGGCGCCACCGAGCAGGACATTGTCGGCCAGATCCTCGACACCCGTCAGCCCGGCAACCTGATCATCGGGCCGCGCGAGGGCGCGCCCCGCGACGTGATCAGCGGTACGGCGGGCGACGACGTTATCGACGGGCGCGCGCTCGCCGACGAATTGCACGGTGCGGGCGGCAACGACCTGATCCTCGGCGGCAGCGAGAACGACCTCCTGTTCGGCGACACGGGCGACGACATCCTGATCGGCGGCAGCGAGAACGACACGCTCTCGGGCGGAGACGGGGACGACCTCCTCATCGGCGGCTTCGGGATCGACGACCTCGACGGGAATGCCGGCAGCGACACCGTCTCGTATCGCGGCGAGGTGGCCCGCTTCCTGATCGACCTCCTCGGCGGCCCCACGCCGGCGGACGGCACCACGCGCTCGAACCGCGATCCGAATACGGGGGCGACGAACGCGGCCTTCCAGGCCGAGGACACGCTCCACAACATCGAGAACGCGGTGGGAGGCGAGGCGGCGGACGAGATCCGCGGCACCAACGGCGCCAACGTGCTCGAGGGCCGGGGCGGCGACGACATCATCGACGGCCGCCTCGGCGACGACACGGCCGTCTTCAGCGGCAAGCGCGCCGACTACGACATCACGCAGGATGCGAGCGGCACCATCATCGTCAAGGGCGCCCGCGGCGACGGCCTCGCCGACGGCAGGGATACGGTCTCGAACGTCGAGCATTTCCGCTTCACGGACGGCGACTTCACGGTCCAGCAGCTCTTCAACACGAATACGGGCGGCGGAGGCACCGGCACGCCGAAGATCACCTTCGGCACGAACAGCCCGAGCGTCCTTGAGAATACCGAGCACGCCAGCATCACCACGCTCACGACGAGCGGCTTCCCGACCGGCACACCCGTCCTGAGCCTCGTGAGCAACCCCGGCGGCCTCTTCGCGATCGAGAACGGCGTCCTCGTCGTGGCTCCGACCAAGGCCCTCGATTACGAGACCGCCCGGACCTACAGCCTCGTCGTCCAGGCCCGCACCGCCGATGGAACGACGGCGACCGCGACGCTCAACCTCGCGGTCGGCGATGTGAACGAGGCCGCGACGACGCTGACCGCCGCCGGCACCGGCACGAACGGCGCCCTGACGGTCCTCGAGAATTCGCCCGGCGGCACCCTCGTCGCCAAGCTCGCGGCGAACGATCCAGATGTCGGGGACAGTCTCGTCTACACGCTCGGCGGGACCAACGCGGCCCTGTTCCAGATCGTCGGCAACGAGCTTCAGGTGAAGGCCGGCGCCCTGATCGACTATGAGACGGGGCCGCGCAACCTCAGCGTTGACGTCACCGTCCGGGATGGGGCGGGCCACACCCTGACCCAGACCTTCGGGGCCATCGCGATCGGAAATGTCAGCGGCAATTTCACGGGCACGGCGGCGAATGAGACCTTCGCCGGCACCTCCGAGGAGGACACGATCCGCGCGGGCGGCGGCAACGACGTGCTCAACGGTCAGGCCGGCGACGACCAGCTCTTCGGCGAGGCCGGCACCGACCGGCTCGACGGCGGGCTCGGCGCCGACCGGATGGACGGGGGCGCCGGCAACGATACCTTCGTGGTCGACAACGTCGGCGACGTGGTCATCGAGGGGGCGAACGGCGGCACCGACACGGTCGAATCCGCGATCAGCTTCAGCCTCGCCGCCCTGCCCAACGTCGAGAACGTGACGCTGACGGGTAGCGCCAGCATCAACGCCACCGGCAATGGCGGCCAGAACGTGCTGTTCGGCAATTCGGGCAACAACGTCCTCGACGGCGGCGCCGACCGCGACGCGATGACGGGCGGCGACGGCAACGACACCTACCTCGTCGACAACACGGGCGACGTCGTCACCGAGACGAACGCCAACGCCGCGGGCGGGATCGACACCGTGCTCGCCTCCGTGAATTACCGGCTCACCAACAACGTCGAGAACCTGACGCTGACGGGCAATGCCCAGACCGGACAGGGCAACGCGCTGGCCAACGAGCTGCGCGGCAATGCCCAGAACAACACCCTCGACAGCGATCTCGGCAATGACAGGCTGTTCGGTTTCGCCGGCAGCGATACGCTCCGCGGCGGCGAGGGCAACGACTTCCTCGCAGGCGGGGCGGGCAACGACACCCTCACCGGCGGGAACGGCAACGACGTCTTCGCCTTCGAGATCGGGACCGGGCGGGACACGGTGACGGATTTCCGCAACGGCCAGGACCGGGTCGACGTCAGCGCCTTCCTGCACACGGGCACGGAGCTCAACGCCTACCTCAGCGGGACGCGCGCGTCCGGAAACTACGTGACGGCGGCGGGCAACAACGTCGAGCTGCACCATCTCGCCAACGGGGTCGACGAAGTGCTCGTGCTCACCGGCGTCACGCGGGCGCAGATCGACGCGAGCGATTTCCTGATCGGGTAGGCGGCCACGGGCGGGGGCCTCGGGCCCTCGCCCTCCAGACCATATTCCCATTTCCGCCGCTTTGGCGTGGCACTCCGGTTGCTTGCCCGGTCGTAGCGGCGGAGGGGATGCCCGTGCGAAAGATTCCTCCCGGCGTCGGGCCGAAATTCCCGCAGGTGGTGGTCGTCGTCGGGGCCACCGGCGACCTCGCGCGGCGCAAGCTCCTGCCGGGCCTGTTCCATCTCTGCAGCGCGGGCTTCATCCCCGAGTGCCGCATCGTCGGCGTCTCCCTCGACGATCTCGATGCGGCGGCCTTCCGGCGCCTCGCCCGGGAGGCGGTCGACCTGTTCTTCGTCCGCCCCGTCGACGAGGCGGCCTTCGCGGCCTTCGCCGAGATGCTCGACTACGTGCCGCTCTCCGGCGGCGCCCCGGCGCTCAGGGAGGCGGTGGAGCGGGCGGAGGCCGCGATCGGTGCCGAGAGCCGGCGCCTCCACTATCTCAGCGTCCCGCCCGCGGCCGCGCTCCCGGTGGTGCGTCTTCTCGGCGAGGCGGACCTCGTCGCGCGCTCGCGGATCATCATGGAGAAGCCGTTCGGGACGGATCTCGAGAGCGCGCGCCTCCTCAACCGGATGCTCCACGAGGTCTTCCCCGAGGATCAGATCTTCCGGATCGACCACTTCCTCGGCAAGGAGCCGGCGCAGAACATCCTCGCCTTCCGCTTCGCCAACGGCCTGTTCGAGCCGATCTGGAACCGCAACTTCATCGACCACGTGCAGATCGACGTGCCCGAGACCCTGGGTCTCGGGCAGCGCGGCGCCTTCTACGAGGCGACGGGGGCCTATCGCGACATGGTGGTGACCCACCTGTTCCAGATCCTCGGCTTCATGGCGATGGAGCCGCCGACCTCGCTCGAGCCGCTGCCGATCAGCGAGGAGAAGAACAAGGTCTTCCGCAGCATGGTGCCGATCGACCCACGCGACGTCGTGCGCGGCCAGTACAACGGCTACCGTGCGGAGGAGGGCGTCGATCCGGAATCGGATACCGAGACCTTCATCGCCCTTAAATGCGCGATCGACAATTGGCGCTGGGCCGGGGTTCCGTTCTTCCTGCGCACCGGCAAGCGCCTCGCGGAAGGGCAGCGCATCATCTCGATCGCCTTCCGCGAGCCGCCGAAGAGCATGTTCCCCGTGGGCTCCGGCGTGGGCGCGCAGGGGCCCGACCATCTCACCTTCGATCTCGCGGACGCGACCAAGATGTCGCTCTCCTTCTACGGAAAGCGCCCCGGGCCGGGGATGCGGCTCGACAAGCTGAGCCTGCAATTCGCCATGCGCGACACGGGCATGCTCGGCGAGGTGCTGGAAGCCTACGAGCGCCTGATCCTGGACGCGATGCGGGGCGACCACACGCTGTTCACCACCGCGGACGGCATCGAGCGCCTGTGGGAGGTCTCGACGCCGCTCCTCGAAGCGCCGCCGCCGGTGCGCCTCTACGAGCCGGGCTCCTGGGGGCCGAAATCGATCCACCAGCTCGTGGCACCCCATGCCTGGCGCCTGCCCTTCGAGCGCTCCTGGCGCGACCCGGACGCGCACGGGGCTTGAGCCGGGCGCGGGTCGCCTCTCCCGGATGGGAGAGGTGGTCCACGCCTAGGCCGCAAGCGCCCGGTCGAGACGTCGAGATCAGCCGTCGAGCCTCGCGAGGAGCGCCGCGCCCGTCGCGCTCACCGCGTAGCGCGTGCGCTGCGTCCGGGCATCGCGATCGGAGACCGCCAGGAGAGCCGCCGGGCCGGCCAGCGTCGCGAGCGCCCGCAGCACGAGGGCGTGCGCGATGCCGAAGACGCGGGCGAAGGTCCGGCTGTCTGCCGCCAGCCCCAGGCGCAGGCCGGCGAGGATCCCGGCCTCCAGCAGGGCCAGATCCGGCCGCAGGTCGGCGATCCGGTCGGTCTCGGCCAGGAACGTCTCGGCGTCGGCGGGCGCGACGCTCATGCCGCCACCGCCCGCGGGCGGACCCGCACGAGCACCGATTTCGAGGTCGGCGTGTCCGAGTGCTCGCCGAAGCTCGACAGGGGCACCAGCACGTTGAGCTCGGGGTAATAGCCGGCGAGGCTGCCCCGCGGCATGTCGAACGGCACGAGACGGAAATCCGTCGCCACCCGCTCGACCCCGTCCTCGTGCGCGCAGACGAGATCGACCCGCTCGCCGGCCCGGGCGGTGAGTTCGGCCAGATCGTCCGGATGCGCGAAGACCACCTGACGCTCGCCGTAGACGCCGCGATAGCGGTCGTCGAGGCTGTAGATCGTGGTGTTGTACTGGTCGTGCGAGCGGAAGGTCTGCAGGACGAAGGTGTCGCCTGCCGTGCTCGCGCGCTGATGCTCGGTCTCGCCCGGCAGCGGGTCGGCCGAGAAGGTCGCCCGGCCGCCCGCCGTGTCGAAGACGCGCTCGGCCGCGAGGTTGCGCAGCTTGAAGCCGCGCGGGCGCCGGACACGCTCGTTGAAGCGCGAGAAGCCCGGGATCGTGTCGGCAATCAGGCCGCGGATCCGGTCGTAATCGTCCGCGAGCCCCGCCCAGTCGACCCGTTCCGAACCCACGGTCGCAGCCGCCATCCCGGCGATGATGCCGATCTCCGAGCGCAGCTCCGGCGAGGCCGGCTTGTTGATGCCGCCCGAGCCGTGGACCATGCTCATCGAATCCTCGACGGTCACGATCTGCGTCTTGCCCCGGCTGTTGCGGTCGATCTCGGTCCGGCCGAGGCAGGGGAGGAGATAGGCGATCTGCCCCGGCAGCAGGTGGGAGTGGTTGAGCTTCGTCGCGATGTGGACGGTGAGCCTGCATCCGGCGAGGGCCTTGGCCACCACGGCGCTGTCCGGCGTCGCGCGGGCGAAGTTCCCGCCGAGCCCGATGAAGGCCTTGGCCGAGCCGTCGAGCATCGCCCGGATCGCGGCCAGAACGTTGTGGCCGTCCCGGCGGGGCGCCTCGAATCCGAAGCGGCGCTCCAGCGCGTCGAGGAGGGCCGCCGGCGGCCGCTCGTTGATGCCGACCGTGCGGTCGCCCTGCACGTTCGAGTGGCCGCGCACGGGACACAAGCCCGTTCCGGGACGCCCGATATGCCCGCGCAGGAACATCACGTTGGCGATCTCGCGGATCGTCGCGACGGAGTGGCGGTGCTGCGTCACGCCCATCGCCCAGGTGGCGATCACCGTGTCGGCTCCGAGATAGACCTCGGCCGCGGCCTCGATCTCGTCCCGGCTCAATCCCGACTGGTCGAGGATCGCCGCCCAGGCGGTCGCCTCGACGGCGTCCCGATACGCCTCGAAGGCGGAGGTGTGCTGGCCGAGGAAGGCGTGGTCGAGCAGGGACGGGCGGCCCGCCGCGATCTCGGCCTCGTCCCGCGCGAGGACCACCTTGGCGATGCCGCGGAAGAATGCCATGTCGCCGCCGAGGCGCGGCTGCAGATAGTGGCTCGCGATCGGCCGGCTCGCGCCGCGCAGCATCTCCACCGTGTTCTGAGGATCGGCGAAGCGCTCGAGCCCCCGCTCGCGCACGGGGTTCAGCACGACGACGCGGGCGCCCCGCTCGGCGGCGCGGCGCAGGTCGCCGAGCATCCGCGGATGATTGGTGCCCGGGTTCTGGCCGACCACGAAGATGGCGTCGGCCTTCTCGAAATCCTCAAGCAGCACCGTGCCCTTGCCGGCACCGATCGCCGCCTGGAGAGCGATCCCGCTCGCCTCGTGGCACATGTTCGAACAATCGGGGAAGTTGTTGGTGCCGTAATGGCGCGCGAACAGCTGGTAGAGGTAGGCGGCCTCGTTCGAGGCGCGGCCCGAGGTGTAGAACTCCGCCTGATCCGGATGGTCGAGCCCGCGGAGCGTCGCGCCGATCTCGGCGAAGGCCTCGTCCCAAGCGACCGGCAGGTAGCGGTCGCTGCCCGCGTCGTAGCGCATCGGGTGGGTGAGGCGGCCCTCGCGCTCCAGCGCGTAGTCGGTCCAGCCGCGCAGCTCGGTGACGGTGTGGCGGGCGAAGAAGGCGGGCGGCGTGCGCTTGTCGGTCGCCTCCCAGGAGACCGCCTTCACGCCGTTCTCGCAGAACTCGAAGGAGGAGCCGTGCTCCGGGTCGCCCCAGGCGCAGCCCGGGCAATCGAACCCGTCCGGCTGGTTGGCGCTCAGCAGGGCGCGGGCGCCGGAGAGCGGCGCCCGGCTGCCGAGGAGGTGCCGACCGCAGCTCTTGAGGGCACCCCACCCGCCCGCGGCGGAGGAGCGCTTGGGGGAAGAGGACCGATCCATCGGACGTGCGGCTCCGGTGACTGCGACCACGCGACCGGGCACGACGAAGCCCTCGCGGCGCACGGGGCATGCGCCGAGGAAGCCCTCTCGGGCCGCACTCGCCTGTCCGGAACTTCGCCCTCCGCGGCACCTCTCAAGCGGGGCCGCGTCAGCAGGTCAGAAATAGCATCTCGCCGCGCCTCGTGGGCGACCGTTTCGGTGCCTGCGAGGTATGGGTGTCATGCATGGCTCGCGCAGCTTCTACGGTGAGCCCTCTGCTGAGCGGGTAGCTGGTATGCCAGGCTTCGGTCCCGGTCCGCGCCCGAGCTGTCGCGCCGCGACCGAAGGGCGGTTCCGGCGTTGAAGCCGATCCGGCCGGTTCGGCACCGGCTCCGGACATGGGGGAGACGATGGGTTCGCTCGTCGATGGACATTGGCAGCCGCGGCCACTCGATGTCGCCGGGTCGGACGGTCGCTTCCGCCGCCAGGAGAGCCGCTTCCGCCATTGGGTGACGCCGGACGGCGCCCCCGGACCGACGGGAGAGGGCGGATTCCGGCCGAGCCCGGCCGCTACTGCCTCTACGTCAGCCTCGCCTGCCCCCGGGCGAGCCGCGCCACCATGATCCGGCGTCTGAAGGGACTGGCCGATCAGATCGAGCTCGCCGTGACCCACTGGCACATGGGCGACCAGGGCTGGACCTTCGCCGAGGGTCCGTGCGTGACCGGTGATCCGGTCAACGGCGCCGCCTACCTGCATCAGGTCTATGTCGCGGCACGGGCCGACTATACCGGGCGCGTCACCGTCCCGGTGCTCTGGGACAAGGTGCGCGGCACCATCGTCAGCAACGAATCCGCCGATATCCTGCGCATGCTGGGCAGCGCCTTCGATCAGGTTGGTGCCCGCCCGCTCGACACCTATCCGCCGGATCTCCGCGAGGAGATCGACGCCCTCAACGCACGGATCTATGCGAGCGTAAACAACGGCGTGTATCGCGCCGGCTTCGCGACGACGCAGGCGGCCTACGAAGAGGCTGTCCTACCCCTGTTCGAGACACTCGACTGGCTGGAGGACCGCCTCGCGCGCTCCCGCTACCTGACCGGAAGCACCCTGACCGAGGCGGACATCCGCCTGTTCACGACGCTGATCCGGTTCGACGCGGTCTATCACGGCCACTTCAAGTGCAACCTGCGCCGGATCGTCGACTATCCCGCGCTCTGGCGCTTCGCGCGCGACCTCTATTGCCTGCCCGGCGTCGCGGAGACCGTGAACTTCCACCACATCAAGCAGCACTATTACGGGAGCCATCCGTCGATAAACCCGTCCGGCATCGTGCCGTCCGGGCCCGTGCTCGACCTCGGCTCCGTCGACGGCAGCGGCTGACCGGCGCCAGGGACATGCTCCCGAAGTGGTAGCTCGCATGATCGCGTCGTGGCGGGCCCCGACTCGCGGTAAAGATTCCTGATCTGGGCCGTGCCGCGCGCTGGCACGACCGCATCCGTCGGGAGGGCACATGCGTGCGATCGTTCGGGCGCTCCTCGGGGCGAGCCTCCTGTCCTCGCCGGCGACGCTCGCCCGGGCGCAGGACGTGCCGATCTCCTCGGCTGCGGCGGGCGTGCCGCCGGGACCGGAATCGCGCTCCCTGCCGACGCCGCAGCCGGACCTGACCGCGCTGCCGGACCTGACCGCGCTGCCGCCCGCGCGGACGGATGCGCCCACGATCGGTGAGACCACTCCGAACTACGAGACGATCTCAACCTACCAGCGCCGTGCGCAGCAGAAGCTCGACGAGGCCGAGCGGAACTGGAAGCGGATCACCGCCTCGATCTGCTCCGGCTGCGGCACGGCGCCCGCCCCGGCCCGCAGGAATGCCGTCACGCCGGGCGAGGTTCTGGCGCGTCGCCTTGTCCCCGCCGACGCCGCGGTTTCGACCGCGCAGGCGAGCGCACCCGCACCCGCAGCACGCACGCGGCTCGCGCGCGGCGCCACAGGGGAGGTCGGCACCGTTGCGGCCGCCGAGGCGCCGAAGGTCGCCCGGCCGAGGGCGATCCGCTCGGCGCGCGTCGCCGCGGCTGCGCGCAAGCGGCTCCGCCTGGCCGTTCTGCGCCGCCAGCACGCGATCCGGTCGCGCATGGCCGCTCGACGGGCGCGCCTCGCGATGCTTCGCGCGGCTCGCCGTCAGAGGCAGGTCGCCCGCCCGCGGATCCGGGCTGTGATGGCGCTTCCGCGGGCCCGGCACGGCGTCCGGCAGCGGTTCGTGTCGCTCGGATTCGTGACGCTCGGCGTCCGGGACCGCGGCCTGCCCGCCCTCTCCGTGCGGCCGGGCTGCACCTTCGGCTACGGCTACGCGCCCGACCGCGAGGGGCGCGGTGGCGCCTGTCCCACGGGGCGCTGACGGACCTTCCGGATTCCCGAGCAGGAAGCGGGTCGTGCCGGCTCGCACGCTGTGCTTCCCTGTGCGGACGGGGAGGGGGCCGATGTCGTCGAGGAAGCCGATCCTGCCGAGCCTGTGCCTCGGTCCGCTCCTCGTCGCTCTCCTTGTCGTCTGCGCCGCGGCGACCGGATCCGGGATGCCGGAGGCCGGCCGCTACCGGACCGAGATCCGGCTCGAACTGCCCTATCTGGATGGAGCGGGCGCCCGCAAGACCGTCGATCTCTGCGTGACGGAGGAGGCCGGCACGACGGGCGGGTTGACGGTCCTCAGCGACAACAACCCGTTGGCGTCCTGCCCGATCTCGAACATGATCCGGGACGGCGCGAGCCTCAGCTTCGTGATCGCCTGCGAGGGCCGGAACGCCGCGTGGGGGCATGCGGCCTACACACTCTCGCCGACGGGGTTTGAGGGGCGGATCGCGATGCGGATGGGCGGCAAGAACATGACCATGACCGAGGTCCAGAGCGGGCATCGAACGGGGTCCTGCGCCGCTCCGGCGCCGGCGCCGTGACCGGCCACCTGACCCGGCGCGGCCTGATCGCCGGGGCTGCCTGCCTCCTGCCCGTCGCCGGCCGGGCCGGCGGTGGAGGCACGCTGCTCCTCACCCATCCCGCCTTCGTGGCGCATGAGACCGGCCCAGCCCATCCGGAGCGCCCGGCGCGGATGCGCGTCCTCGACGAGGCCCTGGCGGGACCGGATTTCGCGGGGCTCCGGCGCGAGGCGGCTCCGCTTCGGGCCGATGCCGAGGCGGCGATCCGCCTCGCCCACGACCCGGCCCATCTCGACCGCATCCGCTCGCTCGCCGCCGATCCGGGAGGTCTGCCCGCCCGGATCGACGCGGACACGGTGGTCTCGGCCGGGACCTGGGAGGCCGCCCTGCGCGCGGTCGGCGCGAGCCTGAGCGCCGTCGACGCGGTGATGGAGCCGGGATCGGGCATCGCTAACGCCTTCTGCCAGGTCAGGCCGCCGGGCCACCATGCGGAGCGGGCGCGAGCGATGGGTTTCTGCCTGTTCGACACGGCCGCCATCGCCGCCCTCCATGCCAGGGCCCGGCACGGGGCGGAGCGCGTGGCCGTCGTCGATTTCGACGTGCATCACGGCAACGGCACGCAGAGCATCTTCTGGTCGGATCCGAACCTGTTCTACGCCTCGACCCACCGGATGCCCTGGTTCCCGGGCACCGGCTCCGCCTCCGAGCGCGGCGCGGGCAACATCTGGAACGCGCCGCTCAGGGCCGGCGACGACGGCGGCCCGTTCCGGGAGGCGTGGACGCGCCACCTGCTGCCGGCACTCGACGCATTCCGCCCCGATCTCATCGTCGTCTCGGCGGGGTTCGACGCGCATGAAGGGGACCCGCTCGGCGGGCTGCGGCTGCAGGCAGCCGATTTCGACGAGGTCACCCGCGCGATCGCCGAGGTGGCGCATCGGCGCTGCCGCGGCCGGATCGTCTCCGTCCTGGAGGGCGGCTACCGCCTCGACGCGCTGGCGGCCTCGGCGGCCGCGCATGTCCGGGCGCTGATCCGGGCGGCGTGAGCCCGCCCGCGCAGGCCCCGCGGGGCCGGACGGCTTCGTAGCATTTCGTTCCATCGCAGATCGGCCACAGGATCGCCCCAGAATGGTCGAGCCCGGGTGGATGTCTGCGCCGCGAGGATGCGGCGCGGAATGTCCGCCCGTCGTGACAGGCTCGGGAGAGCGGGACGGCGGCGGCTCCGGATCAGCGAGGGGGCCTGCAGCGGAATCATGGAACACGCTTCTCCGTCGACACAGGGGCGCGAGCGCGGTGCCCGGGCGGGCAGCAGCCCGATGCCGGCGCTGCTCGCGCTCGCGGGTGCGGCCGGCCTCGGCCTCGCCGGCAGCCTGTGGGCCCCGACCTCGCCGCCGGCCCCGCGCCCCCAGCCGCCGAC
>NZ_SMNT01000100.1 GCF_004348265.1 Methylobacterium segetis
TCCGGGCCTGCTCGCGGGCTGCCTGCCGGCGGCCGCCGAGCCGCTCCGCGCCGTCCTCGAACTCTACACGAGCCAGGGCTGCGCCGTCTGCCCACCGGCCGAGCACCTGTTCGGCGACCTCGCCCGCCGCCCCGGCCTCCTCGCCCTGACCTTTCCCGTGACCTACTGGGATTACCTCGGCTGGAAGGACACGCTCGGCCACAGCCTCTTCACCGACCGCCAGCGCGCCTACGCCACGGCCCACGGCGAGGTCCGGATCTATACCCCGGCCCTCGTGATCAATGGCGGCGCCGCGCTCGCCGGGGCGAACCGGGCCGGCATCGAGACGATCATGCAGGAGACCCGGGCGGGGGGCCTCCGGGTGCCGGTCCGCACCGAGGAGCAGGGCGACCGAATCGTCGTCGAGGTCGGCGCCGACCCGAACCCGCCGGGCCGGGCCGACGTCTGGCTCGTCCCCCTCCTGCGCAGCCGCGCCGTGGCGGTCGAGCGCGGCGAGAACCGGGGCCGGGTCGCGACCTACGTGAACGTGGTGCGCGGGCTCTACCGCCTCGGCGCCTGGACCGGCCAGGCCGCCCGCTTCGAGGCCCCCCGCTCGGCGATCCAGGTCGGCGAGGCGGACAGCTACGCCATCCTCGTCCAGGGGGCTCTGGGCGGGCAGCCGGGACGGATCTGGGGCGCGGCGAAGGGGCCGGGGCTGTGAGGGCCTAAGCCCTAGACCCACTCGCCCCGGCGCATCACCGGCACCGCGCGGCCGTCCGGCGCGATGCCATCCACGTCGATCTCGGCCGAGCCGATCATCCAGTCGATGTGGATCAGGGAACGGTTGGCGCCGCGCTCGGCGAGGTCCGCCTCGCTGAAGCTCGCGCCGCCGCCGCGGAAGCACTTGCTGTAGGCTTGGCCGAGCGCGATGTGGCTCGCCGCGTTCTCGTCGTAGAGGGTGTTGTAGAACAGGAGGCCGGAAGCCGAGATCGCGGAACTCGCCGGCACCAGGGCGACCTCGCCGAGGCGGGCGGCGCCCTCGTCGGTGTCGAGCACCCGGGCGAGCACCTCGGCGCCGGTCCGGGCCGTCGACTCGACGATCCGGCCGCCCTCGAAGCGCACGCGGATGCCGTCGATCAGGGTGCCCTGGTAGGAGAGGGGCTTCGTGCTGGCCACATGGCCGTCCACCCGCGCCCGGTGGGGCGTGGTGAAGACCTCCTCGGTCGGGATATTGGCGTTGCACAGGATGCCGCTGCGCGAGGTCGAGGCGCCGCCGCACCATTCGTGGTCGTCGGCGAGGCCCACAATCAGGTCGGTGCCGGGGCCGCGGAAGCGGAGCGCGGCGAAGCGCTGCCCGTTCAGCCACGCCGTGCGGGTGGCGAGATCCGCGTTGTGGGCCGTCCAGGCCGCCACCGGGTCCGGCACGTCGACGCGGGAGGCCGCGAAGATCGCGTCCCACAGGCGGGCGATCGCCGCCTCCTCCGGCAGGTCGGGGAAGACGGTGCGGGCCCAGGCCGGGGTCGCGGCCGAGACGATCGTCCAGTTCGTCGCGAAGTTGGCGATGAGTTCGAGGGCCGGCACGTAGGCCTTGGAGCGGGCCCGGTTGGCGCGCGCCACCTTCTCGGGATCCTGTCCGGCGAGCAGCGAGGGATCGTCGCCGCTGATGGCGAGGCGGGCGGCCCCGTTGCGGAAGGCCTCCGCCATGCCGCCGTAGAGCCAGCCCGCGGCCGTGTCGAAGGCGGCGTCCGGGGCGTGGGCGAAGCGGGCCAGCGTCGCCGCGTCGTCGCCGAGAAGGGTGGTCACGAGGGAGGCGCCGGCCTTGTAGGCCTGGACCGTGATCGCCCGGGCGAGGGGCACCGCGTCGAGGGGCGCCGTCATCACGAGTTCCTGGCCGGGCTGCAGGTTGAGCCCGACACGGACCGCGACCTCGGCCAGCCGGTCGAGCCGCTCCGCGAAGGGCAGGCCCGCCGGGCCGATCTGCGCCTGAACCGTCATCCGCTACCCTCCGCCGCGCTCACGTCGCTGAGCGCCAAGATCGGTGCGCGGGCGCCGGAATCAAGCGGCGCGCGACCAGGTGATCTCGCCCAGATGCTCGCGGAAGGCGAAGCGCAGGAGGTGGTCGGAGACGACGTTCTCCAGGCGCGTCAGCCCGCCCGGGTCGGCGGTGGCGACGCGCATCACCAGGGCGTCGGGCTCCGCGTCGAAGATGCAGACGCGATCCTCGCCGAAGGGGACCCGCCCGTGGGAGGGCGTGCTCTCGACCGGGAACTTGTGGCTCCAGTGCCGGCAGAGCTGCTGCAGGTAACGGCTCGCCTCCGCGGTGGGAACCCGGGCCTGTGAGGTGGGCATCGTCTCAACTCCTCGTCTCGATCGGTCGGGCGAAGCGGCGGAGGCGCGGCGCGGTTCGGGCGGACGGGGCGCCGCGCGGGCGCGGCACCGCACTCCCGAGAATCCCGCCGAAGCCGTTAAGGGTCCGATAACGCAAGGTCCCGCCGCTCCGATCCGCGACCGCCCCGACGCCGGGCTCAAGCCCGGCCATGGCGCAATGCAGAACGCGATCCTGACCCGAATTGTTGCATCGCACAATCCCCCATTCCTCCAAGGCGGGAGCGTGTGGCCCCCTCAGGGGAGGGCGGGAGGCGGGTCGTCCGAGAGCGCCACGACCTTGCCGGGGTTGAGGATGTCGTGGGGGTCGAGGGCGCCCTTGAGCCGGCGCATCAGGTCGAGGCCGACCGGGTCGCCGTAATGCTGCAGTTCGTCGCGCTTGATCAGGCCGACGCCGTGCTCGGCGGCGATCGATCCGTCGAGATCGCGCACCACATCGTGAACGATCCGGTTGAAGCGGGCCCATTCGGCAAGGAAGGCCGCCTTGTCCATGCCCTCGGGCTGGCTGAGGTTGAAGTGGATGTTGCCGTCGCCGAAATGGCCGAAGGGGCAGGGGCGCAGGCCCGGCATCGCGGCGCAGCAGGCGGCCATCGCCCGGTCCAGGAACTCGGGCAGCTTCGAGAGCGGCACCGAGACGTCGTGCTTGATCGAGCCGCCCTCGCGCGTCTGCGCCTCGGGCAGGCTCTCGCGCAGGCGCCAGAGGGCGGCATTCCGTGCCTCGCTCGTCCCGATGGTCGCGTCCTCGGCGAGGCCCTCCTCGAACGCCGCCGCGAGGGCCGCCTCCAGTTCGGCCGCCATGTCGGCTTCGGGCCGCGGGCTCGCGAACTCGACGAGGGCGTAGGTGTCGTGCTGGGCGGCCAGCGGGCGCTGCGCGCCCGGGACGTGGCGCAGCACGATCGCGAGGCCGAAGCGCGGCATCACCTCGAAGGCGGTCAGGTCCGGCCCGGCCGCACGGCGCAGGCGCTCGAACAGGGCGAGCGCCGCGCGCGGCGAGGCAAGGCCGACGAAGCCGACCGCCCGGGAGGCGGGGCGGGGAAACAGCTTGAGCACCGCCGCGGTGATGATGCCGAGGGTGCCCTCGGAGCCCACGAACAGGTGCTTGAGGTCGTAGCCCGCGTTGTTCTTGCGCAGCGCCTTGAGCCCGTTCCAGACCCGCCCGTCCGCCAGCACCACCTCGAGGCCGAGCACGAGGTCGCGGGCGTTGCCGTAGGCGAGCACGGCCGTGCCGCCGGCATTCGTCGCGAGGTTGCCGCCGATCCGGCAGGACCCCTCCGCCGCGAGCGAGAGGGGGAACAGCATCCCGGCCGCCTCGGCGGCCGCCTGCACGTCCGCGAGGATGGCGCCGGCCTCCACGGTCATCGTCGCGTTGACGGGGTCGACGTCGCGGATACGGGACAGGCGCGCCAGGGAGAGCACGACGCCCCCGTGCGGCACGCCGCCCCCGACGAGCCCGGTATTGCCGCCCTGGGCCACGACCGGGACCCGGGCCTCGGCGCAGGCCCGGACCGCGAAGGCGACCTCGGCGGTGTCGGCCGGGCGCAGGACGGCGAGCGCCCGGCCGCGATAGAGCCCGCGCGCTTCCCGCAGGTGCGGCGCGACGTCCTCGTCCTCCGTCAGCACGTGCTGGGTCCCGAGCCGCGCGCGCAGGCGGCCGAGGAGGGCGTCGGCCGGAGGTTCGGCGAGGGCGGGGGCGGGCTCGGTCATGGCGTCGGCGGCGTCCGGGGCGGGCTCGATGCGGACCCGGATCCGGGGCGCGTCAATCTTCTCGCCGCAGCGGGACACTTCGGCGCAGGATGCCTTAGATAGCGGCACGGCCGGCTCTTTGCAGGATGGCATGTGGGGCCGGCCGAAGCTCACGAGGCGATGTCCATGCTCTCCGTCATCCCGAACCCGCCGCGCATCACCCTGCCGATCGTCGGCAGCGAGGACCAGTTCCCGGTGCGGCGCCTCTACTGCGTGGGCCGCAACTACGAGGCCCATGCCCGCGAGATGGGAGCCGACCCCGAGCGCGAGCCGCCCTTCTTCTTCATGAAACCCGCCGACGCGGTGCAGGTGGCGGCCGGCCCGGAGCCGACGGATCACCCCTATCCGCCGCGCACGGGCAAGTATCATTTCGAGGTCGAGATGGTGGCCGCCATCGGGAAGGGCGGTCGCGACATTCCGGTCGAGAGCGCCCTCGACCACGTCTACGGCTACGCGGTCGGCCTCGACATGACCCGGCGCGACCTCCAGGACGAGGCCAAGCGCATGGCCCGCCCCTGGGACCTCGGCAAGGCGGCGGACGCCTCCGCCCCGATGGGGCCCCTGCACCGGGCCGAGATCGTGGGCCACCCGGACCAGGGTCTGATCGGCCTCTCGGTCGACGGCGCGCCGCGCCAGTCCGGCAACCTGTCTGAGATGATCTGGTCGGTCGCCGAGCAGGTCTCGCTGCTCTCCACCTATTTCGAGCTGCAGCCGGGGGACCTGATCTTCACGGGCACGCCGGCGGGCGTCGGCGCGGTCGAGCGCGGGCAGACCATGCGGGCCAGCGTCGAGGGTCTCGGCGAGATCGCCCTCCGGGTGGTCTGACGGCGGCATGCTCCTCGATCGGCCGCTGCTGCGGCGCCTGTTCCACCTCGGTGCGCTCGCCACCCGCGGCATGACCCTCGGCGTCCGCGGCGCGGCGATCGACGCGTCGGGCCGGGTCTGCCTCGTGCGCCACACCTACATCGCGGGCTGGCACCTGCCGGGCGGCGGCGTCGAGCCGGGCGAGACGGCGCTCGACGCGATGCTGCGCGAGTTCCGGGAGGAGGCCGAGATCCGGCCCGATCCGGCGGTGGCCCTGCGCCTGCACGGGCTCTACCGGAACGCGGCGGCCGCGGGGCGCGACCACGTCGCCCTCTTCGTCGCCCCCGCCTTCACGGTGGAGCGGGAGAAGGCGCCCGACCGCGAGATCGCGGCCTGCGGCTTCTTCCCCCTCGACGCGCTGCCCGAGGGCACGACGCGGGCGACCCGCGCGCGGCTCGGCGAGATCCATGACGGCACGCCCCCCGCCGCCCTCTGGTGAGGCGGCCGCGCTTTCCGCCAAGCCGGCGAAACTCAGCGCTTGCAACACCCGGCGGAATGGTGTTTAGAGACGCCGTCCGGCGCCGCCGGGGCCACCGGCTCCGAAGCGCCAGGCAGCGAGCGGGTGTAGCTCAGGGGTAGAGCACAACCTTGCCAAGGTTGGGGTCGAGGGTTCGAATCCCTTCGCCCGCTCCAAATTTCCCAACCGACCGAATGACTTAAAGGCCGCCTTCGGGCGGCCTTAGTCGTTTCCGGTCGGCACGCGGTCCGTGTCCATCGTCGCGTTCGTGCCCGATGCCTCAGGGTCCGGAAGGACGCCAAACCCAGTCGGAGATCCGGATGCCCATCAAGGCGCTCAACGACCGCAAGAAGCTCTCGAACGACTTCAACGAGGCCAACGACGCCTTCATCGACGAGGTGCTCGCCGCACTCCAGGCCGGTGTGATTCCCGTCGATCTCGCGCGGGCCTATCTCGCGCACCCGGTCGCCATGATGCACGCCGGCGGCGCGCAGGCGGTGGCCGACTACTTCGACCGGATCCTGGCTCAGCGGCCGAAGATCGACTGGACGCCCGGCGCGTAGAACGGCGTCCGGATCGAGAGGCCGGGCACGCCGAGGGCGGCGCCCCGTGCCAGGGCCGGAGCCGGACCGGAATTCCGCGGCGGCTCGTCTCCGCGCGCCGACCGGCTGCTCGCCCAGGAAACCTGCCATTTGCGGGCGAATTCCTCGGGCACGTAGTGGCGGCCATCCGGCTCCCGGATCTGCACGGCACAGCGCGCGTCGCTGAGTTCCAGAGCCCGCGCGAGGGCGTCCCCGACGGTCACGAAGACCTCGCGGATCGGGCGGCCATCCGTCTGCGCGACGACGAGAAGGGTCATGAACCGTACATAGGTCGAGTTTGCGTTTTTTTGGAACGCACTTTTCTGCGAGATGCTCCCTAGCGGATTGCCGAATGATCCTGCCGCGGCGCAGCTCTTCGGCTGCGGAGCCGGTCCCGCGACCGCTCCCGCCCGGGCCGCTCGGGCTCCGGGCCCCCGCCGTCACGGGCCTGTCACCCTGCAAAATCCGGCCCTGAGGGGCTGACCGGATGTCCGGGTCCGGCTTCGACGACGCGGGCGGTGCCGCTGGGGAACGGCCGCTCGGTCCTCTTCAGCAGGGCTTGGGACTGGGCCAGCCGTTCCCGCGAGCGCGCCAGACGCTCGGTGGTGTCGCTCCAGGAATGCCGGGCCGCGCGCACGCGCTCGCGCGCGCTGACGAGGGTCCTGTCCGGCTGGGTTCGCATCACGATACGCCTCCGCGTCGTGACGGAATCGGCCTTAACCTGGGTTAGGTTCCGGCGCGGTGCGTGACTTTCGGCGGCGCCGGCGGGGCTGCACCGCGCAGTGACGGGATGCAGCGAGCGATCACGTTTCGCGCCCCTGCGGCGTTGATCGCGATCACCCGCCGCCGGGGCCTCAGGACGCGTCCTGGCGCGAGATCCGGCTCGGCAGCAACTCGCCGCTCCGCTCCAGCATCGGGTAGGCCGCGGCGGCGACGAGGTGGGAGTTGATCAGCTTGATGTCCCGCAGCAGGTCGAGGTGGAGCGCGCTGGTCTGGGCGGCCTCGAGGCGCCCGTCGCGCAGGCGCTCGACATGCTGCGTCGTGGCCTGCGCCTCCGCGTCCCGGAAGGCCACCTTCTCGTCCGCGAGGAGGCGGGCCGTGCGCAGGTCGGTGGTGACGAACAGCGACGCGGCCGTCCGCAGGTTGCCCGACAGGCGCTCGATGAGCGCGATCACCTCGGCCTGATCCTCCTTCGCGAAGCTCAGCCCGCGCTTCAGCTTCTTGCTCGCATGCGGCAGCAGGTTGCGGTCGACGATGTCGCCGGCCTGTTCGAGGTTCATCGCGAAGGCCAGGATCTCGTTGAGGCGCCGGTGGTCGCTCTCGCCGAGCTCGTCGGGGTCGAGGGAGGTGAGATAGGCCTTGATGGCGGTGTTCAGGTGGTCGAGCACGTCGTCGAGGCGGCGCGTCCCGGCGATGAGGCGCCGGTCGCCCGTCTCCAGCGCCGCCCGGGCGCCGTTCAGCATCTCGCCGAGGACGTCGGCGAGGCGCAGGGCCTCGCGGGCGGCGGCCCCGAGGGCGACGATCGGCGTCTCCCGGGCGGCGGGGTCGAGATAGAGCGGCCGCGCGGGATCGGCCGGGTCGACGCGCTGCGGCAGCCAGCGCCGGAGCAGGGCGGCATAGGGCGTCAGCAGGGGCAGGAAGGCCGCCGCCAGCGTCAGGTTGAACAGGGTGTGGAAGTCGGCCACCGCGCGGGCGGGGTCGGGCTCGAGCCGCGTCAGGAGCGGGCCGACGAGGGGGAGCGCCGCGAGCGCCGCGAGGACGCCCGTCACCCGGGTCAGGAAATTGCCGATGGGCAGGCGCCTGGCGGCCGGATCGTCGCCCGAGGGCCCTTCAAGCACCGGGTTGATCGCGGTGCCGAGATTCGCGCCGAGCACCAGGGCGAAGGCCGCGTCCGGCGCGATGACGCCCTTCGACGCCAGGGACATCACGAGGAGCACGACCGCGACGCTGGAATGGGCCGCCCAGGTGAGGGCCGCGGCGAGGCAGACGTCGAGCAGGGGCGTCGCGGAGACGGTCCTGAGGAGGAGGCGCAGGGCCGGCGCATCCTCGTAGGCCTCCATCAGGGCGAGGAGCTGGTGGAGGGCGAGCAGCATCAGCCCGAGGCCGATGAAGACCCGCCCCAGGTCGTGCGCCCGCGTGCTGGAATCGCGCCGGAACAGCATCACGCCGAGCAGGATGAGGGCGGGCGAGAGGGCGGCCACGTCGAAGGAGAGGGCCTGGACGATGATGGTCGTGCCGACATTCGCCCCGAGCATCACCGCGAGCGCCGGCACCAGCTCGACCAGGCCGCCGGCCGCGAAGCCGGCGATCATCAGCCCGGTCGCGGTGCTGCTCTGGAGCAGCGCCGTGACGCCGATCCCGGCGAGGAAGGCCGAGGCGCGGTTGCGCAGGGCGCTGCCGAGGATGGCGCGCAGATTCGCGCCGAAGGCGCGCTGGATGCCCGTCTGCACCATGTGCGTGCCCCACAGGAGCAGCGCGATGGCGCCCGCGAGGTCGATCAGCGTGAACGAGACGCCCATGCGTCAGCGCCCTCCCTTCAGCGGGGCGCGCGGCGCCCGGCAGCCGAGACGTCCGGTCCCGCCCGCGTCGCGCCGCGCCGAGGGAGACCGGGCCGGCTGATTAGCCAGCTAACACAGCTTGCACCGAACCGTGCGGCCCCGGCAACCGGGAGCCTCCCGGTCAGGCCGGCAGGGTGAGGCGCACCTCGAGGCCGCCGAGGTCGGAGGGGCCGAGCGCGAGGGAGCCGCCGTAGAGCTCGGCGAGTTCCAGGGCGATGGGCAGCCCGAAGCCGTTTCCGGGCTGGCTCTCGTCGAGGCGCCGCCCCCGCTTCAGCACGGCCTCCGCGGCCTCGCCGTCGAGGCCCGGCCCGTCATCGGCGACCCGCACGACGACCTCGGCGCCGGCGCGCCGCGCCTCGACCCGGACGCGGCGGCGGCACCATTGGCAGGCATTCTCGATCAGGTTCCCCAGCATCTCGTCGAGATCCTGAGGGTCGCAGGCGACGCCGAGGCCGTCGGGAATCTCCGAGGCGAAGGCGATGTCCCGGTCGGCATGGATGCGGGTGAGGACGAGGCGCAGATCGGCCACGTGCGCGGCGAGGTCGACCCGGCTCCGGGCCGGCCCCCCGATCGCCGCCGCCCGGGCCCGGCGCAGGTGATGGCGGACCCGCCGGTCCATGCCGTCGACGAGGCGCGCGAGGGAGCCGTCCCGGCCGGAGCCCGGATCGTTCAGCGCCATCGACAGGGTCGCGAGCGGCGTCTTCAGGCTGTGGGCGAGGTTGGCGACGTGGGCGCGCGCGTGCTCCAGGTTGGCCGCGTTCTGGTCGAGGAGCGCGTTCATCTCGCAGACCAGGGGGCGGATCTCCGCCGGCTGCCGCTCCGGCAGCCGGGCGAGGGCGCCGGCGCGGATCTCGGTGAGCTGATCGCGCAGCCGGCGCAGGGGGCGCAGCCCGAGGCGGACCTGGACGAGAACGCCGGCGAACAGGAACAGGCCGATCACGCCGAGGCAGAGGGCCAGCGTGCGCAGAGCGTCGAGAACCGGCCCGCGCAGGGCGGCCTTCGGGGCGGAGGCGGCGACGATCGTGGGCGGCTGGCCCGCCGCGCCCGGCACCGTCAGGATGCGCAGGATCAGGCCCTCGCCCCAGGGGCCGGTGCCGTCCGCCGGGGCGGGGCCGTCGTCGTCCCGGTGCCTGCGCGGGATCTCGGGCACGGACAGGTCGCGCCCCTCCAGGGAGGCGGAGCCGAGCCGGGCGCCGCCGCGGCCGACCTGCCAGTACCAGCCCGAACGGGGCCGGTCGAAGGGCGGGCCGTCGCGGTCGCGCCCGAGGGAGAGGGCGCCGCCGGGGCCGGGGCGCAGGTCCGAGACCAGGGAGAGGAGGCGGTCGTCGAGGCGGCCGTCGACCTGCCCGCGCACGAAGCGGTGGAGGACGAAGCCGATCGAGAGGCCGGCCGCGATCAGGGCGACGCCGAGGAACGCCCCGGCCGCCAGCAGGAGGCGCCGCTGCAGCGAGCCCGGGCCGCCGAGCCACCGCCGCGGCGCGGGCGGGCGAGGGGGGTGAGGGGGGGGAGGGGGCAGGGTCACGGGGCGCCGGCCGGCATCAGCCGGTAGCCGAGCCCGCGCACGGTCTCGATGGCGGCGGGCGCGATCTTGCGGCGCAGGCGCGTGATGATGACCTCGACCGAGTTGGAATCCACCTCGGCATCCCCGTCATAGACCCGCTCGATGAGCTGGGCGCGCGGCACCACGGCCTCCTTGCGCAGGATGAGGGCGCACAGCACCCGCCATTCGAGCCCGGTCAGCCGCAGGGGCAGCCCGTGATGCTCGAAGGTGCCCAGGCCCGCGTCGAAGGCGAGGGGGCCGCAGATCACGCGGGGCGCGCCCCCGGCCTGGGCGCGGCGCACCAGGGCGCGCAGCCGCATCACGAGCTCCTCCACCCGGACCGGCTTCACGAGGTAGTCGTCGGCGCCGGCCTTGAAGCCGGAGACCTTGTCGCTCCAGCCGTCGCGGGCCGTCAGGACGAGGACCGGCATCGTGCGGCCCGCCTCGCGCCAGCCCCTGAGCACCGAGACGCCGTCGCGCCCGGGCAGACCGAGATCGAGCACGACCGCGTCGTAGGCCTCCGTCTCGCCGAGATGGCCGGCATCGACGCCGTTGCGGGCGAGATCGAGCGCGAAGCCCTCCGCGCGCAGCGCCCGGGCCAGTTCGGCGGCGAGGGCCGCGTCATCCTCCACCAGCAGGATCTTCATCGCGGGATCCTCGATCGCAGGATCCTCATGCGAGGACCGTCCGTGACAGGGGCGCGCCTAGCCGGCGCCGTTTAACCGAACCTGAACGAAGCGGTTCAGCGTGAGTTTCGGCCCCCGTCCTAGAAACCCGGCATCCCGACAGGGGCAACGCGCTTCAGGACAGGACATCATGAGCGACGAGACGATCATCGACGGCACGGCCCGGCCGGTCCCGAGCCCCGCGCCGAGCCCCGCGCCGAGCGCGGCGCAGAGCCCGGAGCAGAGCCCGAAGCAGAGCCCGGACCTGCGGCGCCGGCACCGCCGCGGCCTCGTGGTCGGCGCCATCGCCGCGCCGCTCGCCCTCGGCGCCGTGGGCCTCTCCCTGGCCCAGCCCGGGCCGGCGGTCCCGCCCACCCCGGTCGCGCCGGGCGCCATCTCGGCCCTCGCCCCCTCGGGGGCCATCGCGGTCCGGGGCGAGGTCGCCGAGATCTTCGGCAACAAGTTCGTCCTCCAGGACGGCACCGGCCGGGCGCTCGTCGAGACCGGGCGCGCGGGCGAGGACGGCACGCTGGTCGCCAAGGGCGAGACCGTCACCGTCCAGGGCCGGTTCGAGAAGGGCTTCCTGCACGCCGCGCTCATCACCCGCGCGGACGGCACGCCCGTCCTCCTCGGCCGGGCCGGCGGCCCGCCGCCCGGCAGCCTCGACTGGGTCCGCGACAAGGCCGGGCTCGGCCCGCGGCCGGACGTTCCGGCGCTGACGGCCAGCGTCGAGAAGGCCGGCTACGGGGACGTGCGGATCACGGGCCGCGGCCCGCGTCACTGGGAGGTCGCGGCCAAGGGGCCGGACGGGCGGGAGCGGCTGCTCCATGTCGGCTTCGACGGGCGCATCCGGGAGCGGCCGCTGCTCTGAGGCTCACGCATAAAACTACAGGTTGATGACTTGCGAAAATCGCAACTGGCGAGAGCTTATTCAGTCCCTTTCGCATCATCACTGGTTCGTGATGGATTATCCAGGAACCTCAACCAGTAGTGAAACTTGAGCGGCGGCGGCCCGCGGGGACGCCGCCGCGTCTTCCGACGGGGACGATTCGTCACGGAGCACGGCCCGATGCACGCTGAGACCATCCGCCCGGGGAATACGGGCCGCGCGCCGGCCGCGCGGGCGCGCGGCGCCTGAGATGGCGGCGCCCGGAGAGAGCGCCGCGCGGGGAGGCGGGGGCGAGCCCTTCGTCGTCCTGCATGTCGGCGACCTGCACCTGACGGGCCGGGGCGAGGCCAATGCGCGCGACCTCGCCGCGATCCTCGACCAGATCGCCGGGCTCGCGCCGCGGGCGGCCTTCGACTTCGTCTACCTGCCCGGCGACATCGCCGAGGACGGGACGGCGCGCCAATACGCGATCCTGCGCGCGGCGCTCGCCCGCCACCCGGATCTCCCCATCCGCCTGATCCCCGGCGACCACGACCGCCAGCACGGCTCGATCGACGCCTTCCACGACCTGTTCCGCGCGGTCGCGGGAAGCCCGCGCGGCGGGGGCCACGCGGCCGTCCTCAACCGCCTGCCGCAGCCCGAGGCCGAGCGGGAGGTCGCGCAATTCTACTCCGCCGAGACGATCTCGGGCGTGCGCTGCCTGTTCGTGGACGTCGTCAGCGCCGGCTTCGGCCGCAAGGGCATCGGCCTCGACTTCCGCCTCGGCCGGCCGCAGGCGCTCTGGCTCTCGGAGGAGATCACCGCCGCGGCGGCGGCCGGCAGGCCCTGCGCGATCTTCATGCACGCCTATCCGGACGACCTGCGCGAGCCGGACGAGCGGCTCGACGTGGCCGGCCTGATCTGGAACGGGCGCGTGCGCCTCGTGGAGATGGGCCACACCCACTACAACGAGCTGGCCCATGACGGGCGCAGCCTCTACGCGGCGGCCCGCTCCGTCGGCCAGAACGAGGACGGCTCGGTCGGCTACGCGGTCGCGGTCATCGACGGCCCCGTGACGAGCTGGCGCTTCCGGGCGCTCGACCGGGCGCCGCCCTTCGTCCTCATCACCAGCCCCGCCGACCGGCGCCTCGCGGCGCGGCCGGCGAGCGAGGAGACGGCCGGCCTCGTCCGCGACGCGCGCGGGCGGATCCGCGTGCGCGCCCTCGTCCTCTCCGACCGGGAGCCCGCCTCCTGCCATTGCCGCGCCGACCGGGGCGCCTGGACCCCGATGGCCCGCGTCTCGGCGCGCTGCTTCGAAGGCTGGATCGCGTGGCCGGCCGGCGCGCGCAACCTCCAGGTCGAGGCGGTGGATCCCCGCTGGCCCGGGCACGGGCCGGACTTCGTCGACACCGACGCGATCGAGCCGCCGCCCCTCCCGGCAGGGACCCGGGACACGGCGCCCCCGGAGGAGCCGGCCCTGCCGCTCAGGCCGGGAAGCGACGCCTTCCGGATCGGTCCCTGGCTCGCCAAGGGCGTGCGCGGCGACCAGCTCGGCCCCAACCGGGCCGGCCGCAAATGGTGAGGGGCGCCTGCCCGAACCCCGCCGCCGGTGCTAACCGGCCGTCCCCACCCTGACGACGAGAGACGACGATCGTGGCTGCCGCCCTGGGGCTTCCCCTCAACCTCGCGACCTGGACCATCGCCGCCCTGGCGACGCTCGGCGTGATCCTGCGACCCTTCTCCTGGCCGGAGGCGATCTGGGCGGTGACGGGGGCGCTCCTCCTCGTCGTGCTCGGCCTGATGCCCTGGCAGGTGGCGCTGGAAGGCGTCGCCAAGGGCACGGACGTCTACCTGTTCCTCGTGGGCATGATGCTGCTCTCGGAGATCGCCCGGAAGGAGGGCCTGTTCGACTGGCTCGCCGCCCACGCGGTGCGGGCCGCGAAGGGCTCGGCGACGCGGCTGTTCCTGCTCGTCTACGTCGTCGGCACGGTGGTGACGGTCTTCCTGTCGAACGACGCCTGCGCCGTCGTGCTGACGCCGGCCGTCTTCGCCGCGACCAAGGCGGCCGGCGTCGAGGAGCCGCTGCCCTACCTGTTCATCTGCGCCTTCATCGCCAACGCGGCGAGCTTCGTGCTGCCGATCTCGAACCCGGCCAACCTCGTGGTCTTCGCCGAGCACATGCCGCCGCTGGGCCAGTGGCTCGCGACCTTCACGCTGCCCTCGATCCTGGCGATCACGGCGACCTACGTCGCGCTCCGCCTGACGCAGAACGCCCGGCTGCGCGGGCAGAGGGTCGCGACCGAGGTCGAGACGCCGGCCCTCCGGCTCGGCGGCCGGCTCGCGGGCGCGGGCATCGTCGCCACCGGCGCGGCGCTGATCGGCGCCTCGGCGGCCGGGATCGACCTCGGCCTGCCGACCTTCGTCGCGGGCCTCGCCACCACGCTCCTCGTCCTGCTGATCAACCGCGGCGGCCTCGTCGCGGTCGTGAGGGACGTGTCCTGGAGCGTGCTGCCGCTGGTGGCCGGGCTCTTCGTCCTCGTCGAGGCCCTGGAGAAGACGGGCATCCTGCGGATGCTCGCCGACCTCCTGAAGCGCGCCGCGCAGGGCGACCCCGCCGCCACCGCCTGGGCCGGCGGCGCCCTCGTCGCCCTCGGCTCGAACCTCGTGAACAACCTGCCGGCCGGCCTGCTCGCGGGCGCCTCCGTCCAGGCCGCCGGGGTCCCCCAGACGGTGGCGGGCGCGATCCTGATCGGGGTCGATCTCGGGCCGAACCTGTCGGTGACGGGCTCGCTGGCGACGATCCTCTGGCTCACCGCGATCCGGCGCGAGGGCGAGGACGTGTCGGCCTGGGCCTTCCTGAAGCTCGGGCTCGTCGTGATGCCGCCGGCCCTCGCCCTGGCGCTCGCGGCCCTGATCCTCGCCTGATCCCCGCCTGATCCCTGCCCGGCCCGGAGGCGCGCCCGCCGTGAACGCAGCCCTGCTCTACCCCTTCATCCTCGTGGCGGGCGCCCTCCAGGCGCTCGGCAATTCCATGAACGCCCAGTTGCGCGGGCGCCTCGTCAACCCGTTCCTGGCCGCCACGGTCTCGTTCCTGCCGATCGTCTTCGTCTTCGCGACGCTGTTCCTCCTGATGCCGGTGCCGCTGCCCGGCCTCGACACCCTCGGCCGGATGCCCTGGTACGCGCCGCTCGGCGGCGCGGCCGGCGCGGTGGCGGTGTTCGGCGGCCTCGCCCTCGTCGACAAGGTCGGGGCCGGGCCGTTCAACGGGCTGACGCTGACGGCCAACATCCTGACCTCGCTCGCGATGGACGCCCTCGGCCTGTTCGGGCTGCCGGCCGCCGGCTTCAAGCCGATGCCCTGGCTCGGCGGGCTGCTGATGGCCGTCGGCGTGTCCTTCATCGCCCGCGTCGCGCCGGAGACGGGCCAGGAGAGGGGCCGAGAGCAGGGCCAGGAGCGGGGCGACGGCCACGGCCTCGACCCGAAGCTCCTCTATCCCTTCATCGTCGTCGCGGGCGCCCTCCAGGCCATCGGCGTCGTCTGGAACGCGCAGCTGCGCGGCGCCCTCGTCAACCCCTGGCTCGCGGCGACCGTGTCCTTCCTGCCCGTCGTCTTCGCCTTCGCCTTCGTGTTCCTGATCCGCCCGGCGCCGCTGCCGACGCGGGAGGACGTGTCCGGGATGCGCTGGTGGATGCCGCTCGCCGGCCTGACCGGCGCCGTGGCGGTGTTCGCCGGCCTCCTGTTCGTGGACACGGTCGGCGCGGGCGCCTTCAACGGCCTCCTGATCACCGCCAACCTCCTGACCTCGGTGGCGCTCGACCATTTCGGCTGGCTCGGCATGCGGCAGGTGCGGGCGGGCCCCCGGCGCCTCGGCGGGGCCGCCCTCATGGTGGCGGGCATCGTCCTCATCTCCCTGGTCTGAGGGCCGGGGCGATGCGGACCGGGCTCGCCTGGCTCCTGCGCAAGGAGACGCTCCTCCTCGCGGCGGCCATCGCCCTGGCGGCGGGCGCGGGCGCGGCCTGGTACCTGCTTCAGGCGACGGTGCTGACGATCGCGGTCGCCCCGCGCGACGGGACCGAGCCGGAGCTGATCAAGGCCTATGCCGACGCCCTCGAGGCCGGGGGCGAGGGCGTCCGCCTGAGGATCCTGCCCTTCGACGACGTGCGCGAGAGCGCCGCCGCGCTGCAGGACGGCCGCGCCGACCTCGCCGTGGTCCGGCCCGACGTGCTGCTGCCGACGAACGGGCTGACCCTCGCCATCCTGCGCGACCAGGCGATGGTCATCGCCTCGCCGGACCAAGCCCCCGTCAAGGGCTTCCCGAAGCTCGCCGGCAAGCGGCTCGGCATCGCCGCGCACCGGGACGCCGACCTCTCGCTGCTGCGCAACATCCTCGGCTATTACGGCCTCGCCCTGGAGATGGCGGAGGCGGGGGGCGCCGCCTCGCGCGAGCGGGCCGTCCACCTCGTCCCCGTGAACCAGGAGGCGGTCGCCGCCGCCTTCCGGGAGCGGCGCATCGACGCCTTCGTCAGCATCATCGCGCCCTCCGCCCCCAAGGCCCTCGCTCTCGTCGGGGCCGTGCGCTCGGTCGCCCGCAACGGCCGGGTCGAGTTCGTCGCGGTCGAGGATGACGGGGCCGTGATCGAGCGCTTCCCCCGGCTCCAGTCGGTGACCGTGCCGG